>CAYRQW010000013.1:0-21384 GCA_964426505.1 uncultured Caldisericota bacterium
CCCTTGGAATCACGGCAGTCTGCCGACGCCGCTCCGACCATCTCGTCAGGCTCCGCTCATCAGATGAACCACTGGCCGTCGAGATCGACCTTGACCAACCCATCGAGTTCGACCCTGCACGCGGCTGGGGCAACTACCCAGCCGGGGTCCTCCATGAACTCGTCCTTCGGGGAGACGACCTGGTCGGAGCTGACGTCCTGTTCACCACAACACTTCCGCAAGGAGCAGGGCTCTCATCGTCGGCCGCCATGGAAATACTGACAGCGTTCTCCTTCCTCACGCTTGCTCAGGCACCCTTGAGCGACCTCAAGGCCATTGCCCTGCTCTGCCAGAAGGCGGAGAACCAGTTCGTCGGGGTGAATTGCGGAATTATGGACCAGTTCGCCGTCGCGCTTTGCAGAAAGGACCAGGCCCTGCTGCTGGACTGCGACTCGCAGGACTTCACGCACATACCTGTCGCCCTGGGGGCATATGCCCTGGTCATTATGAACACTTCGAGACAGCGGCGGCTGGCCGAATCAAAGTACAACGAACGCAGAGCCGAGTGCGACGCTGTTCTCCAGCTCCTGGGAACCGACGCACCCAGAAATGGTCTGGTGCATGCTGAATGGGCAGACATACTGACCCATGTGGCGGACCCCGTTCTTCAGCGAAGGGCTCGCCATGTCATCACCGAACACAAACGCGTGAAACATGCCTCTCAGGTTCTGGAGACCGGTGATCTGGCCGCATTCGGCCAGCTGCTCGACGAGTCTCACGCCTCGCTTCGGGATGACTACGAAGTGACCGGACCGTATCTCGACGCGATCGTGAGTGCTGCCCAACAGGCTCCAGGATGCCTGGGGGCCCGCATGACGGGCGCCGGCTTCGCAGGCTGTGCGATCGCTCTTGTCAAGCAAGCCGATATGCCGGCGTTCACTGCCTCCGTTCGATCCGCCTACCTGGCAGCAACAGGGCTCGAACCTTCGTTCTATGAGACCCGGGCTGTCGATGGGGTTCACGAAGCAATCGGCGAAGCATAGGATGGAAAACGTACGAGGCAAACTGACATATCGTCGCGACGGGGTCGTTGTGACCCTGAAGTTCGACCTTGATGGGCAAGTCGAAAACGACGACCTGATTATTTCGCCAACGATCGGTGCAGCCGTACCCGGAGACCACTGGATCGTCACTGTAACACCTCGCGCTACCGTGACCCTGCTCGCAGCCGAACTGCGGATCTCCGTTCCCGTGCCTCCCGCAAGCCGCATCTTCGTGAACGGCTACCAGACATGGACGGAATCGCGTGAGCTGGGACCCAGGGACCGCATCGCCCCACTCAACAGGCTGGCCCGCTCACGCTGCTCGATGTACGGCGACTACGAGTTCGTCGCGAATCCCGGATTCCCGGGTCGTTTCCACGGGTGGACCTACGGATACGTGCGAGCCCGGTCCGATCTTCTGACCCTGTTTGGTTCGTTGTCCGAGCAGACAGGATTCACTCTGGTGACCGTCACAGCCTCTGGAGGAAGGGTCGTGCTCCAGAAAGAATGCGGTGGCGTCGTGATCAGTGCACCGTATGTTCTGTACGACGTGTATATGGGAACTGGAACTGATCAGGAAACGTTCGGCCGCTATTTCGACCTCCTTGGCCTCCGGCCGCCCCGGGTGTCGCCCCTGACCGGCTGGACAAGCTGGTACAACTACTACACAGGCATTACGCAGGACATCATTCAGCATAACCTTGATGCCCTGAACGAGCACAGCGTGCCACTCGATGTCTTCCAGATCGACGACGGATGGGAACATGCAGTCGGGGATTGGCTGACGGCCAACCACAAGTTCCCGGGCGGAATGGGGGCGATGGCCGATGCGATCCACAAGCGCGGCTACACGGCAGGCTTGTGGCTGGCACCCTTCATCGCCGAGGAGTCATCTGACCTGTTGCGTGAGCATCCCGACTGGTTCCTGACGGACGACGACGGAAAGCCCGTCAAGGCTGGTTACAACCCGGGCTGGAGCGGCATCTTCTACTCACTTGATGCAGCCCACCCGGCTGTCCGGTCCTATCTCCGCGATGTGTTTGACCTGGTCCTGCACACCTGGGGCTTCGACCTGGTCAAGCTCGACTTCCTCTACGCCGCCTGTCGCAAAACACCTGAGGGCAAGACGCGGGGGCAGGTCATGTCTGCGTCCATGCAGTTTCTTCGCGATGTCGTCGGGGACAGACTCATCCTCGGATGCGGAGTCCCGCTCGGTCCTGCATTTGGCCAGGTCGACTTCTGTCGGATAGGCGGCGATGTCGCCCTGAAGTGGGAGGACCGCTTGCTGTCGACGATTCACTACCGCGAGCGAGTATCAACAGTCTGCGCCCTGCGGAACGCTATCAGCCGGAGGCATCTGAACGGCACGGCTTTCTGGAACGATCCGGACGTCACCATCCTTCGGGACACCGGAAACAGCCTGACGGAGGCACAGCGTCGCACACTGTTTCTGGTGAATCAGGCCATGGGCGGTCTCGTCTTCACATCGGACGACATCTCATCTTATACTGACGTTCAGCTCAGGCAGTACCTTTCCCAGTTTCCGTTTTCTGTGAAGTGCGTCGAAGACGCGACACCATTCGGCGAGGCATGGCGCCTTACCTTGAGCAGCCTGGGCGCCACATTTGTCGTTGCTGCCAACCTGGGATCCCGGCCGGTCACGATCGACCTGGATCCTGGCCTCTATTATGGCGATGATGGGCACCTGCTCGACGGACGAGTACCGCTGCGACTCCTTCCTTTCGACTCAGTCTGTCTCCGGAAAGCACACGGAGACAGTGTCGAACTGCTTGGAACGACGACCCATCTGTTCCCGGGACTCGATATCAGGCGTTTCGAATGCCATGACACGTCCATCGTGCTTCAGCGGTTCAGCACCGCCCAACTCGAAGGCGAAGCACTGATCGGCGTTCCCAGCGCATCCGCTCGATGGACTGTGAACGGCGTACCGGCGACCCCCGAGCAGGAAGGCGGGCTCACGGTCCTGCGACTTCGCCTCGAACGAGTTGCGCTACCGGTCGATTGAGGCATACTGCAGACAGGTGTATCAAGGGACAGGGAGGTATGACCATGGAACCATTTGCGTTACCGGAGAGTTTCCTGCTGGGTACTGCGACAGCCTCACTGCAGATCGAGGGCGGTGATCACAACAACAGTTGGTACCGCTGGGTCCAAACCGGTCATGTCAAGGACGGCACCAGCTGTATCGTGGCTGACGATCACTGGAACAGGGTGGCCGAGGACATTGCGCTCATGAAGCAGCTGCACCAGCAGACCTATCGGATGAGTCTGGAATGGAGCCGCATCGAGCCGAAGCGGGGGCAATTTGACAAGAACGCCGTGGACCACTATCGTCTCGAAATACAGCAGCTCCTCAATGCTGGAATCAGGCCGCTGGTCACGCTACATCATTTCTCGAACCCGCTGTGGCTCGAAGATGCTGGCGCCTGGGTCAACCCGGATGTCGTTGATCTGTTTGAGCAGTACACTGCCTATGTCGTGGAGAACCTTGGTGACCTCGTGAGCGACTGGTGCACCATCAACGAGCCAAACGTCTACCTTGTGGCGGGTTACGTCGCCGGTGGATGGCCCCCGAACGACATCAGTATCACCAAGTACTTCAGAGGCGCCCGCAACATGATCCTGGCGCACATCAAATCCTATCGCAAGATCCACCAGCTGCGTGCATCCAATGGCTACAGCGATACGATGGTTGGTGTCGCCAATCACCTGAGGCTGTTCGATCCCGGCCATGGCAACGGTCGCGAACGCTGGGCGGCAGGCATGTACGAAAGAATCTTTCAGGAACTCTTTGTCACAGGGATGTGCGAGGGGAGACTCCTCTCGCCGTTGGGTGGAGGGTATCCACTCGGTGAGGGTCGCTATTTCGATTTCCTCGGCATCAACTATTATACGCGAGACATCGTCGACTGTTCCGGCAAGTCCACGAATCCGCTGGGCAGGTTGCAGGTACGCGAGAACAGCCAGAAGAACGATCTCGGGTGGGAGATATATCCTGAAGGACTGTATCGTGTCTGCAAGAAGTACTGGGATCGCTACCATACGCCCATCTTCATTACCGAAAACGGCACAGCCGATGCCAAAGACGCCTTCCGGACCAGGTATATCTACGACCACCTTCTCGAAGTGAGCCGACTGATTGAAGATGGCGTCGATGTGCAGCGCTACTACCACTGGTCTCTGATGGACAACTTTGAGTGGATCGAGGGTCTGAGCGCCAGATTCGGCATCATTGCGGTGGACTACGCTACGCTGGAGAGGACAGTACGTACCAGCGGATGGTTCTATGCCGATGTCGCGAAACATCGTGGCGTCACGGAGAAGATGATCCAGCAGTACCTGGCGTGACAGGGGCGGTTTCCGCGATGAGCCTGATCATGGGATACCGACAGGATGCGCGGTCACATGGCAGAAACCGATTGCAGTACGGACGCTCCTGACCATGCCGGACCTGCTTTCTATTTGCTTCCTGTGGCACTTTCACCAGCCCCAGTATCAGGATCTGACGTGCAAGACGGCGTTGCTTCCGTGGGCCCGCCTCCACTGTGCGCGCAACTACTCAATGATGCTCGAACTCCTGGAAGAGCAACCCGCCGTGCACGCTACCATCAACATCACACCGGTCCTGGCGACACAGCTTGACGCATACGCACATGGAAGATCCACCGACGAATGGCTTGAACTGGCATCGACTCCTGTCGCTAGACTGGATATGGACCAGAGAGCGCGGCTGGTCGCTCTGTTCTTCGACGTCAACCGTGAACGCATCATCGACACCGACATACGCTATGCGGAACTATACCGGTTGAGAGGCAAACCAACCGGCTCATGGACTGAATCGGAACTCCGTGACCTCCAGTGCAAGTTCATACTTGCCTGGACGTGCTATGCTGACCTCCAGGCGGGCCTGGTGGACCACACGCTCCTGACATCATCCCGTGACTATACTGAGAAGGATCGAATAGCTCTCGTTGAGGCTCAGCAGAAACTCGTGCAAGACTTCATTCCCAGATTGGCGAAGCTAGCTGCATCGGGCCAGGTGGAACTGGCGACATCACCGTTCGCACATCCTATCATCCCACTCCTCATCGACACGGACGTCGCCCTCTCCATTCAGGATACCGCGTGCCCGCAGCCTGGTTTCCACCACCCCGAGGATGCATTCCTGCAGCTCGAACTCGGCAAGAGGACTGTCGAAGATCTGCTGCACCAGCGCGTGCTGGGGTGCTGGCCGTCGGAGGGAAGCGTATCCCAGGACGCAGTAGCCGAGATCGCTCGTGCAGGTTTCTCATGGACAGCCACCGATGAGGAGATCCTGTTGCGAGAGCTTCCCGGCGAACCACGCCAGGTGCTCTACCATCCCTACCGGACCCAGACCGCGGCAGGCCCAGTTACAATGGTGTTTCGAGACAGAGAACTCTCCGACGCCATAGGCTTTCTGTACGCCTCAAAGGTGGAAAAACATGCTGTCGGGCAGTTCCTGGATCGTGTCCGCTCGATCCGCGATGCGATCGACAGACCCAGCATCCTCTCGATCATCCTCGATGGAGAGAACGCGTGGGAATTCTATCCAGAGGGAGGCGCACCGTTTCTCAGAGCACTGTATGCCGCCCTTGCCAATGAACCAGGCGTATGCCTGAGCACGGTCGAAGAAGCCATCGAGCGCTGCCCTGCGTCGCCCATGCCCACCTTTCGCCCCGGGTCGTGGATCGACGGAGACTTTCGCGTGTGGATAGGTAAGGACGAAGACAACAGGGCCTGGCAGTACCTGCAGGAGACTCGGGAGGACTGGGCACAGTTTGACCCCGCCGGACAGGACCGCTCGCGGATGTCCTTGCTTGCAGCGGAGGGATCGGACTGGAACTGGTGGTATGGACGCGATCGCACCCCCCAGATTGCCGTGCAGTTCGACGACCTGTATCGACGACACCTTGCCAACGTCTACACGCAGGCGGGGAAGCAGATCCCTGATCGCCTCCTCATTCCTCTCCTTGATGCTGGCCCTACGATGATTCCCGTCCTGCCCGCCGGCACAATAAGCCCCCTCATCGACGGGGGCGCCTTGCGAGAGCCCGAATGGGCATCTGCACACCATATCAGACCCGACAGTGAGGGAGGAGCCATGAACTCGGGAACTCCAGTCGTCACGTCAATGCGCATCGGCTACAGCCTCTCGGACATTTACCTGCTGGCAGAATTCTCGCGTCGGGCAGGCGCGGCAAGCGACCTGCGAGTGGAGGTGCGCTTCACCTCGCCTGGTGGTGCTACCCGCGTGATTGTTCTCCGCCGCGACGGCAGGACTGAAGCAACCGTGGAGCCGTCAGGGCCAATGACGTGGGCACTGGGAGAGACACTCCAGATCCAGCTTCCTTTTGAGACCTTGAGAGCACTACACGGGGACACCATAACGTTCTCCATCGTGGTCCTGGGGGAAGGGCGCCTGATGTCGGCCGTCCCCGCCCACGGTGCGATGTCTATCCAGCTTCCTGCTGATGACGACTAGTCGCGATTGGAGGTCTGACACGAAACGGCTGCGTCTTTGCACCTGCAACCATCAACCTGCAAAAACGCTGGACAGCATCTTTGCCGAAGCAATCGACAGCAGCACGATACTGCCAGCTGCTCTTGACCCTGGCATGTTCCGAGACCTGGCGTTTATGATTGGAGGCTGATATGGGCTGCCGATTCGTACTGGTTCTGCACTCCCACCTTCCTTACGTGCTCGGGAAGGGGCGCTGGCCATTTGGCGAGGAGTGGCTGCATGAGATCGTACTGGACACGTATCTCCCTTTGCTGGAGAGTCTGGAACGTCTCGCGAAGGATGAGATCCCCGCCTCGGTCGCCATAGGGCTGACACCCATCCTCATGGAGCAGCTCAAGTCTCCCGACTTCATCAGCAAGTTCCGGAAATGGACTGACACCAAGCAGTCCGCACTGCGCGATGATTTCCGCCACCTCCCCGACACGCAGGAAGCTCGTGACCTCAACGCATTCTACCGCGATGAACTCGACCGACGTCGGGTGCAATTCGACGCAATGGAAGGCGATGTGGTCGGGGCCTTCGCAAGCCTGCAGGAACGCCGTCGAATTGAAGTCATGACGTCATGCGCCACACACGGATACATGCCGCTGTTTGGCAACGACGAGTCTCGTCGACTGCAGATACGCACTGGAGCAGCGGTGTATCAGCATTGGATGGGGCGCAGGCCGAGCGGATTCTGGCTGCCGGAATGCGGGTATGTCCCGGGTGTCGAACGCCTCCTGGCCGAGGAAGGTCTGCGCTACTTCATTGCAGATGCGGCTTCATTCGACGCGGGTCCCGGGCAGGAATACTCTGCTGGACGCATCTCTATTGCCACGAGCACGGAGGCTCCATGGACGCCATGGGACATCGGATCAGGCGTCGCCGTCTTCTTGCGCAACTCTGCAACAAGTGAGCAGGTCTGGTCACGTGACCTCGGGTATCCAGGCGACGGTGCGTACCGTGAGTTCCACAAGCGGTGTGAAGGCTCAGGGTGGCAGTACTGGCGGATTACGAGCATGCAGACGGATCTCGGCTGCAAGGAGCTCTACAGACCGGCCGAGGCCCGAGCCCGTACCAGCATGCATGCCACACACTTCGCCTCGTTGCTCCGCAGCCTTGCTGCCGATCACGAACAATCTGTCGATGGATCCTGTGTCATCGTGTCATCCTTTGACACGGAACTCTTCGGCCACTGGTGGTACGAGGGTCCGACATGGATCGAGGACATGATGAGATCGTTGGCGGAGCAACCGTCGGTGACCGTAGCGGCTCCATTGGACATCCTTGGCTCCTACGCCCTCCCGGCAGGCAAATTGCGTGAGTCCAGCTGGGGCGCCGGGGGGGGACACGACACCTGGATAAACCCGGAAACGGACTGGATATGGGACAACATCCACGACGATCAGCGCCATCTCATCGACCTTCTGCCCCACCTCCATGGTGATACGGGAGACATGCTGCTACGTGAGATCCTGCTGGAAGAAAGTTCGGACTGGCCATTCCTCATAACCACGGGGACAGCCCGCACCTACGCAACAACGAGGTTTCTCGAGCATCACCGCAAGGTACGTGCGCTGTTTGCCGCTGTCGATGGCAGAGAGCATCTCCCGGCAGGCCAGACAGGACTGGATGATCCTGTGTTCGAATACATACATCTGGACGATATCAGGAGGGCCTAGTGTCGGATCTGCGTGAAGACCATGTCGTCAAGTCACCCTCTGGTCTACTATGTGCGCGGGACCAACCGGACGAAGTTCATCGAGAGAGCGCGGTCGAGGAGTTCTCTCAATCCCTGCGCGGGGTGACACGATGAGGGTATTCTTCGTCGCCTCGGAGGCGCTTCCTTATGTGAAGACGGGCGGACTCGGCGACGTCACGGGCAGCCTTCCCTCCGCTCTCAACGGTATGGGAGTAGACGTCAGCCTTGTCCTGCCGTTCTACGGTGCCATCAAGGCCAGGAACCTGGCCACAGAACAGGTCATGACCAGTGCGGTCACGATGGGAGACAGGACACTGCCGTTCACAGTCCTCCGTCATCACCAGACGTTCTTCATCCAGCAGGACGAGTTCTTCCTGCGCGATGGCCTCTATGGCACCCGTGAGGGAGACTATCCGGACAATTGGCTGCGGTTTGCCTTCTTCGCACGGGCAGCACTCGAGACGATTATTGCCCTGGGCGGCGCAGACGTGATCCATATCCATGACTGGCAGACAGCGCTGCTTCCGGTCTATCTGACCGTGTTCCATCCTGAACGCCCTGAGAAGACCCTCCTGACCATCCACAATATTGCCTATCAGGGCGTCTTCTCACGGGAGATCCTGCCCGACATAAGCCTGCCAGAGTCCGTCTTCACCCAGGACGGCATCGAATACTACGGAAGCGTCGGCTACCTCAAGGGTGGCATTGTCTGGGCTGACAGGGTCAATACTGTTTCTCCCTCCTATGCACAGGAGATACTCACCGAAGACTACGGCTTTGGACTCCAGGGAATCCTTGCCACACGCGGTGACCAGCTGAGCGGTATTCTCAACGGCATCGACTACGCGTATTGGGACCCGTCGACTGATACGGCCCTGAGACACGTCTACTCTGCGGCCTCACCCTTGGAGAGGGAACAGAACAAGGCCATGCTGCTTCAGGAGACTGGACTGGACGCGACATCCGACCGAGCGTTGTTCGTCATGGTCTCGCGGCTGGTTGCTCAGAAAGGCGTCGATATCGTGCTGAACGCTTTCGACGAGATCATGTCTCTTCCGGTGACACTCATCGTACTGGGTACTGGAGACCTCGAGCTGGAAGCAGCTCTGCAGGCCAGGATGGCGACCCACAAGGGACGATTCGCCCTCATCGGGAGGTTCGACGAGGGGCTGGCACACCGCATGTATGCAGGATCGGACTTCTTCCTCATGCCATCCCGGTTTGAGCCATGTGGCTTATCACAGATCATTGCACTCAGGTACGGCAGTATCCCGGTCGTGAGGAGAACCGGTGGACTGAAGGACACCGTTCAGGACATCGACCCGAAAACCGGTGTCGGGAATGGTATCAGCTTTGACGAAGCAACTTCGTCCGCATTCCTGGACGCCGTGCAGCGAGCAGTGAGACTGTATGCCGATCGCGACGCGCGTCTCCGCACACAGCTGACAGGCATGACATGTGACTATTCGTGGCAGTCCAGTGCACACGACTACTTGAGACTCTACACGTCCATGGAGGCGTCCCAATGAAGGCAGTCATTCTAGCCGGAGGGTTTGGTACTCGTCTGCGTCCATTGACCATCAATCTCCCAAAACCGATGGTCCCGTTTGCCAACCGACCCATGATGCAGCACATCGTAGAACTGCTCAAGAAGCATGGGTTCGATGACCTTGTTGTTATCCTGTATCATCAGCCCGACGCCATACGCGGGTACTTCGGCGATGGCAGCCATTTCGGCGTGAAGATCGAATATGTCACGAGTCAGGAGGATCTTGGAACCGCCGGAGCCGTCGGGCTTGCGCGAGCCAGCCTGCAGGAGACATTTCTGGTCATTGCTGCCGACATTGTCACCGACATCGACCTCTCCAGAGCAGTTGAATATCATCGCGAACACAAGGCCGCTGCCACAATCACTCTGTCGAGAGTGGAAGACCCTCTGGAGTATGGCATAGTCATCACGGACGCCGAAGGGCACGTCGTGCGCTTCCTGGAAAAGCCATCATGGGGAGAAGTCTTCTCGGATACCGTGAACACGGGGATCTACGTCCTGGAGCCATCGGTCTGGGATGACATTCCCGAAGACAAGGAGGTAGACTTCTCCAAGAACCTGTTTCCTGCGCTGCTTGCACACAACCAGCCGCTTTATGGATACATTGCGCCTGGTTACTGGCGCGATGTCGGGAACATCCGTGAGTACAAGCGTGCGCACGGAGACCTTCTGAGGGGAAGAGTCGATCTCGGAGCTCAGGGTGAACGTGTCGGTGTATTGGCAGTGACGTCTGGGTCGGCGAAGGCAGTCAGATCTCAACGTTCAAGGGATTTGGCGGGTCGGTCCTCATCGGCAGGGACGTGACTGTCGGCGACGCTCGCGTGCACAGCTCCTTCATGGGTGACCGTACGATCGTACAAGACGGAGCGAACATCGATAATTCGATCCTGTGGGACGGTGTCGTCGTGGAATCGGGGGCGCGCATCTTCAACTCCATCGTCGGCAGAAACGTCCACGTCGGCAAAGACGTCCTTCTCGAGAGCGACAACACTGTGGCTGACGATTGCATCATTGGACAGGGGTCCATCCTCAAGGCCCAGATCCAGATATGGCCGGGCAAGACGGTCGAACCAGGCTCGACCGTCACGAGCAACGTCGTCTGGGGCAAGGCATGGTCAAGAGCCCTGTTCAGTTCATATGGGATCGTCGGCGTCAACAACGTCGAAGTCACTCCGGAAATGTGTGCAAAACTGGGCTGTGCGTATGGCACGTTCCTCGGCAAAGGTTCGGTCGTTTTCACCGCGCGCGACGACCACCAGTCTTCACGAATGCTCAAGCGTTCAGTCATCGGGGGTCTCATGAGTGCCGGCGTGCGCATCATGGACCTCCAGGCAGCTCCAGTGCCGCTGGCCCGATTCGCAGTCAAGTCGTTCGCAGGCAGTGGCGGTGTTCACGTCATACGCTCACCATTCGACCGTCGGCTCACGACCATACGCTTCTATGACCGATCAGGGTTCGATCTCTCCACCACACAGGAAGGAGCCATTGAGCGCCTGTTCTTCCGGGAGGAATTCGCCCGCGCCGACGTCGAAGAGGTAGGGACCATCGATATTCCACCTCGCGTTGTGGAGTCGTACCGTGACTACCTCCTGAATTCGCTGGATGTCACGGCCATCCAGTCGTCCAGCATCCGGTTTGTCATCGACTACTCGTATGGCACTCCCGTCCAGCTCTTCCCAGCTATCGCAGGAGAGTTCGGCCTCGAGATCGTCTCACTGCATGCCTACGCCGATGGACGAAGAGCTGTAAGGACCGCGTCCGAGTTCCGGGACGCCAAGCGAAAGCTGTCATCCATGGTCAAGTCCCTGGGAACAGCATTCGGCGTGATCCTGGACGCCTCCGGCGAGAAAGTATTCATCGTGGATCGGAGCGGTGAGGTCCTCTCGGATACCCGTGCCACAGCACTCATGATCGGCGCCAGGCATCGCTCCGGCGTCCTGAATTCAGTGACACTCCCGATTACGGCGTCCATCGAGCTGGAACGGTACATGAGAGATCAGGGAGTCGATATCCACTGGTGCTCTACCCTGCCACGCAATATCATCCGCGAGGCGACGAACACCGATGCTGGCGCAGACATCCTTGGAGGCTTCATCTTCTCTCGCGCCCTTCCTTTCTATGACGGGATGCTTTCCATCGGTTTTCTCCTGGAAACGCTTGCCAAAACAGGAGAAGACCTCGTCGTGCTCAAACAGGGGACACCGTCCCGGGACCCCAGTCACGTGGAGCTGTCCTGCCCCTGGGAAGCAAAAGGAACGATCATGCGTCGCATGAGCGAACTCTATCGTGATACGGCAGAGTTCGTTGAAGGGGTCAAGCAACGTGATGAAGACGGATACACCCTGGTTCTGCCCGACAGAGACCGCCCGGTACTCCACATCTACTCCAGCTATACGACGGAAGAACGTGAACATGACCGATTGAGCAACATAGAAGAGAAAATCCGTTCCTGGATGCCATAGCCGAAGCCTCACTGCCAGAAGTGGCTGCGAGACTTCGCTATAGCACAGGATATTCCTTTGAAGCTGAGACAGGATAAGGTCATGGGCGAGCACACGAAAGTATGTCCGATGGTCAGGGGCGACGGTCTGGTTGAATTTGGGTGGGCCAGGCAGCCACTGTTCGACGTGAACATGACAGCCGCTGGATCTGTGCGGCGCCACGTGTTCCATGCGTGGCGACTGAAGCGCTGGGAGTACTTCTACGTTGTGACGCCCGAAGTCTTCTTCTCGGCACAGATCGCTCACCTGGGATATCTGGCTGACGTCGGGGCATACCTCTATGATGTCGAACGCCACGTCCTGATGGAGCATACCGCGAACATCCCCTTCGGAATCGGCGTCATCCTGGCCGACCACCCCCGCCGGGGAACGACCAGCGCCCGTACCAGGAGTTCCACTCGCATCTGGTCCGAGATGACACCGGATGGCAAACACGTCACGGTCGATTGGTCCCGGTTCGACGGACAACGCGATCTCCACGCTGACCTGCTTCTCGGCTGGCCCGAGGACCTTGAGTCCTTGAGCGTTGTTGACCCATTGAAGAGTGGCCGTTTCGCTTATACGACCAAGGTGACCGGTATGCAAGCTACGGGGACTATCCGCGTCGGACAGGAAACTTGGGAGTGCAGTCCTTCAGAAGCGCTGGGCGAACTCGACTGGAGTCGGGGCTTCCTCGAGAGCGTCACGCCATGGCAATGGGCGACAGCTTCAGGCCGGACATCTCAGGGTCAGACGATTGGCTTCAATCTGTGCAGCGGTTTCCATGACGGAGGAGACAACGAGAACGCAGTAGTAGTCGACGGACATCTCACGAAGCTGGGTCTCGTCTCCATCACGCATGATCAGGCGCACATCATGCAGCCGTGGCATATCAGCAGTCTCGATCGGTGCATCGACCTGTCGTTCATCCCGATGGTGGACCGTCAGTCCCACACAGCCGCCGGCCCTCTCCAGAGTCATATCCATCAGCTCGTGGGCCGGTACAGCGGTACTCTGATTCTGGAAGGTTCACATCCAACAACGATCACGGATTTCGTGGGAGCGGCCGAGGATCACTACGCTCGCTGGTAGCCGATTCGCGACATGGCACCACAAGTCAGAGCAGAAACCCCGGACATGCACCGTCCGGGGTTTCTGCCGCTGAGCGCGTGTCAGGCGGCTACAATCCAGCTTTGGCAGACCTGACCAGCGTAGAGAGGCCGATGCGGATGCTCTGCTCCTCGGCGGTCTTGAACAAGCCTTCGGCACCCTTCGGCTTGATCGCATTCTTCGTGACACTGCCATCGATGGCAAACAGGGCAGATGTGCGGACGCCACGGAACTGGCCGACGATGAACACGCACCCGCTTTCCATCTCGATCGCCTTGACGCCGGACTGCATCATCAGATTCATCTTGTCTTTGTCGTAGTTGCGATAGAAGGCGTCGCTGCTGATGACGACTCCATGCTTCACTGTCGGAACCAGGTCCCGGGCTGCTTCCATAGTGATGCGAAGCAGGTCAGCATCGGGTACGGCCGGAAACGACAGTGGCAGGTACTGGGGAGACGTTCCATCGTCGCGGATACTCCCCGTGGCGACGACAAGGTCACCTGCGTCGACGTCCGACGCAACGCCCCCGGCCGAGCCGACCCTGATCAGTACGCGTGCCCCAAGGTTACACAGCTCCTCCACGACGATTGCCGTCGAAGGAGCTCCCATTCCCGTGGTAGCGACCGACAGCCGCTCCCCCTCATACGACCCGGTGAAGACGAGCAGATACCGGTAATCATTGACCAGTCGAGGGCCTTCGAGGAGTCTGGAGACCTGCTCGGCCCTCTGGGGGTTTCCAACCAGCATCACGTGCCGAGCAAGGTCCTCAGCTTCGAATCTCATATGGAACTGTGCCATAAGATTTGCCTCCTCTTGCCGCTATAGCATGTCATGAGCCAGCCGGGCTGTTCGCTCGGCCAGAGAGTGGATCGAGAGTTGCTCTTTGCCTGGAACATACGTTTCGAGCCGGTCTCCAATGGGATCCGCCCACACGGCCGGGACTCCGCCCATCGCACCAAGGACCGTTCCAACGAGACCGGCGTTGCAGTCGATATCCAGACCACACCGGGCCAGCAGGGCAAACGACTCTGTCATGTCCCGACCACCATACCAGAGTGACACGACGTCCGCAGCCATGTTCGGATAGGCATGGATCCAGTTGTACTGCTCAAACCGCTGGTCAGCCCATGCAAGCGCAGCAGTGACGTCAGATTCGTGGGTCACCATGTCCAGGCACTCGTGGAGAACAGAGGCGTATTCACTCCCCTGAGGGACATAGTCCGCTGCCTCAACAGCCAGAACACGTGGATCGTCGCGCACGTAGGCCAGGGCGGTAAGCGCCGCCGCATACATGCCACCATACACGCCGTTTGCCGCGTGAGATACGATCCCGTCGACATGAGCAAGTCTGGCCGCCTCGAGCGGACGCCCCGGCGCCAGCATGCCACAAACCATTCCACGCATCTGAACGCCGATCCAGTCCGAATAGGGGTTGCGGTAGCTCCCCGACTCGGGGGGCGTCAAACCTGCACGCAGGTTCTGGATGGCGATCCACTCGGCGGACCAGCCGAACGGTATCTGCCGCAGCCATTCCTCGCCAATGTTCCGCGACGTGAGACTGCGCCCATGACCCTCAAATGCGTCCAGCAGCGCCAGCTCGTAAACAACGTCGTCATTCATCGTCTCGGGCTCTGTGACGTAGGAACGGACGTCGCCATAGACTTCCGAGATGCGTTGACCCGTATATCCTTCGATCGCTGTGCCAAATGCACCGCCCGCAAGCTGGCCCACCCAGCCTGCCAGCGTCTTCTCATCAGCGCCGTCCGGCTGCTCCTCCTGCGGCGTATGAGCCGCGGGCAGGCGAGACAGGACTTCGTCCCAAACGGCGGGGTGCTGGAACCCGAGATATGAACACAAGGGATCCTGTGGCGCGGCAAACAGCGCATCCAGGTAGTGACCGGTGAGTACGCGCAGCGCAGGAACATCTCCACAATGTGCCAGGCGCAAGCCGTCCGGGATGAGAGATACGGCCACTGTCTCGTCGAAGCCCTGATTCTCCATGGACTGGGCTGCCTCGCGATAAAGGCATTCCGGAGCGCCCGACCCCGGCACAGAACTTTCCCAGAGCATGAACATCATTTCGTCCTGCCCCTTTTCAGCAGCAGTCTGCTCACACCAGCTGCTCGGATGCAAGCGTCGGTCCAGCGGAACGGCGGAACGCCGTATGTCACGTTCCAATTGCCATGCCTTGGTTTTCATGTCTGCCTCTTCTTTCGGACGGAATACAGATACAGGGAAACGAGTGTCGCGATGTAGGGGATCATGGCCGTGAACTGAGTAGGAATCCGGCCGCCCTGCAGGAACACGGTCAGGCCGTCGAAGAACCCAAACAGCAGAGAGATGACGCCGATACCCCAGGGATTCCCACTGACGAGAATGACTGCTGCCAGCGAGATCCAGCCACGCCCCGCCGACATATTCTCGGCAAACAGCCGTACTGAGCCAAGCGAAAGGTATGCGCCGGCCAGACCGCAACATACGGCGCAGACGACAAGTGACCAGACACGTATCGTCGATGCCTGGACACCGCTCGAGTTGAGGCATGCGGCATTGTAGCCAGCACCGCGCAGCCGAAGCCCGAACCGAGTCCTGAAGATGACGAACGCGGAAAGCACAGTCACCAGGGCTGCGACATAGATGATGAGGTTGTACCCGCTGAGCAGCCTGCCAAGATAAGGGATGCTGTCAATCAGGGGAAGCTTCACAGCCGGAATCGCGCGTATGCCGGCATCGGTGAAGGCACCCTTGACGTGAAAAATGTCGCGCAACAGAAATGTCGTGAGACCTACTGCAAAAAGGTTCAATGCAATACCCGTCAGGAATTCATCCGTATGGAGTCTCACTGCAAAGAGAACGAAGATGCCGGCCATGACCAGTGCCCCGGCAATCGCACACAGAACACCGAGGAACCAGCTGTGCAGAAAGAACGATCCGAGAACAGCGCAGAACGCACCAACCAGCATCATGCCTTCCATGGCGATGTTGAAGATCCCGGCGTAGTAGGTGAACGTTCCACCTATGGCCGCCAGCAGGATCGGCGTAGCTCCGACGAGCATGGCGGAGATGAGTCCAAACAGGACGTTCACTTTGTACTCTCCTTCAGTCTTCGCCTGGTCGCCAGCCGGTCAAACACCATGTTCAGTGAAACCCTGCCCGCCACCACAACCAGGACGATGACCGCCTGCAGTACGTCGATAAACTCCGACGGTACAGCGGTCACGAGTTCCATTCCTATGGCGCCCTGCTGAAGTGCACTGAAGAGCAACCCGTAGAGGAACGTCCCCGAGATGCCGTTGTTGGCTACGACTGCGATCATGATGCCATCCCAGGCATAGCTCGCGCCCAGCCCTTTCACGAAGCGGTGGGGGCCGCCCATGATCATCAACCCTCCGGCAAGTCCCGCGAGAGCCCCGGTGACCAGCATGACACGAACGTAGTTCGCATCCACCTTGCATCCACCGATCCTCGCAAACAGCGAGTTCTGCCCGGTCATGCGCCATTCATAGCCGCTGCGCCCCCTGCTCATGATCAGCCAGCAGATGACAGCTGCAAGCACCATGAATAGAACACCGGTGTTGACGCCCCCCAGGTCCGGCAGCCACGCTGCGGTGCTGATCGGCCTGGTCATGGGACTCGATGCGGAGGGATCGAACAATGGGTATGTGATCACCCACAGCGCAAAGTAGTCCGCAATGAAGTTGAGCATGAGTGTGACAATAAACTCGTCCATGGCAAAAGCACGTTTGAGCAGTGCCGCAAGCCCCGACCACAACGCCCCGCCCAGAAGAGAGGCCAGGATGCAAAGCGGAACAAGCAATGCCGAGGGAAGATGAACAAACAGCCCTACCAGTGTCGCTCCCAGGGCCCCCATGACGAGTTGACCCGGCTGTCCAAGGTTCACAGGACCGGAGGCAAACGCGATCGAAGCCGAGAGTCCCGTGAGAACAAGGGGAACGGCTCGCGTCAGGGTAGCAGTGAAGCCTGACGCACTGAACAGCGAGTACTGGAGCAATGCACCATAGGTCGCAAACGGATCGAACCCTTGAAGCGCCAGCACGAGCGCTCCAATGGCGAACGCCGCCAGAACGCCAAGAATCCCGCTAAGAGCCTGTTTCCGCATGTGCGGCTTCCTTCCCCCCGAGCATGTAATACCCGACTTCCTCACGAGTTGTCCCGTCCGTGGCGAGGTCCGCGACCACTTCGCCCTGACACATGACGACGATGTGATCGGCCACCATGAAGAGTTCGTCGAGGTCGGCCGATACCAGCAGAACGGCCCGTTCCCTGCTTCGCAGATCCAGGATCAGCTGGTGGACATACTCGATGGAACCTACGTCCAGGCCTCGCGTCGGCTGATCCATGAGGACAAACGGCGTGTCCAACAGTAGTTCACGACCGAGAATGACTTTCTGCTGGTTGCCGCCCGACAGTGAACTGAACGCATCCGACGAGTGTCCCATGCTGACAGCAAACTGGTCCCGGATCTGATCGACAAATTCGGCTGCCTGCCGGTAGTCGAGCCCAAGCCCTCTCCACGTGCTGAACCGCGGATCAAGGATGTGGTGTGTCATGATCGCATCTTCCAGGATGGATGCCGCAACACTCGCGCCCATCTTCCCTCTGTCCTGGGGAACGAATGCAATCAGGGACCGTCTGGTCAGGATATCGGCATGCGTGATGTCCTTCCCCTTCACCTCAAGCGTTCCAGACGTCATCGGAGCAAGACCCATGATCGCGTTCACCAGCTCGAACTGACCGTTACCCTCGACGCCGGCCACTCCCACGATCTCGCCGGCACGCACTTCGACGGTAACGTTATGCAGTCTCGACCGATGCTCGGCGTCGCTGCAATCGATCCCTCGTCCACAGAAGACGACATCTCCGGGTTTCTGAGCCTGGCGCCGTGATGTGAACAGGACCTCTCTGCCCACCATCTGTCGCGCGAGATCCTCTTTCGTCAGTTGGGACGCAGCAGATGTACCGACAACCTTGCCCCGCCTCATGACGGTCACACGATCACTCAAGGTCAGGACCTCATCCAGGCGGTGAGAAATGAAGATGATCGTGTGACCTTTGTCTCTGAGACGTGTCAATTCGGCGAACAGCTGGGGGATCTCCTGGGGCGTCAGAACGGCTGTCGGCTCGTCCAGAATGAGCACTGAAACGTTTCGGTACAGCAGCTTGAGGATCTCGACCTTCTGACGCGCAGCTACCGAGATATCTCCTACCAGTGCGTCAGGATCCAGATTGAACTGAAACTCCTCGATCCTCTGACGCACTGCTTCACGTGCTCTGCCGGCATCGATTGCCCCAAATGCGCGGACAGGTTCAGCACCCAGGACGATGTTCTGCCAGACCGTATACTCCGGAATGAGCAGGATCTCCTGGTGTACCATGCCTATCCCAGCAGCAATCGCTTCACGTGGCGTCCTGAATTCTGCCTTGGCACCCTTGAAGAAGATGTCCCCCGCGTCTCGGCGTTCGAGGCCGTAGAACACCTTCATGAGCGTGCTTTTTCCAGCTCCGTTCTCTCCGACCAGTGCGTGGATCTCACCGGATTCGAACGACACCGATACGTCAGAGAGTGCGACCGTGTCCGGCGGGAACACCTTCGTGATGTGCTGGAGGTCGATCAGGACGTCACGTGCCACGAACAGTCCGTCCTACTGGTACTTGGTAACGGCGAGTGTGCCGTCAACGATCTGCTGACGGACCGTATTGATGCGATCGAGGATGCTCTGCGGAAGAACGGGCACCGTCGCCTCGGTCACCAGATCGACAGTACCGGTCTTCAGGCCGTACTTCACAACCTGGCCCGGCTTGTAGGTACCGTCCTTTATCGTCTTGTAGACCTCTTCAATAGTCTTGCCCACGTCCTTGATGTCCGACGCGATGACGTAGCCGGGCTCGATATCGTTCTGGTTTGTGTCGACACCGATGGCGTACAGGCCACGCTCCTTCGCTGCCTGGAGCACACCCAGACCCGTAGCGGCGGCGACCTGGAACACGACATCGCACTTCTTGTCATAGAGGCTCAGAGCGGCCTGTTTGCCCTTGGCGGGGTCATCCCAGATGCCGGCAAGCACGACGCGCTCGACCTTGATGGTCTGGTCGATATAGTGCACACCATCCTCATAGGCTTTCACAAAAGCCATCACGACGGGGTCATCCGCCGCGGCGACAACGCCGACGACCTTGTCGGCATTGATATTCTTGATGCTCATGTCAGTGGTCGCGAGACCAGCGCAAACACCTGCCAGGAACGCACTCTCTTCTTCGATGTACTTGATGGACGTTATCGTGCTTTTGCTGTTCTCCACGATCGTATCGATGTTGACGAAGATCTTGTCCGGGTACTTGTCAGCCATTGCCTTCAGAGAATCCTCAAACGCATAAGAAATGACGAACACAACATCACTGTACTGTGTGGCCGCTTCGAGGCCGGGATCGTACTTGCCCGCGTCGAAGTTGCACTCGATCGTCCTTGTCTCCACATCGTACTGTGCCTTGATGTTGTCGATCCCTTTCTGGCCAGAATCGTAAAACGCGTTGTCTCCAAGCGCTCCATTGATAAGAAAGACAACCTTGTCTGTCTTGGGACCAGTCGTCGTCGACTTGCAGCCGGTGAACGACAGGCTGATGATCATAAGCGCGAGCAGCATACACAGCATTCTCTTCATGTTGGTTCTTCTCCTTTGTCTTTCAGATCTGCTGCTTTGGGGAATGGTCTCCCTTGAACAGCCTTGCCTCAAGAAACGCCGCAACTTCCACATCATCCGGCATTGACTGCTGAGCACCCGGCCGTGTTACCGTAAGCGCTCCCGCTGCCATCGCGCGGTAGAGCGCCGTATCTGAGTCAAACCCCAGGTCAATGGACGCCGCGAATGCTCCCTGGAATGAATCGCCTGCGGCCGTCGTATCGACGGCTACCACAGGAAATGCAGGCACCTCGGGACTCTCAAAAGCACCGACCGCAAAGACACCCTTTTCACCCCGCTTCACAACAACGCTGCGTGCTCCCAGCCTCAGCAACACTGCTGACGCCTCGTTGAGGTTGGTGGTTCCGGCAAGAGCACATGCTTCGCCTTCGTTCGGCATAAGGTAGTCCACGTCTGCAAATACTCCTGAGGTCAGCGTGACAGACTCACAGGGTGAAGGATCGAGGATGACTGTGGCTCCCCTCAGATGTGCCATGTGAGCGGCCTCAAGAACAACAGCAAATGGAATCTCACACTGAAGAAGAAGAACGGCGCCGGGTCGCAGCAGCTCGTCCAGTGTCTTGAGTTCAGCCGCACCAATTGCACCGTTGGCCCCAGGGACGACCACAATACGATTCTCGCCACCCTCTTCCACAAGAATGCAGGCAATGCCAGTCGACAAGCCTGGGTCCACCTTGACGCGGCCAACATCCACACTGTAAGCCGCCATACCCTTCATCACGTCTCGCCCGAAGTCGTCCGATCCTACACGCCCCACCATGGCCGTCTCCGCTCTCAGGCGTGCCGCCTGCACTGCCTGGTTGGCGCCTTTTCCGCCCGGATTCGTGAGCCATCCAGTCGACACAACAGTCTCCCCACGGTCCGGAACGCGCTTGCAGCGGACGACCAGATCCATGTTGATACTGCCAAACGATATGACCATGGCTACAATGCTCTCTTCAAGGAGCGCCTGGCAGGATCGTGACAGAGCGCCGTCGAATCTCTGACCACAAGCTCCGTAGGAAGAACCACGGGCTCAAGCGGTACATCGCCGCTTCTCATGCTGAGAATGGCCTTCACTGCCCGCCGTCCCATCTCGTACGCGGGCTGTCGTACGGTCGTCAGCGACGGGCTGAAGATCCTCGCAAACGCAATGTCGTCAAAACCGGTGACCGAAATCCGTCCTGGCACGCGAATCTCAAGTTCTGCAAGTCTCGCCAGAGCCCCAAATGCACACAGGTCGTTCGCGCAGACGACGCCCGTCGTGCCGTCCATTATGG
>CAYRQW010000014.1:0-4169 GCA_964426505.1 uncultured Caldisericota bacterium
TCTCGGTCTTGACGATTGTCGTTGCCTCAAACTTCTCAGCAGCATACTCCATGGCCCGCCATGGATCGGTCTTTTCTCCACAGGTATAAACGTCTAGGGCAGCGTATCCGTACTCAGGCCATGTGTGAATGGACAGATGCGACTCGGAAATCACTACTACCCCACTAACCCCCTGAGGAGTAAAATGGTGAAACGCCAATTCCAGGATCTCTGCATTTGCTTGCAGAGCAGACTCGCGCAAGATCTCCTTAACTCTGTCCAGATCATTCAAGACATCCGGATTACACCCAGAGACCTCGACTACCATGTGTCTACCTTCGGTGCGCATTTCGACCACCACCCCCTTTCAAAGATTAGTAAAGTAAGGATGAGGACGTTACTTTAACGTGTAGCATCATACCAGCAATCGACAGGATTGCAATGACGATGGGCCTCACGCTTGGGCTTCTGCTGGAGAAGGGCGCATACCCGGGGGACAGCATAGCCACCGCGATTGGACTGCAGACAAGCTATGCCGGGAGAGGACAGCTCTGCCAAGGCTCAACGCTCGCTCCTGATACGCTGGACAAGCAGTGAGCGAGCGTTGATCAGAGAACGGCCCTATCCGGCCTCCGGGCTGCGGCCCGATACCTGTGTTCCAGGCGACCCGGTAACCGACAAGGCAACCGCCTGATCCGGGCTGCGCTCAGTCTGCGGGGATGTCCGGCTTCTCGTCCAATTCGGCGGGCACGTCCTCAGCGTCGAGGACTACCTGGGCGGCTGAGACGTTTTCCTCGTCCACCAGGATGTCGAATGACCCGAAAGGGCCCTGATAAACGGTACCATACCCGTCTCTGACAGACCGCTTGGCCATGGCGGGAATCCCGGCTGCCGCAAACAGGCCAACAATCATGTTTGCTTCCATTTCATCTGAGGCTGTCGTGATGGCAATCAGTCTTGTGTCCATGACGCCAGTATATGCGGAATGACGACCTGTGCCACAAGGGCCCCAGTGACGGCTTCATCATTGCATTTTAGGTCCATGACCCTAGAATATACAGACAAGTCGGGAGGTATCTATGGTCAGAGTACGTTACGCACCGAGCCCTACAGGGCATATTCACGTCGGCAATGCCCGGACCGCGATTTTCAACTACCTGTATGCCAGGCACGAACGTGGGGCTTTCATCATGCGCCTCGATGACACCGATCTCGAACGGTCGACAGAGGAGAACATCGATTCGATGCTCGACGACATTCGCTGGCTGGGCCTGGACTGGGACGAAGGGTTTCTGAAAGGCGGCGAATTCGGTCCCTACCGCGAGACTGAGCGCAAGTCTCTTTATGACAAGTACATCCAGCAGCTGCTCGACGAGGACAAGGCCTATCGCTGTTTCTGCACGAAGGATGAGCTCGAAGCTGAACGCCGCAGGGCGGAAGCTGAGCATCGCATCTACCGATATGGCGGCACGTGCGCCCACTTGGGCGCCGAACAGGTGGAGGAGAATATCGCCCACGGCAAGCCATATGCGATCCGCCTGCGTATTCCAGAGGAAGACGTCATCGTCCACGACCTGATTCGGGGTGATGTCCAGTTCAAGACGGAGGAATTCGACGACTTCGTCATTGCCCGCCAGAACGGCATACCCATCTACAACTTCGCGACGGTCATCGACGATGCGCTGATGGAGATCACGCACATCATCAGGGCAGAAGAGCACCTCTCCAATACGCCGCGCCAGGTTTTCATCTATCGGGCACTCGGCTTTGACGTCCCGCAGTTCGCTCACGTCTCGCTCATCCTCGCTCCGGACCACAGCAAGCTTTCGAAGCGGCACGGCGCTGTGTCAGTCGGCGAATACCGCCTTGAAGGATACCTTCCCGAAGCGCTGATCAACTACCTCGTGCTCCTTGGATGGTCTCCCAAGGACGACCGCGAGTTCTTCACCGTGGACGAGCTCATCAAGGAGTTTTCGCTCGAGGGCGTGGGCAAGTCCGGGGCTGTCTTCGACAAGAAGAAACTGACATGGATGAACCACATGTACCTTGGCAAGAAAGACGCTGCAGCCATTCTGACGATCCTGAAGGAGGACTTCGCCGAACAGTGTGCCGCAGCATTCGGAGGACTTCCTGAGGACAAGACGCTCGCGGCCATCGACCTGACCAAGGGCAACGCGCAGGTTCTCCCGGACCTCTTCGGGCTCGCTCGCAACATCGTCCAGCCGGACGTCGTCATCACGGACGAGAAGTCACAGGAAGTCATCGCCTCGCCCGAGGCAAGACAGGTTATGCAGTACCTTGTGGACCACTTCGATGCTATCCCGTTCGGCCAGGGCAATGATGCGATGAGCTCATGGGTCGAAGACCTCCGCAATCAGATCCCGCTGCCGGCCAAGAAGCTCTACAGCCCTATCCGCGTTGCGCTGTTTGGCTCCAAGGACGGCCCCGAGATCGTCAAGCTGTTCCTCATGCTGGAGCCGGCATCCATTCGCGAGCGCCTGCGGAAAGCTTTGGCTCTCTAGACGGCACTTCCTCAACAGCCACGGCCCCCATGGCAAGGACAGAGCCAGGGGGCCGTGGCTGTTTCATGTTTCATCACATCGCGCCACACACCGGCAAAAAGAGGCGGAAGAAGCCGGGACGTGCTACAGCTTGTTTGCCTCGGCGATCAGGGTATCGATGAAGGCAGAAGGCTCGACGTTGCGGACAGGCTCGCCACGCACAAAAAGGACTCCCTGATCACGGCCGCACGCGATACCGATGTCCGCCGCCTTGCCCTCACCGATGCCATTGACGACACAACCCATAAGCGCTACGGTCACCGGCTTGACGATCTCGCCGAGACGCGCCTCGAGCTGTGCCACAAGAGACAGGATGTCCGGCACTTCACAGCGGCCGCACGTGGGACACGACACGATCTGTGCGCCATGGCGTCGCAGGTCCAGCCCTGCGAGCAGGGTCCAGGCCGCATCGACCTCAAGACCCGGGTCGCCGCTGATGGAGTATCGAATCGTATCGCCAATGCCATCGAGCAACAGGTAGCCGATGCCCGCACTGCTCTTGACAAGCGACTGCCTGAGCGGTCCCGCCTCCGTAACGCCGAGATGAAGGGGGTAGTCGCTAGACGCCGCGACGATACGTACGGCCTCGACCATCTCACGGATGTCGCTGCTCTTAACGGACACCACGATGTCGTGGAAGTCCGCTTCCTCCAGGAGCCGTGCCTCTCGCAGGGCTTCGTCAGCGAGAGCCCGCGCTCTTGCAGACCGTGTGAGGCCCGGATCCATTGACCCCAGGTTTGCGCCAACGCGGATGGGTACAGAGGCAGCCTTTGCAGCTCTGGCCACCTCACGCACCATCTCTGGATCCCTTATGTTGGAGGGGTTCAGTCGGATCTTGTCGACGCCGGCCTCGATGGATGCCAACGCAAGGCGCGGATCGAAGTGGATGTCGGCTACCAGCGGTACGGACACGTCTCTCTTGATGGCCCGCAGAGCCTGGGCGGCTTCAATGTCCTTCACCGCGAGGCGAACGAGTTCACATCCGTGCAGTTCCAGTTCATGGATCTGATGCACGGTCGACGCGACATCCCGTGTGTCCGTCTTGGTCATCGTCTGCACGACGACCGGGTGGCCACCGCCCATGAACACGGACCCTGCCTTGACGATACGCGCTACGCGACGTTCCACTGCTATCGTATGAAGAAGCCTGCCACGTCCTTGATCGAGATAAGGGCCATGATGCCAAGAAGCGCGAACAGGCCGATGCTCTGGATCGTTCCTTGTCGTTCCGGCGAGATGCGACGGCGCAATACGGCTTCAGCCAGAAGGAACAGAACCCATCCTCCGTCCAGGGCGGGAATGGGAAGAAGCTGGGTCAGCCCGATAGCCACCGAGATGATGCCGGTTAGCCACAACAGGCTCATGAATCCACCCATTGCAGCTTCACCGGTCATACGGGCAATGCCGATGGGACCGGTAAGAGACTGTACTCCTCGCTTCGTGAAGAGCAATGGAAGTGCCTTAACGTAGGTGATGATGTACTCTCCCGTGAAGGTCAGCGCGCGCCAGACGGCCTTGAACGGGTTGTAGCGAACAAACCCGGGGCCGTAGCCGATCGCAACATAGCCGAGCTTCGCATCCATGGCAGGAGTCACCAGAACATCAACCTGTGACCCGCTGCGAGCAACG
>CAYRQW010000014.1:4179-20765 GCA_964426505.1 uncultured Caldisericota bacterium
GCAACGCGGATGTCTATCTGGCGATTCTCGCTGGCTCGGACGGCGGCCGAAATCTGGTCAAAGTCCTTCATGGCAACGCCATCGATGGAGAGAATGTTGTCTCCTGCCTTCAAGCCTGCAGCTGCTGCGAGAGAAGAAGGCGTCACCGTACCCACCTTGGTGGATGCACGAGGATCTCCAAGCGTCGAGAATACGATCGTGAAAATGAGGAACGCCAGGATCAGGTTGCCAAGCATACCGCCGACCATCGTGAAGAGCCGTGCCCACCATCCTTTTGTGTAGAAGCCGTCAGGCGCATCGTAATTTGACTCCATGCCTTTGATCTTCACGTATGCCAGGATTGGCAGGGCGTTGATCTTGAAGACAGTTCCACCGCGCGTGCGGGACCAGATGGTGCGGCCAAATCCGAGTCCAAACTCCTCCGTCTGCGTATGAGAAGCGCGTGCCGCAAGCATGTGGCCACCCTCATGAAAAAGGGTCGCCAACGTGAAACTGAACGCAAACGCGAGAATCGTAACAATTATCTGCACAGGTCAGTCTCCTTCCCGGTTGCCCGGCTGAGTGCCGTATCTTTGCTCGTACCATTGTTCAGCCAGTCGCCGCCCACCAGCAACAGCTTCGACATGTGCTCGAACATTCGGGGCCAAGGCATCGTCACCGGTCTCCCCCAGCACATACCGCAGAGTTGCCACTATATCGCCAAACGTGCCCTGTGCAACGAGAAAACGTGAAACGGCAACCTCATCCGCGCCAAGCAGCGCGAGCATGAGCCGTGGCGAGCGCATCTCCGCTTCGCGCCCGATGGAGAAGGCTTCAAACTTTGCGTCGATGGGCTCAAACGTCAGCTGTCCCAGTTCTTCGAGGCGCAAGCGGGCCACCTGCTCATGCAGAGGACGATCGGGAACAGACAGGGCGTAGGCGATGGGAACACGCATGTCAGGGCGGTACGCAATGGCTCGTGTAGTCCCATCCCGAAACTCAACCACGCCGTGGATCACCGACTGAGGGTGCTGCACCGCTGAGATCCGCTGACGGTCGACACCAAACAGTACGTGTGTCTCGCTCAGTTCGAGCGCCTTGTTGAACAGCGTCGCCGAGTCGATGGTCACCTTGCGTCCCATCCGCCATGAAGGATGCTGCAGCGCCTGGGTCGCCGTCACGTTCACCAGGTCTGCCGGGGTGGTTGTCCGAAATGGGCCACCTGATGCCGTCAGCACAATGCGCTCCACAGTCTCGGGATTCTCACCTGCAAGACACTGCCACACGGCCGACAGTTCACTGTCGATAGGACGCAGCTGCGCCCTGAATGGCTCCAGAAGGTCTCCCAGTGTGATCAGCAATTCCTTGCTGGCGATAGCCATCGGCAGTCCCAGTCGCAGAAGATCGTAGACGACCGGTGCCAGATCGGTGGAAGCTGTGGCAACAACGGACATGTCGAAAGCGACTCTGCCCAGCATCGAGGACAGATCCTCGTCGCTGACCACCGGGATACGTATATCGCGGCGCTCCAGCCTGATCGTCAGGCGCTCCCGCGCGGCATCGTCCGACATGGCGACGAAGCGCGGCTGAAAGGCCACAGTCTGCTCAGCGAGCAGCTCATCGTTAGTGTGCGCGGTGAGACCGACGATGTGGTATCTCTCGGGCTCAGCCCGTACCACATCCAGCGTCTGGACCCCAATGGAGCCAGTCGAGCCAAAAAGCACAAGACCTCTACTGCCTGTCATCAGCCACCAAACCTCCGGTTTCTGGACGTGAACTTCTGCACAATCATCTCAAGCATCGCTGGCGTGAAGTCGGGCCAGAGCGCGTCGAGAAAGAACAACTCAGCGTAGGCCATCTCCCACAACAGAAAATTGGACACCCGCGACTCCGCCCCGGTGCGCACAACAATATCGGGGGCGGTCTCACTCCCCAACCATAGATATGAGCTGAACTCGTCTTCGGTGAGATCGGCGGGGACAGCCGTTCCCGCTGCACATTCTGCGGCAAATGCCCTTGCAGCATGCAGGATCTCCGCCCGTCCTCCGTAATTGAGGGCGACGTTGAGATGAAGACCGTCACACGAGGCCGTACGCAGTTCGATTGCCTCTGCAGAATCCCTGACATCAGCGGGCAATGCCGCCCGGTCTCCTATGATCCGCACTCGCACGTGCTGACCGATCAGTTCGGGCAACCACTTCGTCACCATTGCGACAAACAGGTGCAGGATGTAGCTCACTTCATCTGCCGGCCGCTTCCAGTTTTCGGTCGAGAAGGCAAAAATGGTCAGAGCGGTCACACCCAATCCGGGCGCGGCCGCCACGATGTCATGTACTACCTGAGCACCCTGCCTGTGGCCAGCGATCCGAGGGAGTCCTCGCTCGACCGCCCATCTGCCATTGCCATCCATGACGATAGCAACGTGAAGCTGACTTCTTGTGGTCATGGTGCCAAGCGTCCTTACAGAGAGAGGATCTCCTTCTCCTTGGCCTCGAATGCCTTGTTGACCTCTGAAATGTGCTTATCCGTAAGCTTTTCGAGCTCTTCCTCAAGCCGGTGCTGTTCATCCTCTGACAGCTCCTTGGCCTTCTCCTGCGCCTTGATGTCATCGCGGACTTCACGGCGAATGGAACGGATCTCTTCACGGAACTTCTCAGTGAGCTGAGAGATGCGAGCCACCATCTTCTTCCGCTCTTCAAGAGTCAGATCTGGAAAGACGAGCCGGACGCGCTGGCCATCATTCGTGGGCGTTACCCCGATGTTGGCCTTCAGGATAGCCCGCTCAACTTCCTTCAGCAGGCTCTTATCCCATGGTTCAATGACAAGAACCTTTGCCTGTGGAGCCGAAATCGTTGCAACATCCTTCAGGGGGTTCCGCTGTCCATACGCTTCGACGACGACGCCGTCGACGTAGGCGGGCGTGATTCTGCCAGCGCGAATCTCGGAGTAGTCCTTGAGAAGGGCCTGATGAGCAGCCTGCATCCTGGCATCGATTGGCGTGAAGTACTTGTCCACCTAAGCCTCCTTGATGAGAGTTCCAATGTCGCCTTGCATCACGGCCCGGACAATGTTACCGGGCTTGTTCATGTTGAACAGCAGGATTGGAAGGTGATTCTCGCGGCACAGTGAGACAGCTGTCGCGTCCATCGCCTTGAGGTGATCCGCCAAAAACTGGTCGTACGTCAGTTGGCGGTAGGGCGCCGCTGTCTTGTCCGTGCGTGGGTCGCTGGAATAGACCGCATCGACGTTTGTGCCCTTCAGGACGATGTCCGCTCCAACTTCAACGGCTCGAAGAGCAGCCACAGTATCGGTCGTGAAATAGGGGAGTCCCGTCCCTCCGGCGAAGATGACAACGCGATTCCTGCGGAGGTGCTCGAGAGCGCGTTGGCGGATGTACGGTTCACAGACCTGGTCCAGACGCAATGCCGACATAGCCCTTGCCTCGAGTCCTGCCTGTTCGAACGCCGATTGGAGCGCCAGCCCATTCATGATCGTCGCCAGCATCCCCATGTAGTCGGCAGTAGCACGATCGAGTCCCGTCCCCTCGGCACTGGCTCCTCGCCAGATATTTCCGCCGCCGATGACCACCCCGACCTGTACACCGGATCCAACGAGCTCCTGCACTTCAAGCGAGATGAACTGCAGGATGGAGAAATCAATGCCAGAGGCGGCGCTGCCCTTCAGAGCCTCGCCGCTGAGTTTCAGCAGTACTCTCCTGTACAACGCCGCCATGGGTGTGATTCTATGTCCGGACTAGCAGAATGTGGGATTGCCGCCGATCTTGAAGCGCGCAAACCGCGCGATCACGATGTTCTCGCCAGTCTTGGCGATCATCGCTTTGACGAGCTCTTCGATCGTCTTGCTCTCATCACGGATGTACGGTTGCTGCATCAGACAGTTCTCCTTGTAGTACGCTCCGAGCTTGCCCTCGATGATCTTGTCCCAGACCTGCTCCGGCTTCTTCTCGGCCTCGAGCTGGACGCGGTAGAGGCCTTTCTCATGCTCGACGACATCCGTCGGAACGTCCTCCGGACGGATGAACGAAGGATCCGTAGCCGCCACCTGTATTGCGATCTCTCTTCCCAGACCCTGGAAATCCTCGGTCCTCGCGACAAAATCGGTCTCACAGTTCAGCTCGACCAGAACGCCCAGTTTGCCGCCGGCATGGATGTAGGTGAAGATCATGCCATCACCAGCCTCGCGTGAAGACTTGGAGACGGCCTTGGCCAGCCCCTTCTCTCGAAGCACGTCGATGGCCTTGTCGATGTTCCCATCGGAGGCTACGAGTGCTTTCTTGCAGTCGAGGACTCCGGCGCCGGTTCGTTCGCGCAGGGTCTTGACGGTCTCCATATCGATTGTTGCCATTAGCTCACCTCATTCTCGTCGTCGGTGCTATCCTCTACCTCTGTCACTATCTCCGTCTCTTTCACTTTCTCCGCTTCATGGGCGAAATCGGCCATACTGGCGTGTTCCTCGTTTGCCTCCGACTGCTGGACGCCCTCGCGTCCCTCAATGAGGGCACTGGCCATGAGTGCAGTGATAAGGCGGAGAGACCTGATTGCATCGTCATTTGCCGGAATCTGATAGTCGATCTCATCAGGGTTGCAGTTGGTGTCGACGATTGCGACCACTGGAATACCCAGTGCGTGTGCTTCCTGAATTGCGCTATGTTCCTTGTGTGTGTCGATGACGTAGATGGCACGGGGAAGACCGTCCATCGTACGAAGACCACCAAACAATTTGCTGAGGCGAGCTTTGGACTTCATGGTCTTCGTGCGTTCCTTGATTCCCATGGCCTCGACGACGCCATCAGCCTCTTCCCGGTCGATCTGCTTCAGGTGGTCGATGCTCTTGCGTACTGTGACATAGTTGGTCATGAGGCCGCCGACCCACCGTTCGTTAACGTACCAGGCGCCTGCACGGGTCGCTTCCTCACGAACGATATCCTGTGCAGCCTTCTTGGTACCGATGAAGACGACATTGCCACCTTCGCGCGAGACCTTGGAAAGGAACGCGTAGGCTTCGTCCAGCTTGGAAACAGTCTGTTTGAGGTCGAAGATGTGAATGCCGTTGCGCTGCGTGAAGATAAAGTGCTTCATGCGCGGATCCCATCTGCGGACCTGGTGACCAAAATGAACGCCTGCCTCAAGCAGGGACTTCATTGTTACGACTGCCACAATAGTGCCTCCTGTTAGTTTTTTGCCTCCGCCCGTTCAACTCCCGGAGAACCGCGATGCGGAACACTCCAGAATCCCGGGCGTGCGGAATCTTGCATCGCAATTGTACCAGAAAATGCTCGCTCTGGCAAGCGAGGCGCCGTGACGATCCAGAGGCTCACGGGGTTGGCACGGGGGCAACACCGTGTTCAGATACTCCGTTGTTCCGATTCTGATACAATTGACTTGCATTTCATCGCCTTTACAATGGACAGTAGAGACGGAAAGTCCAGTGTTCTCTGTACGCGCTTGTTGAAACAACACGAGAAGGGCATGAGGAGGCACCATGGAAGAAGTCTTGCGGAACCTGAACAAGGAAATTGGCGTAACGGGAAGCGTCATTGTAAGCAAGGATGGCCTTGTCATTGCCAGTGGTCTGGATCAGGACGAAGAATCTGTCGCCGGCATGGCGGCGAGCGTGTTTCAGAGCGCCTCGACGACATCTGGCATCATGTCCATTGGAGCAATTGGCATGATTACGCTCGAGAGCGACAAGGGCAAGGCCTTCATGATCGACCTGCCCGACGCATTCCTTGTGGTTCTCACGAACGCGGAAGTGAATCTCGGGCGTCTGCGTATTGAGATTCGCAAGGCGGCTAACCAGCTCAGAACACAGATGTAGCCGCTGCCGCGCGGTCACTCGTGGCGCGACACTGTCGGTCCTCCGACACTTCTGGTCGTATTCTGATGCACTTGGACAAAGCGGGTGGTTCTTACGAACGTGCGCCAGGCGTGCACGAGAGTCTACAAGGAGGAACTATGTCAGAAAGTTTCATGGACAAGCTCAAGAATGCTGCTGGAAAGGTCGCCGACGGGGCAAAAGACTTGGCGGCAAGCACGAAACTGAAAATGGACATCTCCGGCCTTGAGGGCAAGGTCAAAGACGCGAAGCAGGAATTCGGCGTGAATGCATACGCCATGCTTGAGCAGGGAAAGACGTTTGAGGAGATCACAACTGCCTTCATGGCGGTCAAGGCTACGGCCGACGAGCTTCTGGCTCAGGTGGCTGCAAAGCAGGAAGAACTCAAGAAGATCAGCGACGACAACGCCTGACGTTTCGCGCCTGATAGAAGCTATCAGAAGGCGTGCGCGATGAGCGCACGCCTTTCTCTTGTGTTCGTTGCGGGTACACTGGTTCCATGACCGAACATGAACTGCAATTCCTTCTGCGCGAACTGACGACTTCACAGGACTATGAAGGACAGATCGTTGGCCGGCTGGACTTCGAACCACGGGAAGCAACGCTTGCCCCCCTGCCTCCAACAGCCGACCCCGACTTGTCGGCGGACCTCGCAGACAAGGGGATCCACGAGGTCTACTCCTTCCAGCGCGCGTGTTTTGACATGGCCAGTGACGGCTACAACGTAACGGCGGTCAGCCCAACAGCCAGCGGAAAGAGCCTTGCCTTCCAGCTTCCAGTCCTGGATCATCTCCTGAAGCATCCCGGCGCCACAGCGCTCTTCCTCTACCCTACAAAGGCACTCATCGAAGACCAGCTTGCCAAGCTCAGGGAAATGGAACGATGCATGGGCCGTATCAACACGGCCGTCTATGACGGTGACACTGACCCGGATGCGAGGCATCAGCTGCGCAAGTTCGGGCGCCTCATCCTGTCAAACCCCGATAGCCTGCACTACAGCATTCTTCCATACCATGAGAGCTGGTCACGATTCATGCGTGGACTGGCGTTCATCGTCGTCGACGAAGGCCACTACTACCATGGTGTCCTTGGATCGCACATGGCACTGCTCCTGCGACGCCTTCGGCGACTGGCCAACTTCTATGGTGCACACCCCGTGTTCTTCGTCACGTCTGCCACCATTGACGACCCCGGCAGATTCGCGTCTCAGCTTACCGGAGAAATCGTCCGAAGCATTGATTCGTCGGGAGCTCCCAAGGGACAGCAGACTCTCCTGCTGTTCAACCCGAGAATCGTCGACAAGCAGAACAACATACGAAAGAGCGTCATGAAGGAAACGTTGTGGCTCTTCCAGTGTGCCGTTCAGCAAGACGTGCGGACGATCGTGTTCACCAAGTCGCGTCAGGAAACTGAGCTGCTATACAAGTATGTGAGAGACGCCGGGACAGGCAAGGGCCAGCGCCTTGGAGACCGTGTCGCCACATACCGTGCAGGCTACCTCCCCGCTGTCCGCAGGGGCATCGAGCATCGCCTCTCCTCGGGCGAACTGACCGGCGTCATTGCAACCAATGCACTTGAGCTGGGTATCGACATCGGGCATCTCGACGTGTCGATAACGGCGGGCTACCCTGGCTCCGTGACCAGCCTCTTTCAGCAGATGGGAAGGGCAGGGCGCGAACGGGATCATTCGCTGTCCGTCTTCGTGGCGTCATCAAACCCGCTTGATCAGTACGTCGTTCAGACTCCGGGTTTCCTGTCGTCGGGCCGGTTCGGCACGCCCACGATCAATCCTGGCAACGAGCATATCCTGAGTGCTCACCTTCGCTGTGCTGCCTACGAACTTCCTCTGCGACCAGCCATCGACACCGAGTACTTCGGCCCACAGTGTATACCGCTCGTCGAACAGCTGGAGGCTGATGGAAAGCTGCGTGCCCGCGGCCCACTTGTCGTGTCGACCGAGACCTATCCTCATCGGTTCGTCAGCCTGCGAACGCTGTCCGACAAGCGCTACCACATCCTGAACGATGGCGATGGGCAGGTCCTGGAGGAGGCCGACGCCTACAAGGTCATCGAGGAGTTCTACCCCGGCGCGGTGTTCCTTCATCAGGGAGACTCGTATCTCGTTACACACAACGATCACGAACAGCAGATCGTCCACGCCACTCCCACAACCCAGAATTACTACACGGATGCAATCATTCGCAGTGATGTGGTCATCCAGGACGAACGCGACCACCATGACGCTGGCGACATGAGCCTGTCGTTCGGGAAAGTCGTGGTATCCGAGCAGACTGTAGGCTTCATCAAGAAGAGCTTTCACATCGAGACAGAAGTAGGGCGCGAGTATATCGACACGCCCGAGATCAGCTACGACACGATGGCACTCTGGATCACCATCCCCGACGCCGCCCTCGATGCTCTCAAGGAAGGCGGCTATGACATCGCAGGGAGCCTGCATGCCACTGAGCACCTGCTTATCGCCCTGATGCCGATCATCGTGCTGTGCGATCGGCGTGACCTTGGAGGCATCTCCACGGTTCTTCACCGGGACACACTGAAGCCAAGCATCTTCGTCTACGACGGGCATGTTGGAGGTGTCGGTCTCACCGAATCAGCATATGGGCGCTTCGGCGATGTCGTTCGTCTCGCACTGGACCGAGTGACTGGGTGCCCCTGCAAGGATGGATGTCCAAGCTGCGTCTACTCGCCCAAGTGCGGCAACAACAACAAGCCGCTGGACAAGAACGGTGCACGCGTGCTGCTCGGGCTTCTGCTCGACAGGCTCGGCACAACCACAGGAGGTGGCAAATGAGTCAGGAAGGAATGGTTACTCTTCTCAGGAACGCACTGCAGCTCGAAATCGAAGGATGGATATTCTACCGCGACGTAACAGGAACCTTGCCTGAAGGAGCGGTGCAGGACGTTTTCGTCTATCTGACTGAGCAGGAAGACAGGCACCGGCAGTACATCAACGAGGAATTGAGCCGTGTGCAAATGGGCGGCACGCTGGACATCAGCGGACTCGAAGCACTGGAAGAAACGACTCACGATGAGGTCCTGGCTGACGCCGTGCGCAGTTCAAAGGACCTGTCGCAGCACGAAGCCTCCGCGATCCATACGGGCATGCTGCTTGAACGAAATTCATGGGAGTTCTATCATGCCGCGGCCGGGAAGGCAACCCAACCGGATGAGGCCTCCATGTACAGACAGCTGGAAGAGTGGGAGAAACTTCACCTTCATCTTCTGGAGAAGGCCTACGACCTCCTCAAAGAGCGCATCTGGGCCGAAAACCGCTTCGCACCGTTCTAGAGTGTACCATCTTCTCTGAACCCGAGGCACCTGCCAGCAATGATGTGGACGTGCAGGTGCTGCACCGTCTGTCCGCCTTCTGCTCCCGAGTTGATGATGACGCGGTACCCTGTCTCAAGACGATATCTGGCCGCGATGAAGCGAACGATCTCAAAAAGATGAACGACCAGCCCGTCGTCCACTGTGCCGAGAGCATCGATGCGAGCAATGTGCTTGCGCGGGATGAGAAGCAGGTGTACCGGCGCTTTCGGGAACCGGTCCTTGATGACGAAGACCGTCTCATCCTCGTACAAGTATTCGGCTGGCGCTTCATGTCGACTGATACGGCAGAAGACACAGTCCTGTCCGCCGGCGTCTGTCATGCAGCCACGTTCCCGGACAGTACGACCCGGCCTCCTTCGAAATGGCAGCTGTCGACGTGAACGACGACAAGGCTGTCGCGCTGGAGCACCGCGTCTCCCTGTGTGCGTCCCCGTGTCCAGAGGTAGTGCTCTGAGTACCCTTCGACTTCACCGGGCAAGGACTTCTCCGAGACGATGGTAACGTCGTGGCCGATGAACCGGCGGGAAAACGCCATTCCCGTTCGCTCCGCGGTGTCCAGCACGCTATGCAGCCTCTGCTTCGCGACCCCCGCCGGGATCTGCCGTCCCTCGCTCGCGGCGGGAGTGAAGGGGCGCGGCGAGTAGGGGAAGACATGGACCTTTGCGAATTCCGCCAGCCGGATCACGTCCAGCGTTGCCTGCAGGTCCTGCTCAGTCTCACCGGGAAACCCGACGATGACGTCCGTCGTCAGGGTGAACCACGGGTCGACCACCCGCAGGCGCTGTACACTGTCGAGCACGTCCTTCGACGAATATGGCCGCCGCATGCGACACAACACCGTGTCGCTGCCACTCTGCAGGGGAAGGTGCAGCTGCGGACACAGCGCGGGATGCTTCACGAACTGGCGCACCAGCGCGTCGGTAATCGCGTCGGGATTCAGCGAGCTTATCCGCACGCGCGTCGGAAGTCCGACGGACTCAATCGCTCCCAGCATTGTGTCCAGAAGAAACGGGAGTCTCTCCGTCGATTCCCCATACTTGCCGATCTCAGTCCCGGTCAGCACGACTTCCTTGACACCTGCCGCCGCAAGCCCCATAACTTCATCCAGTGCCACGTCGATCGGTTTCGATTCCAGGCGCGTACCACGTACGAACGGTACCACGCAGTAGGTGCACATATTGTCACAGCCCTCCTGGACGCGCACATCAACGCGGTTGCGCAGGCCAGCCTTCCGGATGCACCCGTCGACCCATCGCTCAGTGACCGGCGCTGCGTCAGATGATCCGACGACGAGCCTGGCCACTTCCGCGCGATCACGCATGACCACTGTGATGATACCGTCAGGAGCCTGCATGTGCGTCAGGTTCAGCAGTGTCGCTCCGCATCCAGTGAGATATACGGCGATCCCCGGCCGCTCACGCAGAGCACGGCGCGCAAACTGCAGGCTCTGAGCCTGCGCACGGTTCGTGACGCTGCACGAGTTCACGATGACGGCGTCGGCTTCTGCAAGCGCCTCGGTCGTCTCGGCACCCAGGAGGCGCAGTTCCTGCGCATACAACTCAGAGTCGACCTCGTTGACCTTGCAACCGAGCGTGTAGATAAACACTCTCATGATGTTGCCTGCAGCTCCCGCACCATGAGCATTGCTGCAAATCCAGCCAGCTCACTCCTCAATATGCCGGCGCTGAGGCGAACAGCCAGAGCGCCTCGCTCCATGAGCTGAGTCTCCTCCGACTCCAAAAACCCGCCCTCGGGGCCGACCACAACCGCAACGGACCCATCCAGGGCAAGCGAGCCGTCACGCGTGCGTCCCAGCATGGTCAGGGCCGCCCGAGGAGACATCATGATCAGGCTATCCACTGGACCAGCGGACGACAAAGCGCCCTGAAGCCCTGTTGCCAGCTCGACCATCGGGACGTCCCCCGTTTCGGACTGTTCCGCGGATGACAGGGCCACCTGTCCCAGGCGTTCGAGTCGTGCAGCGACATTCCACGGCTGGCTGCGTCCAGCGTCATAGAGGATGAAACGGCTTACACCCAGCGGAGTACAGATGTGAATGACGTCGTCCAGCAGCGTGGGGCGGATTACTGCCTGCAGCAGAACGACCGGCTGAGAAGAGAAGGACGACTGACGAACATTCTCCACTGAAACCATGAGGCCGGATCTCGAGGACTCTTCGACAATTGTGTCGTACAGTATGCCGGCATGGAACAGAACGATCCGCTCACCGTGGCGAGCACGGAGAACGTCAGAAATGTGATGTGCTACAGGCGTGCCACCAAGCATGACGCGTTCGCCCAGCCTGAGCGACCGACCCACCTCAAATGCCGGCATGGATCAGCTGTTGCCCGAAACCCTGCCGAGGTATCCTGCGAAACTCTCCAGGACCGTGATGGCCCGGATGTAGTTCATGCGGATAGGGCCGACCAGACCGAGAATGCCCCGCTGATTCGAATCGAGCGAGTAGCTCACAGAGACGAGACTGAAGCTCCTCAACTCTTCGCGCTGGTTCTCCTCACCGATGAACAGACTGATTTCTCCCTGATCACTCAACGAGTTCAGGTACGGCTTCACGACTTCCTCGCGGCTCAGAAATGTGCTCAGGGTCGAAAATGCCCCTACCTGGTCATCGGGCAGCTCACTCAACATCTGTTCGATGCCCCGGACAAAAATCTGGCTCTCTCCCTTGCGCAACTCGCCTTCCATCAGTTCAGAGATGGCGTCCAGAACACCTCCGTACCGCAGAGCGAGATCCTGGGGAAGCACATTGCCGAAGCGAAGGGTGCGAATGCCCTCTTCGAGACTCTTTCCACGTAGCTCTCTCGCAAAAATCACATTGATATCTGCGAGTTCCTGTTCCGTGGTATCACCCGGGGCGATCAGCTTGTAGCCTTCGACGTTCTCACGGTCGGTGATGAAGACCAGCATGAGCACTGTTTCGCTGAACGGTACGAGGCTGACGTGACGAAGAGTTACAGAGTTGATCGGGGGCGACAGGACGAAGCTCACCTTCTTGGTGCGGTCGGAAACGGCTGTGGCCACACCGTCGAACAGTCGAGGGAGGCTCTCGTACTGCAGCGGGAGATCCATCGGTCCCGTAAACATGCGTTGACGAGTCGCCTCGACCAGAAAGGCCGAGATATACATGTGGTAGGCGAGGACAGTCGGGACGCGCCCGGCCGATACGTGGGGTTGCTGCAGATACCCCATGCTGCTAAGCTCCGCCATCTCATTGCGGATCGTTGCAGACGAGAGATCGTTGCCCAGCTGGCTGGTTACGAACCCCGAACTGACCGGCTCGCCATTGTCCATATACTTCCGGACGATAGCCAGCAATATGCGCTTCTGCCGTTCTGTCAGGAACATGTGTCTCACCTTGTTTCATTGTACCAGATAGCAGTGGGCTGACAAGCAGAAGCGGGTATCCGCCAAGAAGGCGACCACCCGCTTCGGAGAATTCTAGAAGGCTACTGGCTCTTCTGGAGCAGGGCGTCAACCTTCATCGTAATGGTCCTCTTTGGAACCGCTCCGATGACCTGGTCCACGACGACGCCACCCTTGAACAGCGCCAGTGTCGGTATGCTCATTATCCCATAGCGAGCGGCGATCTCCTGATTCTCGTCCACATTCAGACGGGCGACCCTGAGTTTGCCGGCGTAGTCATTTGCGATCTCGGAAACGACCGGGGCTATCATGCGGCACGGAGCGCACCACGTGGCCCAGAAGTCGACCAGGACGGGCAGCGAAGAAGAGAGCACTTCACTCTGGAAATTCGCAGTTGTTGCAACAATCTCATTGTCTTCCATGTATTCCTCCTTGAAAGGTTGACTGCTCAGAACTGTGTCCGCCTCATCGTCCTACTTGAATCCAGTATACGTGAGAAGGAGTTTCTCCAGGCGCTCGAGTTCCTTCTCGGGGGAGAGATCCTGTGGCAAGCGGCACCCGACCTCATTAAGCAGAATACCGGTTCCGATGCGGCCTATAGCTGCATGGGCAGCCACAACCTGCGCTAGAACTTCATCGCAGGGACGACCTTCGTCGACCATCTTCTGAATCCCGCGAATTTGCCCTTCGACCCGCCGAAGGCTATGTAGAATGTTCGCTTTTTCCATCATATACCCCTTGGGGTATATTAGCCGGATAGTTGCCGTTGTCAAGAATGCCTATACTATAGTATGAAGTCGTCTGGAGGTGTTACGTGAAGCGAGTATTGAGCAGTCTGGCTCTCCTTGTTGTCGTGTTCGTCATCTTCGCACTTGTCATTGGCCCATTACGCAAGACCCCTGTCGAACTGACCATTCTGTTCTTCCCGACTGTAAGGACGTCAGCCGAGGCATTGGCATACGTCTCATTCTTCATCGGTCTGTCGCTGGCTACAGTTATAGCCTTTGCAGGTGATATGGCTCTGCGGAAGAGATTCCGCGCCATGATGCTCGATCAGACCAGACGCTCGAAGGCAAACAGCGACATCGCCGACACGGCTGCGACGAACCCTCCGGGCGAGCGCAAGCCATCAGGATGAACCGCCTCAGCACTACCCAGATCACGCGTGCCGCTCTCATTGCTGCGATGTACATTGTCTTCACAATGGTTCCACCCTTCAATGCCATAAGCTATGGAGCCGTGCAGTTCAGGCTGGGCGAAGCACTGGTCCTGCTGCCTTTTCTGCTTGACGAGGCAATCATCGGGGTAGTCGTCGGGTGTCTCGTCGCCAATCTGTTCTCGCCCTTCGGCCTCATTGACGTCATCCTGGGGACCGGGGTGACAGCATTGGCTGCAGTCCTTACAAGACGTCTGCGTGGAACCGGCAGGATCTGGCTGGCTGCCATACCGCCGATCGTATTCAATGCGATCCTCGTGCCAGCGTATGTATCGACACTCACCCTGCCGGGAGCCCAGGATCTGCCTCTCACGCACAGCCTCACCGCTGGTCTGCGCTTCATCCTCACGAATTTCTCATGGCGTGTCTACACGCCGGTGGCCCTGACGATCCTGGCCGGCGAAGCAGCCGTGGTGCTTCTACTTGGCATTCCCGTCCTTGTCCTTGTCCGCCACAATATCTCCCCAGTCAAGGAGGCCCGATGACCTATGCCGTCGCTCTTGCCCAGATAAACCCTGTATGCGGTGACCTGGAGTACAACGTGAAGTTGCACGTCGCCCAGGCTGAACAGGCACGTGAGGCCGGCGCGGCCCTGATTGTCTTCCCTGAGCTCTCACTCACGGGGTACTCACTCAAAGATCAGACGCTCAACGTAATGCGCCCGGCCGGCTGTCCCGAGTTTCGTGTCCTCTGCGAGCTGTCCCGTCACATCGCCATCTGTGCAGGATTCGTCGAAGAAGGAGCGGACGGGATTCCATACAACAGCTCATTCTTCATGGATGGAGGTGAAGTTCGTCACGTCCATCGCAAGATGTATCTTCCCACACACGGCATGTTCGAGGAACTCAAGTTCCTTGGTCGCGGCAAGCAACTCTCAGTCTTCGACACCCGGTTCGGGCGAACGGGCATCGTCATTTGTCGTGACCTGTTTCATCCACTCGAGGTTTCGACGATGGCATCTCTCGGAGTAGAGCTTCTGCTTGCGCCGAGTGCCATGCCGGCGCGCGGCTTCAGTGGCGAGAAACTCGCAATCGAGCATACGGTCAGCCTGGCCCTTGGGTCGGCGAGCACGTTCCTTGGAATGTTCGTCGTCTACGTGAATCGCGTGGGATTCGACGATGGACTCGGATTCTACGGAGGATCGGCTCTGAGCGATCCCGTGGGGGGGATCACTGTCTCTGCCCCCCGGTTTGAGGCTGTACAGCTCCTTGGAACGATCGACACATCGCACGTTGCCCGACATCGCTATCGGCTTCCTATTCTTCGTGAAGAAGACACCAGCATTGTGCGCCATGCTCTGGACACAGGGAGGGACTCATGACGATAGACGCCCTTGCGCTCAACAACGCATTCGTCTGCGACTATCTCAAACGGTTCATTCAGGAAGAACTGTACACAAGCGGGTTCACAAACGCATGCATCGCCCTGTCTGGTGGCCTGGACTCAGCGCTGGTGCTGAAACTCGCCGTGGATTCGCTCGGCGCCGGTCATGTTCATGCGACTTTCCTTCCCTGCAGAACCAGTTCCGAGGAAAGCAGACGCGATGCCCGCACGATGTTCGAATTCTGCGGCATTCCCTGTCACGAACTGGACATAAGCGCCATGGCTGATGCATACCTTGCAGTCCAGCCCGGCATGGACCGGCTGCGAACAGGCAACCTGCTGGCCCGTCTTCGCATGGCCGTCATTTTCGACCAGTCAAAGAAAGAGAACGCACTCGTTATTGGAACCAGCAACAAGAGCGAACTGCTGGTCGGCTACTCGACGTGGTATGGCGACATGGCATGTGCCCTGATGCCGATCGGTGATCTCTACAAGACGCAGGTTCGATCTCTCGCGCGTCACTTGGGACTGCCACAAGAGATCATCGCAAAACCGCCCTCGGCTGACCTCTGGGCAGGCCAGACAGATGAGGGAGAAATCGGCGCCAGTTACGAGATACTCGACCAGATCCTGTACTTGATGGTCGACCAGCGGTGCTCGCCCGTCGAAATCGTGTCAGAGGGTTTCAGCCTCGAACTTGTCCAGCAGATCGAGCGCAAGATCATGACCTCTCAGTTCAAGCGTGTCGCTCCTCCGATCGCCAAGCTGTCCCAACGAACCGTTGGCACCGATTTCCTGTACCCCCGTGACTGGCGCAGGTAAACAGCCTCGCGAATTCGACGTCAAACGCCCCGGTCTGATGGCCGGGGCGTTTGACGTGAAACGTCAGAGTGGATCGATCCGGGTCTAGTAGAAGGTCTTGGCTTGAAGAACGATGTCGGCCGGGATCACATGCGGTTGTGTTGTCGCCTCTCTCAAGTCCGTGAAAGCGATCCGCTGGCCAATTTCACCGACAAGGATTCCCGACTTGCCCTCCCGCACCGCGTTCACTGCCGCCAGACCGAGCCTGGTAGCCAGCAGCCTGTCAAACACAGTGGGTGAGCCGCCCCGCTGGAGATAGCCGAGCACTGTCACACGCATAGAGAGGTTCGTCGTGCTGGCCAGTGCCTCTGCCAATCCATATCCAGCTACGGGTCTGCCCGCGATAGTCGATTCGTGCGTGGCTATGGGGTATCCCTCGGCAACGACAACGATGGAGAAATCCTTTCCCTCTTCCTTCCGCTGCTTGAGGTGTGTTGCCAGGGTCTCGATGGGAACCGGCTGTTCAGGGATGGCGATGAAATCTGCTCCACCAGCCAGGCCACCATACAGGGCCAGCCAGCCAGACTGTCGGCCCATAACCTCCACGATCATGACCCGGTGATGCGCAGATGCCGTCGAATGCAGCTTGTCCAGCGCATCACTGATGGTCGTGATC
>CAYRQW010000015.1:0-20709 GCA_964426505.1 uncultured Caldisericota bacterium
TCCTAGAGGACTTGGGTTCCCTCTGGAAGAAATCGAACCTAAGTACTAGACAGCAGTTGCAGGCGTTTGTCTACCCTGAAGGGGTGACCCCAGGGAACGAGGGGTTTGGAACCGACCGCGTGGCACTCTGCTTGCAGTTCAGAGGACCGCAGGCTCCCGTCCTAGCTGACGTGGTGGGCCCACCTGGATTCGAACCAAGAACCAAGTGGTTATGAGCCACCTGCTCTACCGTTGAGCTATGGGCCCGAGAGCTGTGCACACGTCATCAAGAGGTGCGCGCCGTCTCATTATAGAGAGAGACGGCTGTGCGTCAATCTTTCTGCGAGTGCAGGTATGTCAGCGCTTCCTTTCTGGACGTAATTGCCCCGTCCAACTGGAGGCGCCGCACCTGGTCGAGGAGCAAGCCGACACGTCGCCCTTCTGGAATGCCTAGCTTCACAACATCCTCACCGGAAATCAGCGGGGGCTGGCTCATAAGCGACAGGACTCTTGTGAGGCGTTCGCGAGGACCGGTGTTGCTGGACATGGACAGGTGCGCCTCCAGGATTGAGAGAACAGGTAAAGGGACGTCCTGGAGCCTGGCTGCCGTGGCACTCACGGTGTAAGCCTCTTGCTCGAGGAGCCGGCGCAGGGCCCGTTCCTTGCGCTGCCACGACCGGCAGGCCATCGCCGCCCGATCGCTCAGCCCGAAGTCCTTGAGGACTTCCTGCAGCTCGCTGGAAGCAATGTCGTCCAGCCAAATGAGAAGCGGCGCGATCCATCGAGACGCCACAGGGACTCTCATGCCCGCATGGCCGGCACCATAAAGAGAGCCAAAGAGCTGCAGTCTCGCGGCCCTGGGCGTGACAAGACGAAGGCCCATGAGTCCGCATCCAAGTGAGCAAAGCGACTTGATGCAGGCAACACGCATGCCCCCAGAGAGCAGTTCCTTCAACTCGTCCTGTGCACGTCGGTTACGACGGACGTTCAGGAGTCCGAGCTCAAGGGCCTCCCTCGCCTTCTGAATGGTGCCATCTTCGAGAAGGAAGCCCAGGCGCGTCTGAGCAGACACGGCACGCAATATCCTGGCAGGGTCTTCTATGAAACTGTCGGCATATGTCATCCGGATCGTTCGGGTCTCCAGGTCAGCCAACCCGCCGGTGGCGTCGACCACCGAGCCGAAATCGCTCCCGGACAGTGACATGGCGAGAGCATTCACAGTGAAGTCCCGCCTCAGAAGGTCCTTCATCAGAGATGCAGGAGCGACTGTGGGCAGTGAGCCCGGAAAGTCGTAGTACTCGAGGCGGGCAGCGGCAAAATCGTACTCGCGCTGTCGAATTCGAATCTTGTGCGTCATGAAGCGTCCGTAGGAGATCACACTGGTACCGAAAGCCTTCGCAACGGCTGCCGCGACGCCCGAGACATCTTTCTCCGTAACGATATCGAAGTCATTGGGTGGTCTGCCGATGAGGATGTCACGTACCGATCCACCAACCAGGTAGGCCCGGTTGTCACTGACCTCGCCGATCATGCCGATTCTGGCCAACGCCGCCGACGTTCCGCGTCCACCAAGACGATCAAGGTCGGATCGGGATACTGTTCTAACAGTCTGCATGCCCATGACTCTTTGCGGATGCTCCGTACTGTTGAGGTACCTCAGGACGTCGGACCTGGACACGACACCCAGGAGGCGTTCCTGATCCATGATCAGCAGCAGTCCTGTGTTGTACGTGCCAAATGCCTGGATGAGTTCCTCGACCGTCGCGGTCAGGCCGACCGCCGGAATGCGGGTATTCAGGAAGTAATGTACTGGTTTCTGCTGGAGCCGGGACAAGGATGACTTCTCGAGGGTCTTCTTCGCCACGGTGCCGACAATGAGGCCATCGCGTTCCACCGGCAGGACCGAGAATCCAAGATTGATCATCGTCTGGAGAGCTTCTTCAGCGAAGCGGTCCTGAGAGACTGTCGCCGGAGATGGCGTCATGATTTCGCGCACGACCTGACGCTGCTGACTGCTCCTTGTCTCTATCGCGTGGACAATATGGTCCTGTGCAGCCTCAGCAGATGTGCCGTCGCGAAGGATGGTGGCCGCCGCATGGATCCGGCCTGCCCCTCCGATCGGAGCAAGGAGTTCTGCAACGTTGAGCAGGCGATCACTGCGCCCGAGGACATAGAGTGCCTGGGGTGTCTGGTAGATGAGGAATAGCGCTTCTGCCTTGATGATCTGAGCCAGCCGATGGACAATGACCGAGAGGTTGCCGACGTTCCGCTCCGCGTGGACGATGGCGAATGCTATCTGTGCTCCGGCAACTGTCCTGATCTGTGCACTGGTCAACGCATTCTCCAGCGCTGTCTGCTGTTCGGGGACCAGGTATGTCGTAACATAACGCGCGACCATGGAGAGACTCGCCCCGGCTTTGAGCAGATAGGCTGCCTGTTCGACGTCGAACGCTGTCGTCTCTGGAAACAGCAGCGATCCGGTGTCCTCGTAGATGCCGAGCGCGAGAAGCGTGGCCTCGTCCGGGTTCACAGGAACCAGCTGTTCTCGGAGGGCTGCTGTCACAAGAGACGACGTCGCTCCGCACTTCCGGATATGGCCCTCGTCGATGTGCGCCATACTCGCCGAATTTGGCTCATGATGATCATACGCAATCAGCCTGATCCCTGGCAGTGAGAGGGCCTCCTTGTACTCGCCGAGACGGGTGGCGACAATCGTGTCCGCCAGGATAACCGTTCCGATGCCTTCTCTGAGCAAGACCGGCGCAGGCACATGTACAAAGCGAAAACGTCCCTCGTAGAGCCGAAGGAATTCCTCCACGTTCGGCTCGAGGGACCCGGGCAACACGGGGACTGCCCCGGCGTACAGCCGGGACAAGCCAGCCATGGAGGCTACACAATCAAAATCAGCGCCTGCATGGCCAAGAATGACCGTCTTCACGAGTGCTCGTACGTCACCACGCCGTCCGGGCGGCTGACTTTCGCGACGACAGTCTGCCACCGAGGGACCGACGCTTCTCCGACGACGATTGCCTGCAGGATCTCCTGCTCGCAGGCACGCGCATCGCTTTCTGTGCGCGCGTAGACGGTCGCGATCCGACATCCGGTACTCACCACGTCACCCGTCTTTATGTCCAGCACCAGGCCGACTGCCAGATCAATGACGTCTTCCTTTGTCCGGCGTCCTGCGCCAAGGCGCATGGCGGCTAGCCCGATACCCCTGGCATCGATGCTCGTGACGAACCCGGTTCGCGGAGCGACAACCGGCCGTTGCACGGCGGCCTGAGGAAGAACTTCGGGCCGGTCGATGAACGCAGGATCGCCCCCCTGGGCACTGACGATGTCTGCGAAGCGTCGCAGTGCATCTCCACTGGCGATAGCATTCATTGCCATTGCTCTGGCATCCGCACGCCTCTGAACGACTCCACTTTGCACGAGGATCTCGTCGCAGAGTGTCAGGATGACCTCGACAAGTTTGGGCGGGCCACAGCCCTTGAGGACCTGGACAGACTCGACAATCTCCAGGGCGTTGCCCACTGCAGTCCCGAGTGGCTCGTTCATATCCGTCACGTAGGCGACGGTGGTCTTGCCGTTGTCCTCTCCTATGCCGACCATCGTCTTCGCCAGTTCGATGGCTTCTGACTTGCCTTTCATGAAAGCACCGGAGCCCCATTTCACGTCAAGGACGATTACGTCGGCTCCCGAGGCCAGCTTCTTCCCCATGATGCTGGACGCGATAAGCGGCACTGAATCTACAGTGGCCGTCACATCGCGAAGGGCGTACAGCTTCTTGTCGGCTACCGCGACATCGCCGGTCTGAGCCATGATGGCTGCGCCGAAACGATTGACGACCTGTGCGAAGGCGAGCGGCGTCAGGTTCACATCAAACCCCGGAATCGACTCAAGTTTGTCAATTGTCCCACCCGAGTGGCCAAGGCCCCTTCCCGACATCTTCGGCATCACGGCACCGCAGCTTGCGGCGATGGCGATGAGGGGGATGGACACGGTATCGGCGACGCCGCCCGATGAGTGCTTGTCGCATTTCACACCCTTCAGCGAAGAGAGATCGATGACGTCTCCACTCGTACTGATGCAATGCGTCAGCCAGGCAGTCTCGTGGGGCGTCATCCCCTTGAAGCAGATGGCCATGAGCATTGCCGAAGTCTGGTAGTCAGGAATGGAAGCGGTTACAAGTCCATCGATCCACAACGAGATCTCCTCATCTGAGAGCTCGCCGCCGGACTTCTTCTGTTCTATGAGTTCAGCGAAATTCCTGGTCAACCAGTCCATCCTTCGATAACGCCACTCAACAGTTCAGCCAGATGCTCATCGGCATTCCTTGCAGTGGCCAGAACCTGCTCATGGCTGAGTTCGGTGACCGTGTCGGTCGCAAGGTCCGTAATGACCGAGACGGCGCCGACACGCATGCCCGCCTGGTTCGCCACGATCACCTCGGGAATCGTGGACATGCCGACTGCATCGGCACCCAGCACTCGCAGCATCCGGATCTCCGCACGGGTCTCGAACTGGGGGCCCGACAGCGCTGCATAGACGCCAGAGGCAACCGGCAGGGAGAGACGCTCGCCCACCGACTCAAGTGCACGAGTCATCATGGGATCATATGCAGTGTACATGTTCACGAACTTGGAGCCAAAGACCTCATCCGCCAGGCCTCGAAGGGGGCTGTCTGCGGTGAGCAGGTTGAGATGATCTTCAATGATCATGAGATCGCCCAGTCGCAGGCGGTCTGCGATGCCTCCCGCAGCATTCGTGAACAGAGCGGCGTGAACGCCCAGGGCTTGTGCCATCCGCACTGGGATAGTCACGGTAGCGGCGTCGTAGCCCTCGTAGTAATGAGAACGGCCGGCAAAACATAGGACTCTGTGCCCACCGATGTTTCCTGCTACGACCTCGCCGGCATGCCCCTTGACGGTCGATACAGGGAACCCTGGGATCTCAGCGTAGGGAACGGTCGTCCGCCCTTCCATCCGGCTCGCGAAGCTCGAGAGGCCGGATCCCAGGACAACAGTGAACTCGAATCGCTCTCCGATGCGTCTCTTCAGGCTATCGGCCGCGATCGTGATCCGTTGCTTCAGTTGAGCGGTGTCGATCATTCGACGGACCCAACGACATCGTAGAACGCCTGCCCGCCGTAGTAGGGTTGGATCTCGAGCTCAGTAAACTGCTGCGTCAGACTCTCGACGAGCGTGTCAAATGGTCCCTCGGCATAGTCGACACCGCGATAGACCGATATCAGCGACTTGTCGACCCACGCAATGGGAGTCTCGCCCAGATGCGCAAGTGCCTCCTCCACTGAATGCCCCAGCCCGACAAGCTTGTCATTCACAAGCAACATGCAGTCGCCCTCGTGAACGAGCATGCCGGAGACAGTGGCGTCCTTGGTTGCGCGCGTGACCGCAAAGAAGTCTGTAGCATCGATGGCCTGGTTCGCGAGTGTCACCTGGTCATCATCGGGACCGCAGGAAGCCAGCTGAACCAGTGCAGCAATTGCCTGCACCGGGTGGCGGGAGTTCAACACCTGCACATCCTTCTCGATGAGGCCGGCAGCCTGTTTTGCCGCCATGATGATGTTCTTGTTGTTTGGGAAGACAATGAAGGACTTGGCATTGCAGGCACTGATGGGATCGATGAACGCTTCGGCTGCTGGATTCATGGTGTCACCGCCGCCGACGATGATCTGCGCTCCAAGCTTGCGGAAGATCTCGTCAAATCCGGGGCCCGGAGAGACAACGACATATGCGCACTGCACACTGTCATCGCTGCAGCCCTCAGTCGGGGCCGTCTCCCTGGAGGACGACTTCTCGACGCCTTCCGGGCCGGCAGCGTACTCGTTCGCCTGGTATTGCATGTCCTCGATTCGTCCTTCGCGTATCGGAGCAAACTGCATGAGGTACTTGATCGCGTCGTAGGGCTCGTTGGTGTGCACATGGATCTTGGTCAGACCCCCCGCGGACGCCATGACAAGACTGTCGCCTCGCTCCGTCAGTCTCGCGCGGACTTCGGTCTCCGGCAATGTATCAGAAGACACCAGGATCACTGTATCATAACGATAGGTCAGGTCCTGTGCGCCCGCATGTTCCTCGGACTCGTTCTCAAGCGTCAGGGTCCCCGGCATGACCGATTCACCACGGAGGCTCATCAGCATGCCCTCCAGGAGTGTTACGAGGCCCTCTGCTCCCGCGTCCACAACATGCGCCTCTGCAAGCGCAGGGAGTTGTGCGGTTGTCTCCTTGACCGCTTGTCTGCCCGTCTTGATGACCTCGGTCAAGTACTCAGTGTAATCCTCCTGGTGCAGTGTGACGGCCTGCTCAGCCATGCGTCGGACGACGGTCAGGATGGTCCCTTCGACCGGGGTGACCACCGCCTTGTATGCAACTTCTGTTGCCCTGGTGAGCATCTGTGTGAAGTCCGCTGTCGTCAACACCGGCTTACTGTCAGCTGCCGTCGCCATGCCGCGGACGATCTGGGAAAGGATCACACCTGAGTTGCCGCGCGCGCCGATGAGGGATCCCGCCGACAACGCCGATACGAACTCCTTCATGGACTTGGGGTGGTTCTTCTGGACTTCCTCCAGGGCAGTGCGGAGGGTAAGCGACATATTGGTCCCCGTATCTCCGTCCGGCACGGGGAAGACGTTGAGGCTGTTGATGAAGGCTTTGCGCGATTCGAGGCTGGCGAGAGCAGCCGTAAACAACGCCTCAAGCTCGCTGTAACCGATTTCTTTCAAGATATCCTCCGTGAGATCAGCTATTCGTTTTCGTGTTCGACGCGGATGGACCATACCACGACGTTCAGCTCGACCCTGTCCTCCGACAGGCCAGTCATGCTGCAGAAGACGTAGCGAACCTGAGAAGTGATGGTACGGGCGACTTCCGAAACGCGAAGACCATACTGGAGCCGAACGTGAATAGTCGCTTCGATGCTGCCATCTTTTCGGATCTGGGCATCGACGCCCTTCGGTGTCGATGGAATTGCAAGAGCGCGGGTGAAGCGTTCTGCAAATGTGACGGGGGCCAATCCCGTTACACCATAGACATTCAGGGTAGCCAGCCGGAGGATTTCCTCCATTGCATTCCTGCTGAGAACGACTTTACCTCTTGTATCACTCATGTCCACTCTCCAGGCAAAATGTGGTATTCGATTATACCACCAAACTTGAATTCGTCGGCCTTTGACGTAGACTTGTTCTACTTTTCCATGGAGGTCCATCGAAATGAGCAGAGTATGTACTATTTGTGGCAAGGGTCCAATGGTAGGCAACACGGTCAGCCATTCGGTCCAGCGTGCTTCTCGTCGTTTCCTGCCGAATCTTCACACAGTGCAGGTAGAGATGAACGGCAGAGTCCAGCGGATCCGTGTATGTGGCAAGTGTTTGAAGAAGCTCAAGGCAACGGCCTGATTCGACGATTCGACGAATGAGTGAAGAACTCCGGAGCCTGTTCTGGACAGGCTCCAGTTTGCGTGTACTCGACCAGCTCAGGCTTCCCTCTGAGATCGAATGGATCGAGTGTGTGTCGTACAAAGATGTCTACTCCGTCATCAAGAACATGAACACTCGCGGGGCCCCGGCAATTGGTGTCGCTGCCGCCTATGGTATGGCCCTGGCCGGGAAGGAAGCTCTGGCGGCACCTCAGCCCGAACAGTTCTTACGCGGCGCGGGCGCCTATCTCAAGAGCGCTCGACCGACGGCAGTGAACCTTGCCTGGGCTGTCGATCGATCCCTCAGCGATGGCGCACCAAGTCTCGGCAAAGACCCACGGGCCGTGGCCGGCGAACTCCTTGCATTCGCGGAGAAGCTTGCCAAAGATGACGAGGATCAGAATCTCGCGTTGTCGAAGTACGGGGCCGAGCTGTTTCAAGATGGAGACACCATTATGACCATCTGCAATACCGGGGCGCTTGCAACATATCGATACGGAACGGCATTCGGTTCCATCAACGAAGCATTCAAGCAGGGCAAGAAGATCCAGGTCATTGCCCTCGAAACGCGCCCGTACCTTCAGGGCGCGCGCCTGACTGCCCTGGAACTAGTGAAGGCGGGTATCCCCTTTCACCTCATCACCGACGGGATGGCAGGCTTCATGATGTCGCATGGGAAAGTGACCAAGGTTATCGTGGGCGCGGACCGCATTGCCTCGAACGGCGACTTTGCCAACAAGATCGGGACATACCAGCTGGCTGTCCTGGCGAAGTACCACGGACTGCCGTTCTACAGTGCGGCGCCATCGAGTTCCTTCGATCTCTCGATTGTCTCAGGAACAGAGATCCAGGTTGAAGAGCGCGACGAAGACGAGGTCCTGTCCTGCGCGGGCCGGCGCGTTGCCGCAGAAGGCACACACGCCTTCAATCCATCCTTCGATGTAACGCCGAATGAACTGCTTTCGGGCATCGTCACTGAGCGAGGCGTATTCCGGCACCCCTTCGGAAACTGGGAGCGGCCCTGACCACGGGCAACTCCGGTACAGCCAGGCCACGGATCCCCACCGGAGAAGGTGTCGGGACCGTGGCCTTCCGCATGCCGCCGGACGTGGCTGTTCCAGGCATGACACACGTGACCGTACGCCCCCGGGGTCCCTATGCCCTCGATGCGACGCTAAGTTGTGGACAGGCGTTCCGGTTTCGCCGGGTCGCTGACACTTTTGAAGGCGCCTGCGGAGATCTGGCGATGCGTGTCGAGTACGGGAACGCGGCACTGGGCATCAGCTTCGCGGCTGACTGTGGAAGCGTCGAACGAGTCGTCGACTTCCTGGATCTGGAACGTGATGTCACTGAACCTGCAGACGAGTCGCTGGACTTCCTGTGCCGACACTTTCCGTTGTGCGAGGTCCTTCTTCGCGACGTTTTCCTGTATTCGCGAGGCACTCATCTCCTGAGACAGCCCATCCTTGAGACGATCGTCGGCTACCTGCTGTCTGTTCAGTCGACAGTCAGCCTGACAGGGAGGCGTCTCAATGCCATTGCGAGACTCTTTCCGTCGAATCGGCGCGCAGTGGCCGGCAGTGACCTGTATCTCTTCCCGTCCATCGGCGAGTTGCGTACGCTTACTTCGTCGACCGTCAAGAGCCTGAGACTGGGCTACCGCTCATCCTGGCTCCTTGGCCTGCTTGCGGGACTCCCCGACGAGGCGACCCTGCAGGGTCTGCGAACGACCAACTCAAAAGAACGGCAAGACTACTTCCGGGGATTTGGGGGCATCGGCCCAAAGGTGGCCGCTTGCATCGACTTGTTTGCCTATGGAGGAAACGAGGCATTTCCCATCGATGTGTGGGTCGACAGGGGTCTCCGGCGCGTGCTTGGAATGACGTCGGCCGAGATCCGCAAGGTGCGCGAAGACCCGGTGGGCATTGTCGGACCTCACTGTGGCCTGTTCGGCGAGTATCTGTTCCGTTATGAGCGGGATCATGGCACGCGGCCGCCGAGGACTCGCGTCAGCGCAGATCCTTCGCTTCGGACACCCCATTCTTCGGACAGAGCTGAGTGATGACGCAGGCTTGGCAATCTGGCTTGCGAGCATTGCAGGTGGACCGTCCATGAGCGATGAGTGCGTCACAGAGAGAGTTCCAGTGGCTCTCAGCGACGGCAGCCATGATGTCCTGTTCCACTTTCTCCGGCGCGAGTTCCTCACTCAGTCCGATGCGATATGCCAGGCGCTTCACGTGCGTGTCGACAACAACAGCCTGCTTGCCGAATGCATGTGCCAGGACAACGTTGGCAGTCTTGCGTCCTACCCCGGGGAGTCCCGTAAGGAAATCCATCTCGGCTGTCACTGTTCCTCCCCACTTCTCACAGAGTTCCAGTGATTCGGCAATGATTGCCTTTGCCTTGTTGTGGAAGAAGCCGGTTGGCTTGACGATCGCCTCGACAGCGAGAATGTCGGCGTGACCAAGAGCACATGGATCGGGGTACGCCGCAAACAGTCGCGGAGTAACCTTGTTGACCATGACGTCCGTGCACTGGGCACTGAGAATCGTTGCAGTAAGTAGTTGCCAAGGGTCCTTGAACTCCAGAGCGGTGCCTCTGACGGGATAGGTCTTCTCGAGAGTAACCAAGACCTGTCGAATGTGCTTCTGCCCTGTGAATGTCATCCCTGTTCCTCCCTACTTGACGTTTGCATGCAAGCAACAGTATACTCATATGTCACAGCAACAAGCTGGTTCCTTTGGGCTTCACGGAAGCAGTTCCGACAAGGGTGCAGGCCACGTGGATCGTTGTGCGCCGGCGGACCCGGGCCAAAGGTCTTGCAGCCGAGCGCGTTCTGTGTATACTACAGCAAGTCCGGTTTTGTGGGCGGTTAGTTCAGAGGTAGAACGCCTCGTTGACACCGAGGAGGTCAGAGGTCCGATTCCTCTATCGCCCACCATCTGCGTTTCCAGGGAGCGGACATGGATATCAGAATAGTCTTCGACGACGTATCGTCTCAATACTCCTTCACTGATGGCGAGTCCATCCTGATGGCTGTTCAGAAGCAGTTCCCCCAGCAGAAGCGATCGATCGTGGCTGCCAGGGTTGCTGGTCAGCTCGTGGACCTGACCACGATTCCATCTTCGGCTGATGCTGTGGAGCTCGTGAGCACCACAACCAGTGAGGGGCTGGAGATCCTTCGGCATAGCACGTCACACATCATGGCCGAGGCGATCAAGGAACTATACCCGGACGCCAAGCTTGCCATCGGGCCGTCTATCGACAATGGGTTCTACTACGATATCGACATGTCAAAGACGCTGTCGCCGGAAGATCTTGCTGTCATCGAACAGAGGATGCGCGAGATCACTGAGCGCAGCGAGCATTTCACCCGGCAGGACAAACCCATCGCCGAGGCCATTGAATTCTTCCGGGAACGGGGTGACCAGTACAAAGTCGAGATCCTGTCAGAGATTCCAGCCACGACGGTCTCGCTGTATACACAGGGATCTTTCACCGATCTATGCCGTGGGCCGCACATTCCTTCCACCAGCTATCTCAAGCATTTCAAGCTTCTGTCGATTGCAGGTGCGTACTGGCGCGGGGATGAGAAGAACAAAATGCTTCAGCGTATCTACGGTACTGCTTTTCCCTCCAAAGAGGAGCTAGTCGGCTATGTTGCTGCGCGGGAAGAGGCTGCCAAGCGGGATCATCGCAAGCTGGGCCAGCAGCTGGATCTGTTCAGTATCCAGGAGCAGGCGGGAGCCGGATTGGTCTTCTGGCATCCCAAGGGAGCCATTGTCCGCAAGGAGATCGAGGATTTCTGGCGCGCCGAGCACATCAGGCGTGGATATGAATTCGTCTACACGCCCCACATAGCGAACCTCGAGCTGTGGAAGACCTCCGGTCACTGGGGCTTCTATCAGCAGAACATGTACTCACCGATCCAGGTCGATGAGGATCAGTACATGCTCAAGCCGATGAACTGCCCGTTTCACATCCTCATCTATAAGTCACAGGTCCGCAGCTATCGCGATCTTCCGCTCCGGTGGGCTGAACTGGGCACTGTCTATCGCTACGAGAAGTCGGGGGTTCTTCATGGCCTTCTGCGCGTGCGCGGGTTCACTCAGGACGACGCTCACCTCTTTGTCCGTCCGGACCAGCTCAATGATGAAGTCAAAGGAGTACTTGACTTCACGCGTCACATGATCGAAACGTTCGGGTTCACGAAGTACAACATCTACCTCAGCACGCGCCCGGAACACTCCGTAGGAACGGATGAAGGCTGGGAGATGGCGACCGAGGCTCTGAAGGTAGCTCTTGAGGAAATGCATCTCGACTACAAGGTCGATCCAGGCGAGGGCGTCTTCTACGGTCCAAAGATCGATGTGAAGCTTGTGGATGCCATAGGCCGCGAGTGGCAGGGCCCGACGGTCCAGGTCGATTTCAACCTCCCTGAGCGCTTCGACGTCACGTACATCGGCGAAGACGGCAAGGAACACCGCCCGATCATGCTGCACCGCGTTGTCCTGGGTTCCATGGAACGGTTCTTCGGTACGCTCATTGAGCAGTATGCTGGTGCATTCCCTCTCTGGCTTGCCCCCATTCAGGTCGAGGTGGTCCCCATCACCGACGTGCAGGAGGAGTATGCCAAGGCAATCTGTGCCAGGCTGCTGGAGCACGGTATTCGCGCCAGAGTGGATATCCGCAGAGAGAAAATGCAGGCAAAGATCCGCGATGCCGAGATGCAGAAGATCCCGTACATTGCCGTCATAGGCGCGAAGGAAGCGGCAGTGGACTCGGTGGCCGTGCGCATGCGCCATGAAGGCGACCAGGGTGTGGTGGCTGTCGACCAGTTCATCGAGCGCGTGCTCGAGGAGATCAAGAGCAAGGTCATTTACGCCTAGTTGCTTTGCAGGAAAACGTTGCTATACTCATGAAGGCTCAAGAGAGTCGAGCCACTGTAAAACGAAGCCCATAAGGCTTCTACCTCCAGCTTGAAGCAAAGAGGTCCTTGAGTTCGCCAGTAGTTTCTGCTGATCATATGGCGGCCGTTTTACAGCGGCCGCCATTTTTCTTTTTGGAGGTGTGGAATCAATAGGGATTCAGATCTGATTTACAACGAGAGGGTACGCTGGAAAGAAGTCCGCGTCATTGACGAGAATAACGGCCAGCTAGGCTTGCTGACATCCGAAGCGGCTCTTGAACTTGCGTACTCGAAGGGGCTCGACCTGATCGTCGTGGCGCCCAACGCCACTCCACCCGTTTGCAAGATCATGGACCTGGGAAAGTACCAGTACGAGCAGATGAAGCGGCAGAAGGAAGCCAAGAAGAAACAGGTCACAGTCGAGATGAAGGAAATGAAGTACCGACTGCGCATCGACGTTGGCGATCTGACCGTGAAGAACCAGCACCTGAAAGAGTTCCTGTCCGATGGAAATCGCGTACGCGTGACGATCATGTTCCGCGGTCGCGAGATGGCTTTCCCGGATCAGGGGCGTGCCCTTCTCAAAAGGGTTGCCACGGACCTTGCCGAGTACGGCACGGTCACTCAGGAACCCAAGATGCAGGGTCGTAATATGTCAATGATGATGGAACCATCCAAGGAAGTGCTCGCCAAGATGAAAGGACCCGGAAAGGAGTAGGACATGGCTATCAAAAACAAAGTGACCAAGATCAGGACATGCAGGGGAGCCGCCAAGAGGTTCAAGATAACCGGTACCGGCAAGATACAGGCGTATGGCGCCAACCATGGCCACAAGCTTGGCAAGAAGTCCATGGGCAAGAAGAAACTGATGCTGAAGAAGCATGTTCTTCAGGGCGCAGATGCTCGCAACATGAAGAGACTTGTGCCGTATCTCAAGGGTTAATGGAGGCTCACGATGTCGAGAGTTAAAGGTGGAAGCTCGATCCGCAGAAGGCACAAGAAGATACTGAAGCTCAGCAAGGGCTATGTCGGCGCACGTTCTATCCGATATAGAGCCGCAAATGAAGCTGTTCATCAAGCTGAGCGTCATGCGTACTTCAACCGCAAGGAAAAGAAGCGCGAGTATAGAGCGCTCTGGATCGTGCGCATCAACGCGCTGTGCCGTTCCAACGGAATCAGCTATTCTCAGTTTGTGGGAAGTCTGAAGAAGGCCGGCGTGAAGCTTGACCGTAAGGTCCTTGCCGATATGGCCGTCCACGACAAGGAAACATTTGTAACCCTCGTCGCCGAGGCGAAGAAACAGCTGACTGCCTGACCCTTTCATGATTTCGCCATTTGGTCGAGCAGCTCTTGCTCTCGATCTCCTGCCTCTTGGCGTCTGCAAGTGGGACCTTGCGGCCCTGCTCGGGACGCCCGACGAGTTGGAGACTATGTCGCAAGAGAGGCTCGACCAATTGCTTTCCGGATTGCCTGCGGCGCGGGGAAAGCAGCTGGCGCCAACCGAACGGGACAGGGCCCTGGAGAAAGCAGACAGAGAGCTCTCAGAGCTGAGCAGCATCGGAGCTTCTCTTGTAACGATGTTCGATGGCCCGCAGGGCTATCCCGGTCGCCTGCTCGAGTGTTATCGCCCTCCGCTCTTCCTCCAGATTCTGGGTGACGCAGCCGCGATCCTCGAGGACTGCATTGCCATCGTGGGAAGTCGCAAACCGTCGCCCGAAGGTGTCAAGATAGCCTCCGACTTCGCGGGACAACTGTCAGCAGCAGGTCTTGTGGTTGTCAGTGGCCTCGCCTATGGAATCGACAAGGCGGCCCACGTTGGATGCCTGGATGGACACGGGCGAACGATAGCGGTCCTGGGGTCCAGCATCGATGAGATATACCCGACGATCCATGCTCCAATCGCACGCGCCATAGCAGAAAGCGGAGGCGCCGTCATCTCTGAATTCCATCTTCATACCCAGCCGACGGTCTACACGTTTCCGCAGCGCAATCGCGTCATTTCCGGTCTCTCCCTCGGAGTCCTCGTTGTAGAAGCTGCCAGGGAGAGCGGGTCCCTGCTCACAGCCAACTTCGCCTTGGAACAGAATCGCGAGGTGTTTGCGATTCCAGGCTCCATCTACGCACCTCAGCATGTGGGCACGAACACACTGATCCAGTCTGGAGCCAAACTCGTGCAGTCTGTCGCCGATGTGTTCGATGAGCTCCCTGCGTTCAAAGGCGTCGCCCCGGGTGACGAACGCTCTTCTGCGACTCTGTCCCAGCAGGAGCAGGAAGTCGTCGCGTGCATACGGTCAGGCTGTGCGTCAGTCGATCTTCTGTGCGAACACCTTGCCTGCGCTGCTCCTCAGGTTCTCAGTGTTCTTACCAGCCTTGAGCTCCAGGGACTCCTGGTGCGTCGCGGGCCGGACAGTTTCGCCATCGCCCAGTCGGTCTAGCATGAGCCAGGATATCCGCGTTGTAGGGGGCGGCCTTGCGGGTAGTGAGGCCGCGCTGACTCTGGCCCGCCTGGGCCTTTCGGTCGAACTGTGGGAGATGCGGCCCTTGCACCAGACCGACATCCATGAGACTGATCGGTTCGGAGAACTTGTCTGCAGCAACTCTCTTGGATCCGACGCCTTGCGGGACGCGCGGGGGCTTCTCAAGGCTGAGCTGCGGCTCCTTGGTTCGACCATCGTCCGGTGTGCCGACGCAAGCCGCCTTCCGGCAGGCAAAGCCTTTGCCGTGGACAAGAATCAGTTCAGTGCGCTCGTTACCGAGAGCATCCAGAGCAGTTCGCTCATTTCGATTCGGAGAGAAGAATACACGCGACTCGACTCCTCGATGCCAACCATCCTTGCCACGGGACCTCTGACCAGTCTGGATCTTCTTGCGGAGCTCCGGGAGCGCCTGGGACGAGAGAACCTGTTCTTCTATGATGCCGTTGCCCCATCCGTCTGGGCTCATTCGGTCGATGCCGATACTTCGTTCCTCAGCTCCCGCGGGGGGGACGCTGCAGATTACGTGAACTGCCCACTTACGAAAGAGGAGTACTACGCATTTGTCCATGAGCTTCAGTCCGCCCGACGGCACCTTCCTGAGACTCTTGATGAACAGAAGTACTTCGAAGGGTGTCTGCCAGTTGAGGAAATGGCCCGCAGAGGCGACGACGTTCTCAGGTTCGGCCCGATGCGTCCAGTCGGACTCCGCGAGAGACCCGAGAACTGCTTTGCAGTCATCCAGCTGCGCAAGGAGAACCGAGCGGGAACAGTCCTTGGTCTGGTGGGTTTTCAGACTTCTCTGGCCACCACCGAACAGCAGAGGGTGCTCGGCATGGTGCCCGCGCTTCGCAACGCTGAATACGTGCGGTATGGCCTCATCCATCGGAACGCCTTCCTGCGGGGTCCTTCTGTGCTGTCTCAGGACCTGCACCTGACGGCGTTTCCACGCATATGGGCGGCGGGCCAGCTGTGCGGCGTCGACGGATACATGGAGTCGACGGCACTCGGTCTCGTTGCCGCGTTGAATGGTGCCGCCCTGCTTCGCGGTCACTCGCGACCCGAATTCTCGGTCCGGACCATGACCGGCCTGCTGGTCGACTACGTTACGTGCGACAGGGAGGACTTCCAGCCCACAAACGCCAACTACGGGCTTCTTCCACTCGAACCCAGTCCGAGGCAGAAGGCGGTGGATCGTGAAGCATTCGCCGCCGGGGCTCTGGAACATATGCGGGAGATTGCCGGTCAGGTTGACGCATGGATCGAATCGAAAACGGATCTCCCGGCATAGACTCGATCGCCGTGCCGGGGCAGGACGCCGCAGCGAGTCTGGAAGTGGTTGCTGAAATCGAGGGGTCCTACCTTCGGTTGTCAGACGCGGAGTTTCGGAGCCGGATTCGGACGGCGTATCGCCGTATGGCCGTTTGCGATCTCTGCCCTCGACATTGCGGGGCTCATCGTCTTTCGGGCGATACCGGCTCCTGTGGTGCTGCTCTCAGGCCAAAGGTCTTTGTCTGGAATCTGCATCGTGGCGAGGAACCTCCAATCAGCGGGACACGAGGATCGGGCACTGTCTTTCTCAGCGGATGCAACCTGAATTGCTGTTACTGTCAGAACTACCCGCTGAGTCAACTGCACCACGGGACAGAGATGTCGGTTGAACAGCTTGCAGCTGCGCTGGTGGAGCTGCAGAAGAGGGGAGCACACAACATCAACTTCGTCACGCCATCTCACCAGGTACCACAGGTACTGGCGGCCATATTTGCCGCGCGGCAACAGGGATTGCACATTCCGATCGTCTACAACACGAGCAGTTACGACGAGCCATCGACACTGGCACTTCTGGATGGAGTTGTGGACATCTATCTGGGTGACCTTCGCTACACCGACGAAGCAGTCGGCCTTGCGCTTTCGGGAGTCCACGACTATGTCCTGGTCGCAGAACGAGCCCTCATGGAGATGCATCGCCAGGTTGGCGATATAAGCATGGACGAACAGGGCAGGTACGTCGCGCGAGGACTGATTGTCAGGTATCTCATTCTTCCGCGTCACACCAGCATGGCCACGCGAGTCTTTGGATTTGTTGCTCGCCGGCTCTCGCCTCAGACGTACGTGAGCGTCATGACTCAGTACTTTCCAGCCTACAAGGCACTGGACCGCGCACTGGGCATCTCACGAAGACTGACTGATGTGGAGTTTGACCGGGTCATGAGTGCGTGGTCCCGGTCGGGGCTGATCCATGGATGGGTACAGGACATGGGCGACGATGGAGGAGCCTGAGAGAAGAGGACGGACGAGACGTCCAGCGTAACGCCTCGCCAGCAGCAGGTCAGATCTTGCTGACTACCTCGCGAGTGATTGCCTTGAGGCATTCCATGACAGAGACTCCGCTGCTGGCAATGCCAAGGTAGACCGTCTTTCCCTGGAGCTCGAGGTCGTCGACGAGCTGAGCGACCGGCATAGTGGCGGGCATGTCACGCTTGTTCAATTGGTAGATGATGGGTGTGTTCGGCAACTCGTAGTCTTCGAGATTCTTCTTCATGTCAGCAAGATTGTTCACATTGTCCTCTCGCCGGTCGCAATTCGAGTCAGCGACAAAAACGATGCCATCCACGGACTTGAGCACGGACTTGCGTGTCAGCTTGTACAGTTCCTGCCCCGGAACGGTATAGAGGCTCAAGCGTATTTTGAAACCCTTGACTGTCCCGAGTTCAACCGGCAAGAAGTCGAAGAACAGTGTCCTTTCGGTTTCGGTCGCGATGGAGGTGAACTGTCCTTTTACCTTCTCCGGGATCGTCCGGAAGATCCAGCTGAGGTTTGTCGTCTTGCCGCTCATTGCCGGGCCATAGTACACAACCTTGAACGTGATTTCAGACTTGGAGAAGTCGATCAGAGACATGTGGCTGCTCGCACAATTCGCTAGAAGAGGTTGTCGATCTCGTCCTGCAGTCCCTTCCTGAATTCTGGGGACGGTTCCTGCTGTGGGCTGGAAGCCATCTTCTCGAGGACCGGCTTGATCGAACCAGAGATCTTCTTGGCCCAGAACCTGATGGCCCCAATGGGCGCCTTGTTGTCGAATATGACGGCAAGCAGGATCAGCGGGTCTACAAGCGAAATGTGGATGTTGGTCTCTTTGCCTTGATGGAATGTGAGAGTGAACTCACGTTCACCCAGGAGTTTAGCCAACTCATTTGTGGCCGAGAAGACGCCGGCAGCCAAGGCAGACACGGCCACTGCCGACTCGTGTGTTACGGCACCGCTTTTTGCCAGGAGCTCCCCGCTCTTGTTGAGGAGGATGATGTCCTTTGCCTGCGAATCTATGAGATACTGAGAGAAAAGCTCGTCGATGGTTTCGATATCTTCCTTCGTAATCACCAGTGAAGACAGTTGACCTTCCATCTATGCCTCCAATTTTGAGACCGTAACCATCTCTTTGTCTACCAGACCGCTGAGAGCCGTCCATGCGCGGAAGAACCCGAATTCAGCTTCCTTCAGTATCCTGTCGAACGACTCCTCATCACTGGTCTTCTGCAGGAGCACAAACTCATCGGCCGTCAGCGTCACGGCTGAGCCAGAATCATTCTCGGTCAGACGGACCTGCAGTGCAGGCGGTTCCGCCTGAACTCCTGACCGTGCATACTCACCGGCAAGTCTCGTTCCCTCGATGAGAAGACTCGTATTGCTCTCGGTGATCCTTCGAGGCGGCATGATAACGCTTGGCAGGAAATTGAACGTACCGTCCCGCACGAGAAAGGCATCGAAGAAGGCGGGCAGCCCACTGCTATAGGGCGACTGCGCATGGATGACCTTACCCTTCTGGAAGAAGATGGCAAAGCTCCCCAGTTGTCCCTCTATGTCGAGCTTTCCAGTTCTCTGAGCGTTGTCCAGGGTCTGAACAAGCTGGGCGAGCGGAAAACTCTGCAAGTCACCGCGCAATTCCATAGGACTCCTCCATTCCTCTCGCTTAGCATGCTATTTGATTTCGGCCCAATTTCAAGGTATGCTGGACTTTCCACACACTCGGAGGTGAACAACGATGAAGTCCAAGGAGATCGGATTGAACAAGACATCAGCTTGGGGCACTATCGATCGGAAGGCGACCGACAAGCTGGCGGTAGAGTATATGTCTCTGATGAAGGACGCCAAGACCGAACGCGAGTTCGTCGAAGCCGCGACGGCCATTGCTCAGGCGGGTGGCTACAGAATTGCAGATGCACTCTCTTCGAAGACACTGCCGAAGGGTGGAAAACTCATATTCGTCAACCGGGGCAAGAATGCCGTTATCGTCAGGCTTGGCAAACGTCCTCTCGGTGAGGGTGTCAACATCGTAGCCGCACACGTCGACGCGCCGCGCATCGACGTGAAGCAGAACCCGCTCTTTGAGAGCACCGGCCTGGGTCTCTTCCAGACCCACTACTACGGGGGAATCAAGAAGTATCAGTGGGTGACGATCCCACTCGCCCTGCACGGCGTGATCTATGACAAGGCGGGCAAGAAGCTTCAGCTGCGCATCGGCGAGGAAGAGAACGATCCCGTGTTCAACATCTCTGACATTCTTCCACACCTGGGACAAGTTCAGGCAGAGAAGAAGATGAGTGAAGGTGTCTCGGGCGAGGCGCTTGACGCCATCGTCGGGCACATCCCCTGTGACGACAAGGATGACAAGGCCCCCGTTCGCACCGGCATTCTGAAGTTGCTGGCCGAGCAGCTCAACGTCGACGAGCGCGCCTTTGCTGCATCCGAGCTGGAACTCGTTCCAGCAATGAAGCCGCGGGAAGTCGGTTTTGACCGCGGGCTCATCCTTGCCTACGGACACGATGACAGGATTTGTGGTTACACGGCGCTGCGCGGCCTGCTGGACCAGAAGAAGGATCCTGAGCGCACGCAGGTCGTCTTCCTCGCCGACAAGGAGGAAATCGGCAGTGATGGCGACACCGGTATGCAGAGCGAATTCGTTGAACTGGTCATTGAGCGTCTTATCGCCGAGACTGGTGAGAAGACGACAGCTAGAAGGGTCTTCTGGAGTTCCATGGCACTCAGTGCCGATGTCGGCGCGGGCATGGACCCAAACTTCCTGGATGTGTTCGAATCGGCAAATGCCGCCACCGTTGGCAATGGCATTGTGATCACGAAATTCACGGGGTCTCGAGGCAAGTCTTCAGCCCATGATGCCTCCGCCGAGACTCTCCACAAGGTGCTTGCCCTGCTGGACGAGGCCAAGATCCCATGGCAGGTTGCTGAGATGGGCAAGGTAGACGTCGGCGGAGGGGGTACTGTGGCCAAGTTCCTGTCGAAGCGCGGCATCGAGACGCTGGACGCAGGACCTGCACTTCTTTCGATGCACGCTCCACAGGAGCTGGCGAGCAAGGCTGACCTGTATTCCTGCTATCTGGCCTACAAGACGTTTCTGGAGAAGGCTCGCTAGCTGGTCCGCCTCATAATGGTGCAACCGGGTGCTTCCCGTGAAGGGTTCGCCCGGTTGCATAGCCGCAGCTCCTGCATATACTATCTTCGCTCTCTGCCGTCGTGAAGACGGCCGAAATCCAAGTCCAAAGGGAGGAACTGTTGAGAGAGTTTGAACTGATGTTTATTGTGGACGGGACAATGCCGGAGGAAGAAGCTACGGCTGTCGCTGCTACCGTTCAGTCCTTCATCTCATCGAAGGGCACGATCCTGAAGGCGGACCCGTGGGGTCGTCGCCGTATGGCATATCCAATCAATAAAAAGCAGGATGGGTACTACTGGGTCATCGCCTTTCAGTGTGAGCCAGGCGAGGTCGACGCCCTCAAACAGCAACTGCGAGTGAATGAGAACGTCATCCGGTGGATGGTCACGCGACCCGAGCACAAGAAGACTCTCGTACCCGTGGAGAGCGTTGCTCCGTCCGAACCCGCCCCCGCTCCAGTAGCT
>CAYRQW010000016.1:0-20044 GCA_964426505.1 uncultured Caldisericota bacterium
CGGCGGCAAGCGCCCGCACAGTCAACTCCGGCGTGTAGATGCCGCGCGCGAAGAAGCATACCGTAAGCGAACTGAGCACCTGGCGCCAGCGCTCCTCGTCCATGAGCTTCTGGGCAAGTTGTGCGGCAGGAATCAGCCCTTTGGTCAACTCCTTCTGGTCGATGGCATAGCCGGCATTGTCCAGATGGCTGTGACGTGCTCCCAGCATGAATCCAAGGTAGCCGGCGGGGCCCGTATGATACCCGGGCATCTCGTTGCCGCCAAATGCCATGGCGAAGTCGGCACCGCCATAGCAGGCAGACGCTGCATCGACACCACGGCCCAGCGTCCTCCAGAATTCGTTCGGTCGAGCGGTGATCGCTTCGACCCCCGCGACATACCCGCCCGCGTTGCCGAACTCGAGCTTCAGACCACCCGTGTCCTGTTCGGTGACAAGCCCCTTCTCCATCGCCTCGGTCGCCCAGGCCAGACACACTCCGGCACTCATCGCATCCAGTCCAAGGACTTCCACTTCGTCCATGAGACTGAGTACCTCTTCAGGATCGCTGAGCCCAAGCATCGAGCCGAGCGCGTAGATCGGCTCATAGTCATATGAGATCATCGTCGTCTTGTAGTAGTACGCCTCATCCTGATAGGGCTCACGCAGGGCGGCGATGTGAATGCACGCAACAGGGCAATGAGAGCAGGCCAGGCGACGCCCGAGGTAGTTCTCGGCATAGTGCTCCCCCGAGATAGCCTCGGCGGCCTCGAAGTGTCCTGCCTGAACGTTACGTGTTGGAAGCCCGCCGAGTGCAGACAGCGGCTGGATGTTCTCCGCCGTGCCCAGGTCGTGGTACTTCCTCATGACAGGGCTGCTGACCGCCGCCGTGTTGATCTCGTCGTAGAGCGCCCGGTAGGCGACCTTGTCCGCCACCTCAAGCGTGCGATTGCCCGATACCACGACAGCCTTCAGCCTCTTGCTGCCAAACACCGCTCCCATGCCGAGCCGCCCGAAGTGCCTGTACGTCTCGGTGCTGACGTCGGCGTACGTCACCAGGTTCTCACCTGCACGACCGATACGCATGATGCTGCGCAGACCCGACGAGCTCTCGTTCTGCCGTATGATGCGGCCGGCCGTCACGCTGGAGCTCATGCCCCACAATGTGGTGGCGTCACGGAAGTGCGCCTTGCCCCCCTCGATACTGAGGTACCCCGGATTGGCATTTGCGCCGGTGATGACAATCGCGCCGAGGCCCGACATGCGTATTGCGACGGCACTGCGGCCACCTGCATGCGACTCGCCCAGGTTGCCGGTGTGCGGCGACTTGAACATTGCCACGGTCTTGGACGCCAGGGGAAAGAGACCATCCAGAGGTCCTGTGGCAAGCACGACAGGCGCCTCTGGGGCCAGCGGATCCATGCCGGCGGGACAGTTCTCGGTGAGGAGCTGGATACCCACCCCGGCGCCTCCAAAGTACCTTCCGAACAGGTCCTCGCGACGCTCGACCCATGAACGCTTCTTGCTCAGGTCAACATACAGGACGTTCGCAAGCGGATCATTTGGCAGCATCGGGGACCTCCTCGCGGCGTTCTTCGAGCGCCAGCACTCCATGCGGGCAGTACTTGGCACAGTAGCCGCAATGCACGCAGATGATCGGCTTCTCCGCTTCCTCGTCCCAGAAGATGGCGCTGACGATGCACGCCTGACGGCACAGGCCGCACCCGGTGCACTTCGACGGGTTCAGGAGAACTCCTCCACCCTTGCGCAGGACCAATGCGTCCTCCGGGCAGACCTTGGCACACGGGGGATCCTCACAGGCCCGGCAGACAACCACCGACAGTCCGCGTTCCATGCCACCCACGGACTTGACGTGGATCGCAGTCTTGCCCATTCCGGCGTAACCAAGCCGGCGAGTGCACGCGAACATGCATATCTGGCAGCCTGTACAACGTTCCGCGTCAATGACGGATAGTCTCATGATCTCTTCTCCTTGCACTGCTGCGTATCGGGTGCCTGCACCTGCTTGCTCTTTCATAGTATATGCCCTGTACAACCATTGCATGCATACATGTTGACTTCTGTGGCACACCTGTGGATCATGGATCAGCCTATGGAGCACAGAACCATGTCCTCCAAAGCAGAAGCCGGCCTCCAGAATCGACATGGTCCATGAACATCATGACGAGAGAGAAGCCCTCCCATTTCTCGCACGCTTGCGGTCCCGTCGTTCGCTTAAGGTCGGGTTTGGCTATACTTGGTTCATAGAGTGGGGAGGCCCTGATGGAACAGTTTCACGAGACGATGGCGGGAGCTACGGTCACGCGCATGCCGGTTGGCCCCCTGCTGACCAACTGCTACCTGGTACAGTCGGGGACTGAACTCATGCTGGTGGACCCCGGCATGGTCTGGAACCGCGAACTTGAGGAAGTGGCCACCATCATCGAGAGCGCCAATGCCCGACTCCGATGGATCGTCTGCACCCATGGGCACTTCGATCATGTCTCAGGCGTCGACACGGCGATGGAGCGTTTTCCCGACGCGACCCTTCTCATGGACCCACGCGAGGTTGAACTCGCCAGAGACCCGATGGCCAACTTCGCCGCGCAGATGGGTTCGACGTTCGCCATGCATGCGGAGCCGTCTCCGTTGACTGCCGGTCAGGAACTGCCCCTCGGACTCATCACGTACCGCGTAGCCACCATACGCGGACATACGCCTGCCAGCAGCGTGCTGATCACGGGAGACCATGCGTTCGTCGGCGACACACTCTTCGCGGGCAGCGTTGGGCGTACGCCCAGCCGGGAGGAGTTCGAGCAGCTGCTGACAGGCATCCGCGCCACTCTGATGGTCCTGCCGCCTGCAACCCGGATCTTCCCTGGTCATGGAGAACCGACGACCATCGCCGCCGAGATGGGTGACAATCCCTGGCTGTAGTCAGCTCTCGGTCCGCGCCCGCAGTTCGGCTCGCGTCCGTTCGATGTCGCCGGCCACGCTCCTGAGCGCGATCAGATAGCAGGGGATCCACAGCACCGAAGCCCCTGCTATGAGTACCAGGAAGGCTGTCCCCAGACTGATCCTGAGGGCCACGATGCCGGTCAGCAGTGGGGCAAGCGCCGCCCCCGTGGTCTCCACGAGGCTTTGCAGGGAAAGAGCTGTACTGCGGACTTCCGGCAGGCTGACGTCGCTGATAGTAGCCACAATGTTGGGAGCGGCGAACCCCGTCAGGAAGGACCCGGCCATGGCCAGAAGAGCGAACAGAACGTGGTCCGTTGCAGGAACCAGGAGAGTCATACAGAGGAGAAACGAGCCCGGAATCGTCGCGGCAACTGCCAGAAGTCGACCCCTGAGGGTCTTCCTGAAGAGTCTGTCCCCTAGTGCTCCTCCCAGCGGAAGGCCCATCGCGAGTCCTGCGACGGTGACGACAGCGACAGTGAGCGAAGCCTGCCCGGAGTACGATCGCTCTGTCTCCAGGTACCGGTACATCCAGAAGGTCACGACGTTGATAGGGATGACCGCAAGAAACCCCTGAGCATAGAGAGCCACAAGGGTCTTTCGCTTCAGGAGCCCACGCGCGACAGACCAGCGAAACGCTGTCGACGTTCGCGAAAACCCAACCAGCTCCGGTTCTGTCGCTCCCCGTGACGCCTCCCTCACGAACAGGGCAACCAGGACTGCGACGGCCATGCCTGCGGCTCCGGTCACCACATAGACCCGGCGCCACCCGATGTGGGGCGCCAGGAGCGTCGCAAGCGTAGCTCCCACTACGTACCCCACGGGAATCGACATCTTCAGGACGGCGTACACTCTGCCGCGTACCCGAGGTTCAAACGTGTCTGCCAGCAGGCTGTACGCACCGGGAACGCTGGCGTCGTCGATACCTGTCGCCGCACGCGTGGCGACGAACCATCCAAACGTCGGCGCTACAGCCGACAGCCAGGTCGTCGCCCCCCACACGGCGGCGGCAATCGTCAGCAGTCGCGCACGCGAAAACCGGTCGAAGAGGTATCCCCAGAGAGGGAAGAGCAAGCCGCCGGTGACAAGTGCCCCTGACAGCACCGTACCCATTTGCGCCTCATTGATGTGAAAGGAATCCATGATCGAACTCGTCAGAGGGCCGACGATCAGGCGGTCTGCCTGGTGCAACAGGGTGAAGCAGAGGAGTACTGCCAGTGTAGCCCACTTGCTGGAACGACGGTTCCTCATGCTCACCCCTCAGGTAGTGTCTTCCTGACACTGTACACCAGCTGAAGCGGCGTGTCCACTGTCCCGCGTGCCGGAGGACCTCGAGGTGGTCATCAGAGTCCATGACGTACGCAGGCCCCTCCTTGCGAAGGGGCCTGCATCAGGCAACAAACTACTCTGCTGGTTCTCAGGGGGCAGGGTAGGTGATGGTCACCTCTCGTTTCACGGAGTCCCATCCAACACTGGCGCCGAGCTGCTCGGCGATGAACCGGAAGGGCAGCATCGTGCGACCGGGTGGAAGGATGACGGGCTTGACCTCGGGGTTCTCGGGATCGATAAGTACGTAGGCGCCATTGACCCGCGCGGTGTTCCTGCCGATCCATAGCTCGATGGTCGTGCTGCCCCGCGTCAGCGTGACCTTGCGTTCCACCGGGTCCCAGGCGACCTCTGCCCCAAGCGCTTCGGCAACATACCGGACAGGGCCGAGCGTCCGGCTTTCCAGGATGACGGGCGCCACGTCCATCGTCATCGCAATACCATTGATCGTGTAGTTCTTCTTGTCGATGGTCAGCTTCATGACCACGGATTGCACGACAGACGGTGTCGTGACCGACGCTTCATTCGACCATCCCGAGTCTCCGGAAGGGTTGCGCGCCTTGACGGCGTACGTGTACTGTGACGAAGAGGCCACGGTGGTGTCCTGCCACGTCATCGTACCTGCGGGAAGATCGGGAGATACCTGGACGAAGGCACCTGAGCCTTGTTTGCGATAGGCACGATATGAGTCCTCGTTGACAGCATTGTCCGTCCATATCAGATTGACGACGGTCGGTGATGCAGCAGTCGCGACCAGGTTCGTCGGTGTGGCAGGAACAGGAACCGGCACGGCAGGCGTCGTGACGGCGGCCTCATTGGACCAGCCAGAGTCGCCTGCTGCGTTGACCGCCTTAAGTATGTACGTGTACAGGGAAGCCGGGGCAACCGTCGCGTCCTGCCAGCTGGTCGTGCCCGCAGGCAGGTCAGGAGAAACCTGACCAAACACGATGTGTGTGCCGTCGCGTCTGTAGACCTTGTATGCTGTCTCGTTCGTGGCGTTGTCCGTCCAGGTCAGGCCCACGGCAGTTGGCGATTGAGCCACGGCGGTGAGACCGGTCGGCGCGGCAGGTGCAGTCAGAGCTGCCGGCGTCGTGACCGGCGACGATGCGGAAGAAAGATCGGATACGTCGTCATCTCTCACTGCCTGAAGCTCATAGGCGTAGGTAGTTCCCGGCAAACAGGTTGTATCTGTGTACGAGACAACACTGGAGGCAACAGTGGCAAGACTTGCAAACGGACCCGCCGAGACGCTTCTCAGAACGCGGATGCTCGTGGCATTGGCATCAGGTGCCCCCCACGATAGGTTCACGGTGGTCGAGCCCCCGACGGTTGCCATGGGAGCGGAAGGTGTTGTAAGGACCCAGACATCCAGAGCGGGCGTCTCGGGACTGTATCCGCCGTCACCATGGGCCCGTATCCATATGTTCCATCTCCCATACTCGGCATCCACGATGGTCTTCGACCTCTGGGTGGCAGGAAGCATATCCGGCATGACCGGTAGTACAACACTCACAGGCTTTGACCATACATGGAACTGGGTACAGTTGCCCGAATGCACCCATGAGACCGTGATGGTACGTCCTGAGCTGCGGGCGACCTGTGACGTGGGGGCGTCAGGTACCGTCGTGATGGTCAACATAGGCAACATAGAGGAAACGTCCCTGTCACTGCTCTCGGTCCCGGTCTTCCACGCCCGAACGTAGTAATAGTAGGCCTTGTTCGGGTCAAGTCCTGTGTCGATCCATGATGTGTCGGTTCGAGGCCCTTCATGGACGACTGATGGCCGCATGAGCGGGTTTGTCGTTCGCAGGACCTCGTAGCCGTTGGCGAGCGGGTCGAACGACGTCCACGTCACTTGGATGTTCCTCGAGTTCTCGACATGGTGAACCGCGGCACCAACGGGCGCAGACAGAACCCACGCGGAAACCGATCCTGAGTATTCGCTCGGTGTCGTCGTCGTTATGGGGCCTAGCGGAAACGGCCGGAAGAGGGTGAATGACTCTACTGCTCTCACCCGGAACTTGTGTTGGCCTTGTGTCAAGCCCTCGAGCGTCAGCGACTTGGTCGGGTACGTCACCGTTCCGACGTCTACCCACGTGACGATCATGCCAGACAGCTTGAATTCCTGTACCTCAAACTTCAGACTGGTGAGAAGGCTTCCGGCCCAGCTGTAATCCCAGCTGACCGTGACATCGGAGCCAACTCCGTGGGCCTCGACGCCTGTCGGCACAGACAGCGCCGTGATGTCGGCCCGCTGCCAGCAGGCCCAGTCCTGGGTTGAACTGCCGTCGGCATAGACCTGAAGGACAAACTTGCCCTTCTTGCCGGCCAGGTCCTGCAGGTCCCAGCTGTACGTCCACATGGCTCCATCGTAGGTCTTTGTATGGCCCTCGTTGTATGTTGTCGTGCCATTTGGAAACCACGTCCATCCCGACGTTCCATTCTCCTGGAAGAGGACTGAGTATCTCACCCCATTGCTGGCAGTCGCACCTTTCCGGAAACCGACCTTGAGGTTGAGCGTCGCGCCTGACGGAACTGTGATATTGTTGAACGTTCCTTCGATCCAGCCATCGTTCACCCACTGAGGGTGGGTCTCGAGGACTCGGGACTGAGCCGTGCCGTCCTCCATCGTTGCCGGCGCCACATACATGGCGAAGCCTCGGCTATCGGTGTTTGGTCCGCCGAAGGACAGGGGTACTGCTGAACTTCGCCAGCTAGCGGCAGCAGCGTTCGCGATGAAGTCGTAGACCAGTGTCGTTCCTGCCCTGACTGCGGCTGCAGGGCCGACAAACGGTATACACAGTGCCAGAATGAGAAGTGCAACGAACAGTCTTCGACTCATGATTCCTCCTTGATGCTCTGACGCCATTTGGGATTCGGTGAACCCATTCTGCCAAGCCAGGAAATGCACCTGCTCCTATGATACGCCATGTGTGCGTCAGTCAAGACCGTACATGAGCGGATGCGTCGCTCGATTCACTTCCCGCCCCACGTGTCGTCGAGACGCAAGACCAGCCACCTGCCAAGGTTGACCGGGCGGCCCAGCGTGATACCATAGACTACGTCGAGACAGAGTGGCAGGAGGCTGACGTGGTGGATGTGTTCATTATCGGCGGCGGACCCGGAGGGTACGTCGCAGCAATCAAGGTATCTCAGCTGGGCCTTTCCGTCGCACTGGCGGAACAGGCCGACATGGGCGGCACGTGCACGAACTGGGGCTGCATCCCCACCAAGACGATGCTTGCAAGCAGCAAGCTGCTGACCCGCATGCAGGAGGCCCGCAAGTTCGGACTGACAGCTGAGGGTGTCGGGGCCGACTTTGGCGCCATCATGACGCGAAAAGACCAGGTCGTCGTGCGGTTGCGCAAGGGAATCGAGTACCTGATGAAGAAGAACAACGTCCAGGTCTATGCCGACAGAGCGACCCTGCACGATGCGACACACGTCTGCATTGGTAATACCGGCGAGGTTGTCGAGACGAAGAACGTCATCATAGCGACCGGCAGCTCACCCATCAAGTTTCCTCCCTTCACCGATCCCGGCATCTGGACCAGCGACGACGTCTTTCGCAACAGGGAACAGCCGAAGGAGCTCGTTGTCATCGGAGGCGGTGTCATCGGCGTCGAGATGGCCACATTCTTCAGCGCCATCGGAACAAAGGTCACGATTGTCGAGCTGATGCCCCACATTCTGCCTGCCGAAGACGAGGACGTGGCTCTCATCCTCGCCGCAACCCTCAAGAAGCGAGGGGTTACCATCATCACCGGGGCGAAGACACAGTCGGTCATCCCGTCCGAGTCCGGCTACTCCCTGACCCTCAACGTCAATGGCTCTGTTCAGGAAGTCCACGGCGACCATGTCCTGCTTTCCATCGGACGCCGGTCCAACGTGGGCCCCGAACTCGAGCCTCTGGGCATAACGCTCTCAAAGAAGGGCATCGTGGTCGACGACCATATGCGTACCAGCGTCCCTGGCGTGTATGCCGTGGGCGACGTGAAAGGGACGTACATGCTGGCACACGTCGCGGAGAAAGAAGGAGTCATCGCAGCCGAGAACATCGCGGGACACGACGCCCACATGGTCTATTCCGCCGTTCCCTCGGTCGTGTTCACCGACCCGGAGATTAGCGTCGTGGGCAAGAGGGAATTCGAGCTCAAGGCTGACGGGATCCCATACAGGGCAGGGACATTCCCGGTCAGCGCCAGTGGCAAGGCGCGGACGATGGAGGAGAGTGTCGGTTTCGCCAAGGTCCTGACACATGCCGAGACTCATGAGATCCTGGGGATCGCCCTCTACTGTGCCGAAGCCACCGACCTCGTGATGGAATCGGTCCTGGCCGTGCAGTTCGGCATGACGGCGGAGAAGATCCTTGAGGCGATCCACCCGCACCCGACAATGACCGAGATGATCATGGAGGCTACCGAAGGCTCGATCGGCCTGCCCCTTCAATTGTGAATACCATTGGTGCCTGACACCGAGGGATTCACAATTGAGGATCGACAGTCACACGGGCATGACGCGCATCGCGGATCAGCCGGAGGACGGCCTTCTCATCTTCTGGCGCAGGCGCGCCACTGAAGTCGACAGCATACGCGCGCCAGACCAGTTCCTCGATGCCGCGAGACGGCGCCGCGCGACGGACAAGCTCCAGAAGTGTTTCGCCGGGCCGCCGCCGTTCTCCGACGAGGTCCTCGAGGGCTGATGCAAGCCGGCCACGCCGGTCTTCCGCCCTGCGGCGCAGGAGCAGGAACATGAGTCCGATAGACGCACATATGCCTGCGATGGCGCGCCAGTCGCGCACCAGGCGTATCAGCACAGCCCGGAGCGTGTCAAATGCCGACGTGACGGCTCTTCCACCCCGCGAAAGAAGCCGGCCCAGGTCGCTGACTGTCTGCACCTGCCTCGCCAGATCATAGGTGATGACGTTCCGGTACCAGGCCATTCGGACGTTGTCGAGAACATTCGTGATCAGCGACACCTGCTGGAATGAACCAGGGGTCGGGTCGTAACGGACCCAGTTGTCTCCTTCCAGAACTTCGACCCATGTGTGCGCATCCCTCGCCCGCACGATGAGATATCCCGAGGCGTTGTTCCATTCTGTGCCCACGAAGCCTGACACGAGACGGGCATGCACGCCCTCAGCGCGCAGGAGCAGGACCATGGATGTCGCGAAGTGCTCGCAGTACCCTGTACGCTGATTGACGACGAAGTCTTCAATGGACGTCGCGGTCGGGTTCAGTGAGTAGTCATAGTTGGCCAGGAGGTAGTCGCGCGCTGCCTGCGCCTTGTCTGTGGTGGTCAGGCCCCGCACGACACGTGCTGCAATGTCCCTGAAAGCCTGCGAGAGTTCCGGGGCCTGAAGATAGCGTTGCAGCAGCGCCGGCCGGCGAGCCATCGTGCTGTCGACAGGAACTGTGTCCTCGTCCAGCGACAGGACGTCGTACCGGATGGTTTTGTAGTATGGCGCATCCGTGAACAGGCTGCCTTCTGCATCGCGCCGGAGGTACTGAAACTGCCCTCGCACGCCGGTGATGTGTTCAAGCCCGAACACAACGTCCGTCCCGGTCGGCTCAAGATACATGGTCGTCAGCGTGTCGGGCTGCTGGTCAGTCACCACGAACACATCGATCCCGGAAGACGCGTACAGGGATTCGGGTCGACCAGCCGCGACCAGCCATTGCTTGCCGCTGAACGTCGTATAACGCATGCCAGATATATAGGCAGGCAGAGACAACCGTGGATCGCCCTTTCGGGGCTCAACGCGCATGACAACGGTATTGTCTTGCTGGACCTGCCCCGGCGTGATGGTCACATCCTTGGAGAACCCGGTCGTTTGTGCCACCAGCGCTGGGCTTCCCTTGATGTATCCCAGCGTCCACCTGGGGAGCGCGACGAACACGCCAAACGCAAACACAAAGGAGACCAGTGCAAAAGCCAGGACAGTGCTGTAGAAGCCTCTCCCGATCCTGGGCACCGACCCCTCGAACTGTGCCATGATCAGGAGAAGCGTCGCCAGGAGGAACTCTGTCAGCAAAAGGAGTCCAAATGCGACGGAGATGGACCCCGCCGCCGAGAGGACAGTAACGAATACGGCAATGAGAACCAGGCCCTGATAGTCGTGTGTCCCGTCGGTCAGCACAAAGCGGCACGCCATCGCTGCGAGCATCGCCTGCCCCAGCAGCGCGAAGAGAGGTGTGCCCAGGACGGCGAGGACAACGAACCAGACGAGCGGCAGAGCCTCGACGATACGTCGCGCCCAGCGTCCACGCACGTGACCGGACAGCGGCAGGGCAAGGAGGAACGCCGAGCAATAGAGGAGATACCAGGGTTCGACAATGCCGAGAAATCCGCAGGCTGTGAGGCCCAGCATGAATGCTAGAAAGCGCCTCAGGTCCAGTGGACCTTTCATTCGACACCCGCGACAAATGCAATCTGGTCGTGCGTCAGACTGTGGGCCGGCACCGGATGCGGCCGGTCGTCACTGAAGTCGACACTGGCCAGTGTCTCCATGGCCCTCTGCCATGCTGCCCGTTCGCGTCCATCGACAAATGCGCCTGGAATGGCCAGAGCGAATGCTCCCCCTGTCTGGAAGACTGAAGTCAGAGCGCTCGCCAGCTTGGAAATGCCGACCTCGAAGGCGCCAGCGTCAGGCCAGGCGGAACGCGCTGTGTCCAGGAAGAACAGTGTCTCCTGCTGATACCTCGCTTCCCGCTCTGTGATGTACGGTTCACCCCTGCGTGCAAAAACCTTCCAATCGATACGGCGTGCATCGTCTCCTTCCTGATACCGCCGCAGCGAGAAGAAGTCTCCGTCACCTCCGGCCCTGGCTTTCTCGAGGCGGTGCTCTCCACGTTCTCCTTGCTGCTGAAGAACCACGGGGCGAACCTCGGGGTACACGACGAGTTCGCCTCCGACACGTACTTCAACGCGCATCTCGACGATGCCAAAGGGAAACGTCGATGACAGCTCTGCCCACAATCCCGATACCCGGCCTCGACGGTGCATGGTCAGGAGAACCGGCAGCTCCTCCGTCGACCGGGCAGCCACGAACGTGACGCCAAGCACCGGGGCGCCGCTCAGATCATGCATGCGCACAGTCGTAAAGAACAGAGGAAACGATCCGCCATTGTGCACTCGGACTACAAGACGGGATGGACGATTCATGATGACGTCATCTGCAGCCTCGAGCTCCACCTCGACATGCCGCAGGTTCGCGACGGAGAGAAATCCGGAGTAGACCAGCGCCGACAGCAGAGCACTGAAGACCAGATAAAGCAAGTTGTTGCCAGAGTTGATGGCCACCGCGCCGATGCCTGTGATCGCAAGGAAAAAGAGGAGACCGCTGCGCGTCAGGCGCTCAGCCCGGTGGTACTTCCTGAACCACACTTCGCCAAGACCCATGCCGGTTGTGTTCTGGAGCCGCCTCCGTCACGCGGGAGCAGGCACCTGCTCGAAGATGCTGTTCACGTCTGACCGCGAGGCTCCCTTGCGGCTGCTTCGGCGTACGATACGGTGGGCCACCACATATGGGGCCATCGTCTTGATATCGTCGGGAACGACGAACACCCTGCCCTGTAACAGTGCCCAGGCGCGAACTGCCCTGAGCAGGTCGATGGATCCGCGGGGGCTGACGCCAACCTCGAACAGCTCCTCACCACGGGTCGCCTGCACAAATGCCAGCAGGTAGTCCAGGATCGCGGGTGCCACCGTCACACGGTCGACTGCATCCTGAACTTCAAGGACCTCTTCCACCGATGCGACCGGATCCAGCCGCATGACATGCTGGCGAACCGGGCGCTCGGTCAAGATACGCCGCTCCGCCTCCGTATCAGGGTAACCGATGCCCATGCACAGCTGGAAGCGGTCCAGCTCGCTTTCCGGCAGGGGGTAGGTACCTGCGTACTCGACCGGGTTCTGGGTCGCAATGACAAAGAACGGTTCGGGAAGATCCCACGTCGTCCCGTCGATGCTGACCCGCCGGTCGTTCATGGCTTCGAGCAGGGCCGACTGGGTCTTGGGACTGGCCCTGTTGATCTCGTCCGCCATGACGACGTTCGCAAAGATGGGGCCGCGACGGAATCGGAACTCGCCGGTCGCGGCCTCGAACACGTTTACGCCCAGAATGTCGGCGGGCAGCAGGTCGGACGTGAACTGGATCCGGCTGTAGGAAGCGCCGATGGACTGGCCCAGTGCCTGCGCCAGTGTCGACTTGCCTACACCGGGCACGTCCTGCAGCAACAGGTGTCCGCCGGCGATCATGGGGACCAGAGCCAGCAGGACCTGTTCATGTTTGCCACGCACAACGGTCTCGACGCTGGCCGCGATGGCGGCCACCGTCTTCATCGCAGGTTGAAGCTGATGCGGCATCCCGCTCACACTTCGCCTCCAGCCTCTCGCCTACTTGATGAGGTCATTGTCCTTCAGATACCTCAGGGCCACGGCTTCCGGTGAGTCCCCCTGTACATCGACGGCATAGTTGAGACTGGTGATGGCGTCCGTGGTCAGGATGTCCGTCAGTGGAGCAAGAATCGTGGGGATCTCGGGATACTTGGCGAGAACGTCCTTCTGAATACACAGGGCAGGATTGTAGATGGGGAAGAATGATTTGTCGTCGGTCAGCACTTGCAGATCGAATTTTCTGAGCAGGCCGTCAGTAGAGTAGGCCATCGCCACGTCGACTTGCTTGTTGTCGAGGGCCTGGTAGGTTATGCCTGCATCCATGATCTTGACCTGCGTCGATGGGACCGACATCTCATAGAACTTCGTGAGGGCCGGGAAGCCGTCGGGGCGCTCATAGAACTCCGGATTGACAGCAAACAGAGCCCCACGGGGGTTCCGGGCAACATATGCAGCGAGACTCGATATGGTGTCGCCGAACTTCGCCGCATCGGTTTTGCGGACAGCCAGGGCATACGTGTCGTTGAAGTCGATACGCGACACCCAGTCGATGCCGTTCGCCGCCAGGTCTGCCTGCTTCACCGCATCGAACAGCCCTACCGGATCACGGATAATGTCGGTCTTCTTCAGATGTGTCGTCCAGGCTGTTCCTGTGAACTCCACATACGCGTCGATCTGTTTTGAGGTCAGGGCCGTCCGGATAATGAGCGTCTTCATGCCGGCTTTCTCGTCGACGGTGAACCCCGCGTTCCGGAGCATTCCGGCCACGAGAGACGTAAGCACATACCCCTCGGTGAAGTCCTTGCTGGCTATCGTGATGGACTTGGCTGCGGGCTTGGCACAACCTGTCAGAGCCACGGTGGCGACGAGAAGCAGAACAAGCATAGTGCATGAAAACCTGCGCATAGGAAACCTCCTAGGATGGGATCGACAGCCCGCGTGAGACAACGGACTTCTGCACGAACGCAAGCAGCACATCAGACAGGATGGCAATAGATGCCACCAGGAGCGTCCCGGCGATGATCATGTCGGGACGTACGACGCTGAGACCGATGAAGATGATGTCACCGAGCCCGCCCGCCCCGATGACCGAGGCGACTGTGGCGGTCGAGACGTCGATGGTGACCGTCGTTCGCAGGCCCGCCATGATGGACTGGGACGCCAGCGGCAACTCGACCCGCAGCAGAACCTGGAGGGGGGTCATGCCCATCCCGCTGGCTGCTTCGCGGATGTCGGCGGGCACAAGCAGTAGCGCTGAGGATACATTGAACAGGATCGGGACGACGCCATAGATGGACAGGGCAATGATGGCCGTGCGGGGGCCAATGCCCGTGTAGACGAACATGAGAGCCATGACGGCCACGCTCGGGACAGCCTGCGCTGCTCCAGTGATCCCGATGACCGCTCGTCCGATCCTCTGCAGTCGCGGCCGACTGACAACAATGCCCAGGCCAAGCCCGACAACCAGAGACAGGACGACCGCGACTCCAACCATTCCAAGATGCTGAGTGATCCTGGTAATGACGTCAGGCCAGTTCCTGCCCAGATACTGGAATGCGTTCAACGGGCGACCTTCGCCATGATCTCGGCAACCATGGGAACACTCAGCGTTCCCAGGATCGTGCCGTCCGGGCTCTGGACGACAGCACGCTTCCGGCCCGACTCAAGAAGAGTCGTGACGGCCTCAAGCAGGGTGGCGTTTCCGCTCACAGTCTCGAACCGGCAAACCGCCTCCTGGGGATCTTCACATGTGACCAGCAGTCCCTTCTCAACGTACCCCGAGATGGCATCTCCATCCTTGACGATAATGAGTGGAGCTTCCGAATACACCCCTGAGCGGTACATTTCCTCCGTCGTCATGACGGTGAAGGCAGTGTCTACATAATGCACCGCTCGATACCGCAACAGCTGTTCTGCTGAACGCGTCGCACCCAGCAGGTCCTCGACGAACGCATCGGCCGGGTTCTCCAGGAGGACGCGCGTGGTATCCATCTGCACCAGGCGTCCGTCGCGCATGATGGCGACGTGGTCTCCCAGCTTGACCGCCTCACCGATGTCGTGGGTCACAAAGACGACGGTGCGCTTCAGATCGCTCTGCAGCCTCAGGAAGAAGTCCTGGAGACTACGCCGGTTGATGGGATCGATGGCGCCAAATGGCTCGTCCATCAGCAGAACGCGGGGATCTGCTGCAAGAGCCCGGGCAACGCCAACACGCTGTCGCTCTCCCCCTGACAGCTCCCGTGGGTACCGCCGCAGGTACACTGAAGGTTCAAGATTGACAAGCTCCAGCAGTTCTCCCACCCGCCGCCGGATACGGGCTGTGTCCCAGTCCAGCAGGCTGGGCACCACTCCTATGTTGCCCTCAACCGTGAAATGTGGAAACAGCCCTACGTCCTGGATGACGTACCCGATGCTGCGCCGCAGGTCGATAGGGTCCATGCTGTGGACACTGCGTCCGTCGATACGGATGTCCCCGTCTGTCGGCTCGATCAATCGGTTGATCATCTTGAGCGTCGTCGTCTTTCCACACCCCGAGGGTCCAAGCAGGATCGTGATGGCATTGTCCGGAATCGTCAGCGAGAGCCGATCGACAGATGTCTTGTCTCCATATCGCTTCGTGACCGCATCAAGCTCAATCATCCTGTGTGCTCCCCTCTTCGACGTTTGCCCGGCGTCATGGCTTCTTCCGCAAGCAGCAGCCCGCCATTCACAAGCAGTCCAAGAAGTGTGATCACCATCGTTCCTGCAATCACCATGGACCGGTTGGCCCGGGCGATCCCCTCAAAGATGAAGTAGCCGAGCCCGCCCCCGCCGATGAGTGTCGCGATCGTCGCCATTCCTACGCCCATGACGGCCGCGTTTCGAATTCCGGCCATGATAAGCGGAAGGGCAAGAGGCAGCTTGACACGCAGCATGATCTGGCTGGGTGTCATGCCCATCCCCTGAGCCGCCTGGACCGTCGAGGCATCCACCTGACGCAGTGCCATCCATGTATTTCGTACGATAGGAAGAATCGAGTACATGGTCAATGCCGTAACGGCAGGCACACGCCCGGTCCCCTGCTGGATAGGCGCCAGAGCGACCACCAGGAGCGCAAACAGTGCAAGCGATGGAACGGTGAACATGACTGACGCAGCCCCGATGACCCAGCGGGCAGCGCGGTCGTGTCCAGAAATGGCGACACCAAGCAACACCCCGATCGAGGCCGCCAGCACCAGGGCGAGTCCAACCATCGATATGTGCTGAAGCGTGCGCCGAATCATCTCGGCTCCGTATCCGGCAACAAATGTCCCCGCCATGACCACTCCTCTCTCGTCCTTAGGTTATACGACAATTGGGAATGAACTGCAAACGACTGACCAGAAGCCTCTCCGCCGCAGCTGATCTCATCCCTCGCTTTTCCGAATATACTGTAGTCTACACATCTGCTTGAAAGACCAAGAGGCACGCATGAATACGATCCGCGAACGAGAAGAGCTGGGACAGAACGTCATCAGGTATGTCGTCGATGCGCCGCTCGTCGCGACGCACAGGAAGCCCGGGCAGTTCGTCATCATCCGGGTGACCGATCACGGCGAAAGGATTCCGCTGACTATCGCCGATGCAAACGTCGACATGGGGACCATCTCTTTGATCGTCCAGGCCGTCGGCAAGACCACGCGCGAGATGGCCATGCTCAGGCCCGGGAATGCGATTCACGACATCGTGGGACCTTTGGGCCGACCGACACATATCCAGCGGTTCGGCATCGTTCTGTGTGCAGGCGGTGGCATCGGAACAGCTCCGCTGTATCCCATTGCGAAGGCCATGAAGGAAGCCCGCAACCGCGTCATTACCGTCCTTGGGGCGAGGACGCACGACCTGCTCATTCTTGAAGACGACATGCGTAATGTCAGCGACGAGCTTATTATTACCACCGACGACGGATCGTATGGAGCCAAGGGACTCGTGACTGACGCGATCCGCGCTCTCGTGGCCGGTGGGACGCACATCGACCAGGCAGTCGTCATCGGCCCCCCTGTCATGATGAAATTCACCTCTCTGCTCACGAAGGAACTCGGCATTCCCACGATGGCATCCCTCAACCCCATTATGATCGACGGAACCGGCATGTGCGGCGGATGCCGCGTCACCGTGGGCGGGAAGGTCAAGTTCGCCTGCGTAGATGGTCCCGAGTTCGATGCCCACGAAGTCGACTGGGACAGCATGATCCGGCGTCTCGGCACATACCGGACGCCGGAGCAGGCAGCTGCCGACCGTTATGACCACGAGTGCCACGTCGGCCTGAACGCAGAGAAGCCACGATGAACGCCACCGAACGAATGAAGCTGGCTCCTGTCATCATGCCCGAGCAGGACCCTGCGGAGCGGATCCATAACGTCCGCGAGGTCCCCTGTGGTTTCACTCCAGCGATGGCCCGGCAGGAAGCACTGCGCTGTCTGCATTGTGTCAACCAGCCTTGCGTGGCTGGATGCCCGGTCGGTGTGCGCATTCCCGATTTCATCCAGGCCATCGAGTCCGGAGACTACCTCTCCGGGATAGGGATCATCAAGCAGACAAACCTGCTGCCAGCCGTCTGTGGCCGCGTGTGCCCGCAGGAAGAGCAATGTCAGAAGAACTGCACGGTCGGCAAAGCCCACCGGGACGTCGGGCAGGCCGTGCAGATCGGCAAGCTGGAACGGTTCCTTGCCGATTGGGAGCGGGAGAACCACGCTGCGGCCGTCCCCGAGATTCCGCCCGCGACTGGAAAGCGAGTGGCCGTGATCGGCAGTGGGCCTGCGGGCCTCACCGTGGCCGGCGACCTCATCAAGCTGGGCCACGCCGTCACCGTCTTCGAGGCACTCCACATGCCGGGAGGTGTCCTTGGATACGGCATCCCCGAGTTCCGTCTTCCAAAGGAGATCGTGTATCAGGAAGTTGCATACCTGACCAGGCTCGGCGTCGACTTCCAGTACAATACGGTTATTGGCAAGTCCCTTACGGTCAACGAGGTGCGCAACGACTATGATGCAGTTTTCATAGGGAGCGGCGCTGGGCTTCCCAACTTCCTCGGCATCCCGGGCGAGAGCCTGCTTGGCGTCTATTCCGCCAACGAGTATCTGACGCGCGCCAACCTCATGCACGCGTACGACGAGAACTCCGACACACCCATCCTTCACGGCAAGTCGGTGGCAGTCCTGGGCGGCGGCAATGTCGCTATGGACTCGGCACGGACAGCGCTGCGACTGGGAGCCATCAGGGTCATGATCATCTACCGGCGTTCGGAAGAAGAGATGCCTGCCCGCAAAGAGGAATACCACCATGCCGTCCAGGAAGGAATCGAGTTCCATTTCCTCCAGAACCCTCTGGAGATCCTTGGAAACCGCGAGGGATGGGTCACCGGTCTGACTGTGCAGCAGATGCAGCTCGGCGAGCCGGACGCTTCTGGTCGCAGAAGGCCCCTGCCGATTGCCGGCCAGACCGGCAGTGTCGTCGCCGACGTTGTCGTCGTGGCGATCGGGAATAACCCGAACCCCCTGATCCCTGCTGCGCTCCCGGATCTGCAGATGAACAGCCACGGGGGCATCATCACCGACGAGAACACCATGGAGACGTCGATCCCGGGAGTCTTCGCAGGCGGCGACATCGTCCTGGGCGCTGCAACAGTCATCCTGGCCATGGGCCAGGGTCGCAAGGCTGCCAGCGCAATCCACGCCTTGCTCATCGGTCACTTCGCGACAGCCTGAGACTGGTACGCGCAAGAAGAGACTGCCTGCGGATCGGAGGGAGGAGGTACGACGATGGGCAAGCTGAAGGAGTCCATGAAGGAGAACTGGTTCAGGTACTTGATGAACCTCGTCCTCGCCGCGGGTGTGTACTGGTCCTCGACCTGGTACGCCATGACCAACCACGCGACGGCCAACGTCCATATCCTGCAGACAGCCTTCGATCGGTGGGTCCCGGTCATCCCACAGTTCATCGTTCCCTACATCCTGCTGGAACCCATTCTGTATGGATGCCTTCTGTTCTTCTTCGTCTTCTATCCGAAGGTCTTCACGGCATTTGGTGTGGCCTTCATCGTCATCGAAGCTATCAGCAACGGTGTGTACGTCGTGTTCCAGACGGAAGTCCCCCGTCCGACGAACCTGGTGGCCGGCAGCAGCAGATACGTCGACGCGCTGCTCGAGACGTACAAGATCGACAACCCCTACAACTGCTTCCCGTCGCTTCACTGCGGCCTGTCTGCTCTCGCCGCGAGCTTCTGGTGGGTCAAGAGGCGCTACCGCCCCGTCGCCTGGCTGATGACCTTGTTCGCCGTGGTCACGGTCATTGCCACCCAGGTCCTCAAGCAGCATGTCATCGCCGACGTGGTCGGCAGTCTCCTGGCCATAGCGCTGTATCTGCTCGCCTGCCACATCTTTGACCTGAAGACGGAAGCCTGAGCATTGCCTTTCCTGGACGATACCGCTTGCATTCCTCTGTCTTGCATTCGCGCCCTTCTCGCAGACAATGAATGAAGAGGACTTTGTCCAGGAGGCGCCATATGGCAGACGAAGCATTGTTCGACAGCAAGGCTGACACGTACGACAGCTGGTATATGACACCCCTGGGCTCCTATGAGGATGAACTCGAAAATGCCCTGATCTTCAAGCACGCAGGCAACGTTCAGGGCAAGACCGTTCTGGACGTCGGATGCGGCACGGGGCTGTACAGTATACGTCTGTCTGAAGGCGGAGCAGACGTCACGGCCGTCGACATCTCATCGAAGATGATCGATATCGCCCGCCACAAAGCCCAGGACCGAGGCCAGTACATCTGGTACGATCAGGCCGACATGGCGAAACTTCCCTATGAGAACAGGACATTCGACATGGTCGTTTCGGTAACTGCACTCGAGTTCGCCACGGACCCTCTGCTTGCCCTCATGGAAATGGCCCGAGTGCTGCGACCGGGTGGCAAGCTGATCGTCGGTGTTCTCAACAGCGATTCTCCATGGGCTGACACTCGCCGCGAACACGCCAAGCGTGAGGAATCCATCTACGGGTCGCTACGTTTCTTCTCGTCGTCCGACCTGCGCTCGCTGATCCACCGCACAGGCACCTTTGGTGCTCTGACGATGGAAAGCTGCATCTATACCCTTCCCGACGAAGACAAGTTCGAGGACAGCACTGCCGCAAGGCAGGAGTTCTTCGGTCGCATGTTCAGACCGCTGACCGGTGCGTTCCTGGTCGGAACAGCGCGCAAGCGCTAGGGTTCGGGAGAGACACCCATGCTTGTCCGTGAGTACATGACGCGGGACTTCGTGATGATCGGCCCCGAAGCACCGTTGTCCGACGCTTTCAACGTGATGCGCACGCGCAACATCCACCATCTCCCTGTCGTTGAAAACGATCTGCTGATCGGCATCGT
>CAYRQW010000017.1:0-19917 GCA_964426505.1 uncultured Caldisericota bacterium
GTCGTGGGCAGTTCCAGAGCCGTTGCCTTGGCCGCGACCCGGTACTCCAGTCCAGGAGTCGGTGCTGAGATTGGGCCTAATCTCGGGTTTGCCGAGACATTCCTGCGGGGGCTGCTCTTCGCCCCTATGGTGATGGAGCAGGTTCTGACAGGGAACCTGCTTGCCAGTGCGCTGCTCCAGGAGAATGGCTTTGTCGTGGATCCGGGACCTCGAGACCTCCGAGGGGACACTGTGCTGCGCATCGAGTGTGGATCGCGGGAGCGCTTCCTGGCGTTTGCACGTGCTGTCCAGGAGTGCTCCGCACTGGATGCTGATGCCATTCCCGAACCCAGTCCCATGCAGGGGTATGAGAAGGAAGTACTGATGGCCGGGGGAACCCTTGTCCAGGGATCTACTGTGGAACTGAGTTTCGACGGGCCTTTCTGCGAACCGTACGTCGGGTATTTGCAGGGGGGACTGAACGCATGGCAGGTAGTTCAGGCGACGGCCAGGGCAATCGCGTACAGTATGAATGCCCGCACGTAGTGTCGCCCGCGGCCATTCGTGATAGAATGTGGTGGAAGTGCAAACGCCGAAAGAATTGATGGGAGGTCCGTATGACAGGCCTTACGCTGTTTGATCCGGAGATAGCCGACGCACTGAACAAGGAATTGCGGCGTCAACAGAACAACATCGAGCTCATTGCATCTGAAAACTTCGTGTCCGAGGAAGTCCTGGCAGCGCAGGGTTCGGTTCTGACAAACAAGTATGCCGAGGGATATCCGGGCAAGCGCTACTACGGCGGTTGCGAGTACGTCGATGCTGTCGAGACAATGGCAATTGAGCGCGCCAAGGCACTGTTCGGCGCCGAGGGGGCAAACGTTCAGCCCCATTCGGGAACGCAGGCCAATCTCGAGGTGTACTTCTCTGTCCTGCAGCCGGGGGATGTGATCCTGAGCATGTCTCTTGCCGATGGGGGGCATCTGAGCCATGGTAGCCCCGTTTCGCTCGTGGGCAAGCTGTTCCACATCGTTTCCTATGGTGTTCGGAAGGACACTGAAACTATCGACTACGACCAGGTGGCCGACCTGGCTCGGACGGAGCATCCCAAACTGATTGTCGCGGGCGCCAGTGCATACCCTCGCATCATCGACTTCCGCCGCTTTCGTGAGATTGCCGATTCGGTCGGCGCATTGCTCATGGTAGACATGGCGCACATAGCCGGGCTGGTTGCGGCGGGAGTTCATCCGTCACCGGTGCCGCATGCAGATTTCGTGACGACGACGACACACAAGACACTTCGTGGTCCGCGAGGCGGAATCATCCTCTACAGGGAGCGGTATGCCAAGCAGATCAACAGCGCCGTGTTTCCCGGTAGCCAGGGAGGACCCCTTGAGAATGCTATCGCGGCCAAGGCGGTAGCACTGAAGGAAGCCGCATCAGGGGAGTTCGTCGCCTATCAGACGCAGGTCCTCGCTAACGCAAAAGCCCTGGCACAGGCGCTAATGGAACACGATTACCGCATCGTCTCTGGTGGTACCGACACTCACCTGATGCTTGTCGATCTGACATCAAAAGGGGTTACGGGCAAAGAAGTCCAGGCGCTTGTCGAGACAGTAGGTATCACCGTCAATAAGAATGCCATCCCGTTCGATCCGTTACCACCCAACAAGGCAAGCGGCATACGGCTTGGGACACCTGCTATGACCACTCGTGGAATGCGCGAGTCCGAGATGGTCGAGATCGCCGCGCTGATCGATGAAACGATCGTAGGGCGCGAAGACGAAGAGAAGCTGGCTCAGATCCGAGCTCGCGTGACTGCGCTGACTGATCGCTTTCCACTATATGCTGGCAAAATGTACTAGGAGATCTGATGGACTACGGTAACCTTCAGGTGCTGAATCATCCGCTGATACGGCACAAACTGACACTTCTTCGAAACAGGAACACGACGCACAAGGACTTTCGCCAGCTTGCGGAGGAACTTGCCGGACTCATGACGTACGAGGTCTGTCGAAACATGCGAACCAGGCCATGCCTCATAGAAACCCCACTGGAGCCCTACAGTGGCCAGGAGCTGGAAAACGAAGTGACCATCGTGCCTGTACTTCGAGCCGGGCTCGTGATGGCTCAGGGCATGCTTGACATGATCCCCAACGCCAAGGTTGGGCACATCGGTCTGTTCAGAGACGAGAACACGCTGGAGCCAGTTCAGTACTACTGCAAATTGCCCGAGAGCACCGGCGCGTCGGACGTTTTTGTCGTGGACCCGATGCTTGCAACTGGAGGCAGTGCCTCCAAGGCCATCTCGCTGGTCAAGGAACGGCATCCTCGCAGCATCTGTTTTTGCTGTATTATTGCGGCTCCCGAAGGCATCGAAGTCCTGCAGCGCGAGCACCCCGATGTGAAGATCGTCACTCTGGAGGTTGATCGTCGCCTCAACGAGAACGGATACATCCTTCCTGGACTTGGCGATGCCGGCGACAGGATATACGGGACGAAGTAGCCCATGCATCTGGTGATCACGCAGGCACAGCTCGGGGCATTTCTCGTAGCACTGGCGCTGAGTCTCGTGCTGACACCGGTCTTCATGAGACTGGGACTTCGACTTGGGATTACGGACAAGCCCGCTCTCAGCGCTGATCCGAACGTCGCCGGTCAGAGGAGAAGGGTCAATCGGAGTGTAACGCCTCGCACTGGAGGCATCGCCATCTTCATAGCATTCGTCGTATCCGTGTTTCTCTTCGACAGACTCACTATGCAGCTGAGGGGAATCCTGATCGGCGGGAGCATCGTATTCATTGGCATGCTCCTGGACGACATGTTTGACATCCCTGCCCTGCTGAAGCTGTTGATACAGTCGGTGGCGGCAATCGTTGTCATTGCATTCGGTGTCCGCGTGACGGCTTTCACCAATTTCCTGCATGGCGGATTCTTCGAGCTTGGCATCGGCGGTATCATCCTCACCTACTTCTGGATCGTGGGAATCACAAATGCGTTGAACCTTATCGACGGATTGGATGGCCTTGCAGGGGGTGTCGCGGCGTTGATTCTCCTTGCGATGTTCTTCTTCGCCGCTCTCAAGGGAATGGCGACCATGGGGGGTGTCCTTGTCGCACTGCTTGGAGCTGTCCTGGGATTTCTCGTGTTCAACTACAACCCGGCGAAGGTATTTCTTGGTGACGCGGGGTCCGAGTTTCTTGGATTCATGATCGCGACCCTCTCTGTCTATGGAGCTCTCAAGTTGCCAACGACTGTCATGCTTATCGTGTCGGTCTTTGCTCTCGGGATTCCTATCGCAGAGACCATCTCAAGCATTCTTCGCCGGGCAGCCAGGCATCAGTCTCCCATGGAGGCAGACAATGGACACTTCCACTACCGGTTGCTGTTTCATGGATGGAGTCAGCGGCGCATCACGACACTGTACTACCTGGTGACGTTCATGCTGTGCTCGATCGGTCTGGCTATTGCTCTTATCGGGGTTCGCTGAGACATGCGTCAGAAAGTCCTGTCAATCTTCGGCACGCGCCCTGAGGCGATCAAGATGGCCCCCATCGTGAAGGCACTGGAAGCAGATTCCCGGTTCGAGAGCCACGTACTCCTGACCGGCCAGCACATGCAAATGCTGGACGACGTTGTGCAGGTTTTCGAGATAGCGGTGTGGCGTGATCTGAACATCATGAAACAGCGCCAGACACTTCCCTATCTGACGGCTGCGCTCGTAACGCAGATTTCTGATGCGCTGACCGACTGGCAGCCGGACTTGGTTCTTGTCCACGGAGACACGACTACGACGTTCATGGGAGCTCTTGCGGCGACCTATGCGCAGATCCCTGTAGGTCATGTTGAGGCGGGACTCAGGTCTCATAGGAAGTTCAGCCCCTTCCCTGAGGAAGTCAATCGTATGCTTACAGATCAGGTCTCCGACCTCTGCTTCGCACCTACCGAGGAGGCCAGGCAGAATCTGTTGCATGCAGGTATCAATGCGAGCTGCATAGAGGTGGTTGGAAACTCCATCGTGGACGCTGTGCAGATGGCTCTGCCTCATCTTCGGGCTCCGGACATCGTGTCAAAGATACGACAGGGCAGTCCAATAGTAATCATGACGGCACACCGCCGCGAGAACTGGGATGCCGGCATTGCCATCTTCTCAGACGCGCTTGTCAAGCTGTCCGGTTCACATCCGGAGTTGACGTTCGTCTTTCCTGTGCATCTCAACCCTGTTGTGCGAGAAACCGTGTTCGGAATCGCGTCTGGTCTGCCGAACGTCGTGCTCACCGACCCCCTTCCGTATTTTGACTTCCTGTACATGCTAGAACACTGTGTGGCTGTCCTCAGCGATTCGGGAGGCATCCAGGAGGAGTGCGTGACTCTTCACAAACCGATGCTCCTGCTTCGCGAGGTTACTGAACGCCCAGAGGCTGTGACAAGCGGCCTGGTCAAGCTAGTCGGGCAGGACGAGGCTCTTATTGTCTCATCGTTTGAGGAACTTGAAAGAAACGGCTTCGCGATTCCGGGTGGCAATCTGATCAACCCGTATGGTGATGGAACAACTGCGGCGCAGATACTTGCCCGGATCGACAATCATCTCAATGCAACTCACTGAGGAGGGTAACACATGACATCGGAACAGAGCTTTCTCATCGAGGGGGGGAACTCGCTCCACGGCTCGGTCCGCTGCAGCGGTGCCAAGAACTCGATTCTACCACTGGTAGCAGCGGCGATTGCCGTCCGCGACGTTGTCAGTCTCCAGAATGTTCCAGATATCAGTGACCTCCAGTCTCTCCTTTCGCTGATCCAGGCCATGGGCGTCAAGGTGGTCTCATTCAGTGACGGAGAGTTGGTCCTCGACACCCGTGGTCCGATCGAGACACGCGTCGAAAACACAAACGGCTATAGCCTGCGTGGGACACAGACCCTGGTGGGAGCACTTCTCGCGCGGGAGCACAAGGCAGTACTCCCGTCGCTGGGCGGATGCAGTATCGGCGCTCGACCCATCGATCTCCACATCAAGGGTCTGCGTGCCATGGGCACACAGTTCGAGTGGAAGGATGGCTACCTCATCGGGCAGGCCTCAGCCCTCAAGGCCTGTGACGTCTACCTCGACTTTCCGAGTGTGGGCGCTACGGAGAACCTCTTGTTGGCAGCTGCGCTTGCCGAAGGTACGACACGCGTTTTCAATGCGGCCCAGGAACCAGAGGTATATGACCTGATCTCCTTCCTCAACAAGGCGGGCGCCCGCATTGTGCCTCTTTTCCCGTTCGGATTTCGTGTCGAGGGTGTTGTTCAGCTGCATGGCGCGTCGCACCGCATCATCGGCGATCGGATCGAAGCTGCAACACTGATGGTTGCGACAGCCATTACGCAGGGTGAGGCTACCATTACGGGTATCGATGCCCGCCATATCTGGTCGATCATCGCGAAGCTGCGAGAGACCGGTGCCATGGTGGAGGTCAAGGGTGATGACGCTGTTGTTGTCAAGGGGGTTCCACAGTATCGGTCGACCGATATTCGCACACTGACGTTCCCTGGATACCCGACGGATGCCCAGCCGCAGATGACTGCGTATCTGACACTGGCGCGCGGCAATTCAGTCGTAGTGGAGAGCATCTTCGAGAACAGGTTTGGTGCCATTCTGGAGCTTGAGCGCATGGGGGCTCACATCAAGGTAACGGAAGAAACGGCGATCATCGAGGGTGTGGAGTCCCTGAACTCCGCGACAGTTGAGGCGAAGGACCTCCGAGGTGGGGCTGCCCTCGTGCTCGCAGGCCTGGCCGCACACGGGACCACCACAGTGAAGTCGATCCATCACATCGATCGGGGATACGAAGCTCTTGAGACCAAGCTGTTTCAACTGGGTGCGCGCATGACACGTATCGATCAAGGGGAGGCTTAGAGCATGATCAGACGAGAGCAGATTCTTGACGCCTTACGGGAGGTGTACGACCCCGAGATTCCAATAAACCTGGTCGACCTCGGACTGATTTACGGTGTGGACGTCACAGCCGAAGGAGATGTCACTGTCCGCATGACCATGACCGCTCCACAGTGTCCAATGAGTGGGTACATGCTCCAGCAGGCCGAACAGGGTGTTCGGACCGTGGCCGGCGTGCGGAACGTCAAGGTGGATCTCGTTTTCGATCCTCCGTGGGAGCCCTCCATGATCAAGGAAGATGCACTCAAGAGCGCCGGCATAGTCACAGACACTCCGGCTGACCTGGCCGGAGGCGACTGCTCTACCGAAAAATGAGAGAGATCGCGCCGCGGCAGCCTGCGGGCACGCTGGCGGCGAATCTCGACCAGCTGATCGAGAGTTTCCTGCTGGCACAGGATGTCGGAAACAGCAGCAAGATCGTCTATCGACGGGCACTCAAGCGGTTCAAGGAGTTCCTGTCGTTGCGAGAGGCTGCTGGCGGGGTCGGCTATCTGACGAAGACGGATATTGTCCAGTACAAGAGCCATTTGCTGGCGGAGGGGCTGTCGCCTCGGACGGGAAATCTGTACCTTACCTCCGTGCGTCAGTTCTTCAAGTATCTTGAGTCAAACCGCATCTATCCTGACGTATCTGCTGGTCTCAAGGGGTTCAAGCGGTCCTACGGATTCAATCGCGATCCGCTCACCCTGCAGCAGGCGCGTGACCTGCTGGGTTCTATTGAAACGGCCGATATGATCGGCCTGCGGGATTTCGCCATGATCAACCTGATGCTTCGGACAGGTCTCCGTACGATGGAGGTTGTCGGCTCCGACGTCGGGGACATCCGTCAAACCTCGAACGCCACACTCCTCTACGTCCGCAGCAAAGGCAAGGATGCGAAAGACGATTTCGTCGTCCTGACCCGAGAGGCCTACGAGCCGATTGCGCGCTACTTGGCAGCGCGCCATTGCACTGACCCCCGTGCCGCGCTGTTTGTGTCACACAGCAACCACAACGAGGGTAGGCGGATCACCACGAAGACACTCCGTTCTGAGGTGAAAGAGAAGCTCCTGGGAATCGGTGTGTATTCGTCGCGCATCTCCGCGCACTCCCTGCGTCACACGTTTGCCACCATGGCTCTTCAGAACGGCGCGACGATAGAGCAAGTTCGAGACACGCTCCGACATCAGAATATCACGACGACACAGATCTACGTTCACACTACGGACCGGCTGGAGCATGCGGCCGAAGATACTATCAAGATCTGATCCTGTCCTCGCGTGCCGAAAAGTGGCCCTAGGAAGAGATTTCGATTTGTGAAACGTACAACCGTGAATGAGATTGCCGGAAATGCGGCAGTTCCGAACGACCAATCGCTACTCGGCGGCTACGCGCCTTTGTGGCCAGCATCGTACGGGGCCACGCTGCACTCGATACTCAAGAGGAAGCCGAGGCGATCCGTATCCATGAGTTGTTCTATGGACCATTTGTCAGGTCAGTCAATTGAGAAATCCGACCACCGCAAATCAATCTTTGTGGAAGTGGAATCTACCTGTGGATAACTTTAGCCCAACCTTCGGCTGGCAGGTCTAGGCAGATGAGTTTTGGCGGAAGACGATTCCAGGGATAAGACGCCGGCCGTTCAGGAGGTCCGCCGTGGTCATGGGAGTCTTCCCGGGAAACTGGAGCTCAAGGAGTTCGAGCCACCCATCCCCGCATCGAACGGCCGCGCGCTTTCGCAGAAACTGCTCGACTTTGCCCACGGGGGCGTCTGCAGACAGACCAGCGTCTGCAGACAGAGGGGCAGCTCTCCAGATCTTCAGACGGTCGGAGCTTAGGTAGGTGCAGGCACAAGGTTCAGGAGCGAGGGCCCTGACGAGGTTGTATGCCTGGGCTGCAGAATGCGACCAGTCGATGAGCTCGTCATCGGGTTTCAGTTTGTGTGCGTAGGAACCTTCTCCGATTTGCGGCAGTGGCATGGCAGAACCACGCGCCAGGCTGTCGAGGACTTGCATGACAAGGGGTGTTCCTACTCGAACGATGGACGTCTCGACATCGGTGCGGTAATCTGATTCAGCAATCGCGAATGATTCCTGAGCCAGGAGCTCACCGCGGTCCAGCAGGCCGTTCATGCGAATGATGCTTACTGCCGACTCTTTGCGGCCATCGATGATCTGGCGTTCGATGGGGGCGGCCCCCCGGTACCAGGGCAATGGCGACGGGTGGAGGTTGATGGAAGCGACACGCGGTGCATCCAGGAGAACCTGGGGCAGGAGTCTTCCATAGGAAAGCAGGAACAGGATATCGATCTCATCTTGGATCAGTCGCGCCGTCAGGACTTCACCGGTCATTTCTGCACCGTTGAGGGCAGGGATCGAGTGGGATTCAGCCCAGGTCTGCACGGGATTGGCGACGAGTCTTCCCCGGGACACGTGGGGTGCCTCCGATACCACAGCAAGGACAATGCCGAACTGAAGTCGAATAGCCTCAAAGACCGGGACCGAAATGGAAGACGATCCAAACACAGCGAGGCGAGGACTGTCCACGGTCATCGTCAGAGCTTCTGCCCCCTTGTCTCGATGGTGTGAGTAAGAGCTTCAGCGACAGGACTTCCTTCCTGCATTGAAATCGTGGACGGGTCCGTGATCCGATCGACGAACAGCATTCCCTCGAGGTGATCGAACTCATGCTGGATGACGCGAGCCTCCAGGCCGACGAATTTGTGAATACGTCTCTTTCCGGTGTGGTCCAGGTACGAGAGCGTGATCTCTGCGGGGCGGTCGATCGGAGCCCAGACGCCGGGAATACTGAGGCAACCTTCCTCATCTGTCGCAAGTCCTTTGTGCTCCAGTATCTGTGGGTTCACCACAAGACGAAGACCTTCGCCGACGTCGTAGATGAAGAACGCCTGGCCAAGGCCCACCTGTGGTGCGGCCAAGCCGACGCCCGTCGGTTTCATGAGGTCTTCCATTGACTCTGCCAGTTGAACGAGCTCGCTCGTCACCTTGCGTATGGGTTTCGCCTTCTTTCGAAGGACGGGACTGCCTATGAGCACTATCTTCATACAACTAGTATATTCGGATGGTGGCATTCTGGAAGTGCTTATTGTGAGCAATTGCCGAGCCGACACGCAATCCAAGGGCAGTCTGCAGGGAGTCGGCCCGGAACTCGAGAGAGAGGATTTTTGCATGAGCCGAGACTGTCAGAAGATCGGCATGCAATCCACGAAAATCCACCCCTGCAGCAGTCAGAGCGTTTTCGAGGTCCCTTGCCCGTGCATCTATGTCGGTATTTGTGCCGTGAGAAGGGACGCGTATGACGAACTGACGTGCGAAAGGTGGCATCAACAGCTCGCGGCGCTGCTCCCTCTCATTCTCCAGGAAAGCAGCCATGGTCTCACTGCCGTCCAGAATGTCTCGCAGTCCTGTGGAGCGACGATCCAGCTGGATCAGAACAGTGCCCGGAGCGGTTTCTGTAACCGCACCCCGAACGACGACAGCCAACTGCTCGATGTTGTCAAAGACTGGGTGCCGAAGTCCGACGCTTACGTCGGGAAAGACGACAAGATCCGGCTTCACGGCAGGAATACGCTGGACGTCGGCGTATGTACCCAGAAACAGCGACGGTCCGGTATCCTGGACAGTCAGGGTCTCGTCACCGGGTGCCATCAACTGGACGGCTGAGAGAGGAAATGTACGCTGGAGCTCACGGGCAAGCCGGTCCAGACCATATCCTCGAGCCCGAAGCTGGGAGCCTTTGCAGTTGGGGCAAAGGTCAGGCGGCGGCTCCGAATGACCACACTGCTTGCAGAAGAGCCTCTTCCTGTCCCCACCCAGTGTCAGTGTCGCACCACACTCGGGACATGTTGCGGTATACCCGCACTCTGCGCACTCGATCAGCGTGGCGAAACCACGGATGTTGAGAAGAAGCATCGAGTTCCTGCTGCGGTCATAGGTCTGCCGGAGTAGCCGTAGCGTGGGCGCGAGAAGGATCCCCGAAGGAGCAGACTGTTTCTCGCTTGTGGTGTTCTGGTTGCGAACCACAAACGTAGCAGATCGTTGGTTATGGGTCTGGACCACCGACTCCAACGCGGCGTCCGTCGGGATGCCGCATGCGTCCAGCACAGAGAGAGTTGGTGCGCTGACGCCTGCGAGACATGGGATATGATGGGCCCTGCTGATATCAGCTGCAACAGTGAGGAGACTCCTGAGTGAGAAGCGCTGCCAGAAGAAAGGCCATTCTCCCGGGATTCCCAGATCGACTGCAACAAGTGTGACCTCGGGGAGGATCAATGATGAGAGTTGGCGAGTGCTCAACCAGACCGTCGAGTGACGGTTGCCACGGAAGCGCCTGACGCCCACCGATGACCAGCGTACGACAGGAACGCCCCACTCGCGTGACAGGAGCTGCTCATGAAGACCCGCAAGAACCTCCGAACTGGCGATGAGGGCTACACTGCCACCTCCAGAGATTGCCGCCTCTATCGCTGCGTGAAACTGTGTTGCCCTGGCCATGAAGGATCCAACGATGATCTGCGGATCAGAGGAGTCGTTCGATGGACTGGGCACTCGTAGCACCGTATCGGCGAGGTCACGGTCTACGACGATTCCCTGCTCATACAGTCTGCGCCTTGCCGGGGTGGACAGTCTCCAGAGTGCGCCTGGCAGGTTTGTAGCGAATTCGTCATCAGAAATGAGCTGGCGTGCCGAAGCCGTCGCCGTGGAAAAGCCGGAGTCACGAGCAGCCATGACCTGTAGATTGTGCAGGAGCTCGGCCGGATTCTGTCCCGTGAGACGCGCGCTGTTACGGTCGTGCGGTTGAGATGTCTGCAGGAAACGGACGATTGTAAGAGCGTCATCCCAGCCGAGGACATGGCGCTCGAGCGCGCGCTGAAGTGGTACGACAAGAGATCGCAGGTCTGGATACACCCCAGGAGCCGAGCACTCGCTCAACACCGGAAGAGGGAGACCCCCCGTCTCGGACCAGAGACTCTCCGGGCCATTGGTCGACACGAGCAAGGCTGGTGCGACATCATGCATATACGGAACCAGAAACCACGTCCCTGGTTCCGGTTTGCAGTCAATCGAACTGAGGTCGTACGAGAGGAGGTTTCGCGAAAAAGGGCCCCTCTGGGTCAGAACGGCGAAACTGCCGAGCACGGGCTAGATCTTGAGCCAGCTCTTGAGCTCTCGAACGAGGTCAAGCTCTTCCCAGCTGAATCCCGGACGCCCAAAATGACCGTGCATGGAAGTCTGGCGGTAGATGGGCTTCCGAAGACCGAGGTAGTCGATAATGGCAGTCGGTGTCATCTCGACATTCTTTGCAATGACGTCTCGCACGATCGACTCGGGAAGCGCCCCGGTGCCTTCGAAGGAGAGCTCGAATGAAACGGGGTTCTTCTGCCCGATGACGTAGGCCACCTGAGCAAGGCATCGGCGGGCGATACCAGCTGCAACGATGTTCTTCGCAAGATACCGCATGAAGTAGGTTGCCGACCGGTCAACTTTTGTCGGGTCTTTGCCGGAGAAGGCTCCTCCACCATGTGGAACGCGCCCACCATAGGTGTCGATGCCCAACTTACGGCCAGTCATGCCCGTATCAGACTGTGGACCGCCGACGACAAACTTCCCAGTCGGGTTCACATAGATCATGGTCTTGCTGTCGATCAGGTCAGATGGCAACGATGGGCGCACGATTTCTTCGATGATCTGTTCACGGGCGTCGTTCGACATCTGCGAGGGGTTCTCGCGGTCAAGAACAGTATCCAGATGCTGGGACGATAGAACGACAGAACGCAGGTACACGGGTTTGTCGCCATCGTGTTCCAGTGTGACCTGGCTCTTGCCATCCGGTCCAAGATAGTCGAGGATGTTCTGCTGCCTGACTTCTTCCTGCCGCATCGTGAGGCGGCGCGCAAGTTGGTAGGCCAATGGCATGTACTCCGGAGTCTCGTCTGTAGCATATCCATACATGATGCCCTGGTCTCCTGCACCACCTGCATCGACACCCTGTGCGATGTCCGGAGACTGACGGCCGATCGCGCTGATGACAGCACAAGTCTTGGCATCAAACCCATATCTGGGGTGGTTGTAGCCGATACTGTCCACGGTCGACCGCACCACCGCGTCCACGTCAACGAACGCGTTTGTGGTTATCTCCCCTCCGACAATGACCAGGCCATGTGTGACAAATGTCTCACAGGCAACACGGCTGTAACGGTCCTGTGTAAGCAATTCGTCCAGGATCGCGTCCGATATCTGATCGGCAACCTTGTCAGGATGCCCGATAGTCACGAACTCTACTGTCTGACTGGTGCGTGTGCTCTTGTCCATTGGTCTCCCCTTTCGCAAGTTGTCGACACCCCGCACACTTGTACGGGGTGATTGACGTCTCTCCACACGTGATCGGACTTCAGGATGCGCTAACGCCCAGCTTCAGGCTCCTTGATGACAGGGTTCGCTGCATCACGCGATGAAGCAGCTACCATACGGCCGGCGGCCTTCCGAAGGACATCATCGACGGGCTCGCGCAACGGATCGGTCTTCTCCTCGAGCAGCTCATGTGACGTGTCGAGAAGTTCGCGGATGAGCCGATACTTGTTTGTGTCCACTCGTGCAATCAGCGTCTCCAGATAGAGATTCGCCAACTCAGGCTGTTGGGTAGGCTGTTCTTTCTGTTCGTCCATGCGCAACTCCTATCTTCGCAGTACACTGCGAACAATGCTGTCGACAATGTCGACCGTGGTCTCAAGGTCGCAATTCGTGACCATGTAGTCGTAGTCCTTGGCAAACGTCATCTCATAGTGACCAAGCTCGATCCGTCCAGCAATCTCTTCCCGTGTTTCCGAGCCTCTGCATTGCAGGCGACGCTCGAGTTCCGTAACATCCGGTGGCTTCAGAAAGATCATGAGAGCCTCCGGAAACAGGCGTTTCATGCTGGAACCGCCGTGGATATCGATCGTCAGGACGAGGATCTCCTCTGGCCGCACAGCCTCAAGAGACGACATGAGCGTCCCGTAGTGATGGCCGCGTATATCAGCATACTCAGCGAACAGCCCTTTGTCAATCCAATCTGTGAACTGTTCCTCAGTCACGAAGTAGTAGTCGATGCCGTCCATCTCGCCCGGCCTGGGAGACCTCGTCGTGACGGAAATCGAACGGTGCATGTCCGGGTGCCGTCGCAGCAACTCCGCAACGACAGTGCTCTTGCCAACGCCCCCGGGACCTGAGATCACAACGATCATGGGCGCTCTCCCTCTTGCACCATCTGGATAGCGCGTTCGAGCTGACCATCTCCCGGAAGGATACCAAATAGTGCTGGCGCCGGATCTGCCACCACAGTGTCGGGAGTCAACCCCTTCTTCTGAATCGTATTCTTGTTGGGCGTGTAGTACTCCTCGACCGTTACCTTGAGCTCATAGCCCTCTGAGAGGTCCCAGCTTCGTTGGATGAGTCCCTTCCCGAACGTCCTGGTTCCTACGACGAGAGCCGCCTTGTTTTCCTGCATTGCTGCCGAAAAGATCTCGGACGCGCTTGCGGAGTTCTCGTTGACCAGGACGACGATCGGAAATGAGACACTGCTGCCATTGACCGTCACAGGATTCACTTCTCCGCCAGCCTCCCTTGTCCATAGAGCTGTTCCATGCGAGATGAAGTTCGACAGCATGTCGAGGCACTCATTCAGATAACCGCCGCCGTTGTCCCGTATGTCGATGACCAGTCCACCGATCTTTTGGTCCTGAAGTTCGTGAAGTGCCCTGGCGAATTTGACTGCCACACCCGAGCTGAACGACGAGACTGAGATGTAGCCGACCTTGTTTCCAACAATGCGACTCTCAACGACAGGGAGTTCGACTTGGCGCCGCACGACTGTGTAGTTCACAAGCGTCCCGGCACGGTCGATCCTGAGCTGCACCGAAGTGCCCGCTTTGCCCTTGACGCGGGCAGACACCACCTCGAGTTCCAGTCTCCGGGCGCTCGTGCCGTCGATGCTGTCAATCAGGTCTCCAGGCTTGAGTCCAGCTTCCTGTGCTGGAGTACCGGCAAACACTCTCACAATCTCGATGGCATCAGTTTTCTTGCTGGGCGTGATGACGACACCAATGCCCACATACTCGCCGGAGAGCTGTTCGCGAAAGTCCGCTGCCTCCGCAGGGGTGAACAGTTCAGTGTACGGGTCGCCGAGCCCGGCAACCTGACCCTTGAGCAGCTTACTCGCGTCGACCTTCTGGTAATACTGGAGACTCAGCGTGTCATAGAGTTCGCCCGACAGTCTCAGGTAGGTATCGCGATCGATGGTCGTCTGTACCGACGAGGGTCGGGGCGACCCGGTCAAGCGTGGTGCAAGAAACGGATAGGCGACGAATCCGGCCCAGAATGCGGTCATGACGACGAGTAGTGCGGCTACGACTATGACAAGTGAAGACTTCCTGGAGGGCATGCGGGTCTCCTTGGTCTATGAGCGCTACGGTTTTGGCCCGAGATAAAGCATGGGGTTCTTTGGAGTACCGTCGATCCGGACCTCAAAGTGCAAATGAGGGCCAGTGCTCCACCCCGTGTTGTCAGTCAGTGCTATCACCTGGCCACGTTTCACGGACTGACCCTTCTTGGCAATGAACGACTTGAGATGTCCAAAGATCAGGGTCATGTGCTGGCCGCACTGAAGCATCAGCATGTTGCCGTACCCCGAGAATCTGCCCTCGTACTCAACAACACCGTCAGCGGGAGCCAGAAGGGTCGTTGACATCGGACAGCCCATGTCAATGCCGTTATGCATCTCTCTGACACCGTTGATCGGGTCGTTGCGCATCCCGAAGAGCTCGGTAATGCGAATAGGACCGGGTATCGGCCACAGGATCTTTCCTGTCGGCTCGTTGCCAGGGTGTTGCTGCCGGTAGATCTCGTTGACAATCTGGTCGATGAGTCTGTTTTCGCGCGCTATTTCGTTCTGAATGCGCCTGTCCTCGGCGGTGTATTGGCTGCCCTTGGCTGCCAGGTAGTTCAGGGTCTTCTGCGTGGCAGCTTTCTGCTGTGCCAGAAGGCTTGCCTGTTCTTTCTTGAGCGCGTAGACCTGTTCCAACTGGCTCTTCGTTTCCGCATAGTCAGTACGGTCCGACTGCAGAGCGAGTCTCTGTGTGCTCACCGCGGAAAGCGAGCCTGTGATCTGCTGGAGGACGGCTGAGACGTATTGCTGAGCTTCGACGGTGGTATTGAGGTCTCCTCCAGTGAAGGGAAGACCGGCAACATCGAGGTTCGACACATGGTAGAGAAGATCGATCGACAACTCGGTTTCAGCTGAAAGCTCGCCGTATTGCTTCTCCCCGGCAGCAATCTGAGCTGCAGTCTTGCTGAGGAGTGTCTCGAGCTGGGTGATGCGACTGTCGATGTCTCCTATATCGCCTTGCAGCTGATCCACTTGTTCGTTGAGCGAGGTGAGTTGGCTCAGGAGGCTGTACTTTGCTGACTTGTTCTCGTTGATCAGCTTCTGGATCTCCTGAAGTTGAGCCTTCAGCCTGTTCATCTTCGCCTGGGCAGCCTTGAGATCGCTCGTGAGGTCTCCTTCGACTCCGGGAGCAGCAATCGAGGCACAGACGAACAGCGCCAGAATCAGGAAGATGGCAGTGAGAAGCCTCATGGTTTTCATTCGAGCAGCATCTCCTCTCGACGCTGTTCTTCATCGATACGATACGCCAGCAGCGTTGCGATGACGCAGGCCAGAAGAAGGCAGGCCAGGGATGCCAGCAGAACGACGGATGCCGCTCCGGCATAGACGATACCGGCAGGTTCGGGTGAAACCCACGAGAAGGATGCCTTGAGGCGCGTCGTGGAGTAATGGATGACGCCAGGAAGGACAGCCATGAAGAGGATTGATGCGAGCGCCCAGACGGCGACCAGGTGAGCTGGCGTCGACAGAAGGACCTGTCTGCTGCTGGCGCCAACTATGCTGAGTACTGCAGTCTCTTTCCGCTTACCATTGATGATGCCGAATGCCATGAGGCAGAAACCTGCAATGAAGAGAAAGCCCGCGAGAACCAGCACATAGACCAGGAGACTGTGGACAAAAGCATTCGCATTGGCCATCCCCTCTACTGAACCCTCGTCATACTCCACGGTTTGAACGCCCGGAAGGGAACGAAGTTCAGCGGCCAGAGCAGCGATGCTCCGCGCAGACAACGGGTAGACCCGAATGAGAGGCGGGACGGGATTCCGCGTCAGATCACGAAATACGCTCGCAAACTGCGGATACTGGGACTCAAGCTTCTTCAGGCCATCTGCGGGACTCACGTATTCCGCCCGGACCACAGCTTCATCTCTCTGCATCTGGTCGAGAAGAGTCTGAATCGAAGTCTGGTCCAGGCCGCGCAGAAGATACACGTTGATGGAGTGGGTGCTCTCAATCTCTGCAATAGTGTGGCGCACGTCGATAGACATGGCATAGATACCGGCGCTTGCGACCATAAGAATCGCTATCAGGATCGAAATGACCACAGTACGGACCGGATGTCTTGCAAGGTCTCGCAGTGTCTGCTTCAAGGTGAACATATCAGAAGTTGCCCTCCTCGACCTTCCGTCCGCCGCGAAGCCGCACGAACGGCAGCCGCGTTGATTGGACGAGGTACAAGTCATGTGTTGCCATGAAGACGGTAGCGCCCTTGCGGTTGGCGTCATGAAGGACCTCGACAATCTTCTCTCCGTTGCTCAGGTCCAGGTTTCCAGTCGGCTCGTCCGCAAGGATGATGTCAGGCTTGGAGATGAGAGCGCGGGCGAGAGCTGTGCGCTGCTTCTCGCCTCCAGACAGCGAACAGCACAGACGACGCTGATATCCCGCGAGGCCGACCTGGTCCAGGTACTTGTCAACCTCCTGACTGATGATCCCCATGGCTACGCCTCGGACAGCGAGTGGCAGTGCCACGTTTTCAAACACGCTGCGGTCGAAGAGAAGCATGTAGTCCTGGAACACCATACCGATTCTACGTCGCAGAGACGTGAGCGAAGTGCCGTGAGCCGCAGCCGTGTCCGCCCCATCAACCAGGATCGTACCGTTTGTGGGCCGTTCGGCTCGATAGATGAGTCGCAGAACCGTGCTCTTGCCTGCACCTGACTCACCGGTCAGGAAGACAAACTTCCCGGCACCCACCTTGAATGTGATGTCCCTGAGGCCGTAGTATCCATCATTGTATCTCTTTGAGACGCTCAACATCTGTATCATCAGCGTGTACCCAGCTCCTTGAAGCCGAGACCCAGGGTCTCGGTTACATCCATGATGGCCACGAACGCATCCGGATCAACCTCATGGACGATCTGTTTGAGGTGCGATATCTGGCTTTGGGGGACGACGCAGAACACAACTTCTTTCGGTTCGCTCGTGAAGCCGCCAGCCGCAGTGAATTTCGTTACTCCGCGGTCCAGTTCGGCCATGACCTTGCCGGCGATAGCCTCGGGTTGGCTGCTGACCACCCAGGCCGCCTTCGAAAAGGAGATTCCTTCCTGCACAAGGTCGATCGCTTTCGCGGAGATGTAGAGCGACAGAATCGAGTAGAGGGGTATCGTTATGCTTCGGAAGGCAATGCCCGAGAAGGCGATGATGATCGTGTCGATGATCAGCAAAGTTGTTCCAAAACTCAGCCCGATGCGCTCGGACAGCAGTTGGGCAAGGAGATCGGTGCCGCCGGTAGAGCCGAAGAAGCGGAAGATGATGCCCATTCCGATACCCATGATGACCCCGGCGTAGACGGCCGAGAGAAGCATGTCCACGTGGAAACCATGCGTGTATGGCACGATAAGATCTATGAGGAGTGACGATATGATCGTTGCATACACTGAACGCCACAGAAATGCTTTGCCCAGTCTCCTGAGGCTCATCATAAAGAGCGGGGCATTGAGAATAATGATGCTTATGCCAATGGGTACGGGCTTGAAGAAATGATTCAGAACGATCGCGAGTCCTGAGACACCCCCAGGAGCGAGGTCCTGAGGGATGACGAAGAGGGCAAACGAGAGGGCATAGATGAGGCACCCGATCGTTATGCCGACAACGTCACGAATCGCTCGAACGACGATCTTCCGCGTCATGTCGTACACTTGCCAGGATGAAGTCCTGCAAGTCGCCGTCAAGGACTGCGTCAACATTCCCCTTCTCGAGACCGGTACGATGGTCTTTGGCCAGCTTGTACGGCTGGAGAACATATGACCGAATCTCGTTGCCCCACTCAGCCGACTTGAAGACCCCGCGCACTTCGGAAATCTGGGCGTCGCGCTGCAGCTCCCGCTGCACGAGGAGCCTCGATTTGAGCACTGCCATTGCCATCCGCTTGTTCTGTAGCTGTGAGCGCTCGTTCTGGCAGCTGGCCGAGGTGCCCGTTGGGATATGTGTGATGCGCACCGCAGTGGCAACCTTCTGCACATTCTGGCCGCCATGACCCGAAGCATGATAGACATCTATGCGCAGGTCACCTTCAGGGATTTCCGCATCCTTGATGGTTTCCGGGATTTCCGGAATGACGTCCACTGCGGCAAACGACGTATGGCGACGCTTGTTCGCGTCGAAAGGGCTGATACGGACCAGGCGATGGACACCCTTTTCGTGCATCAGGAGCCCATAGGCATACTGTCCCCTGATGACCAGCGTGCACCCCTTGATGCCTGCCTCTTCGCCCTGCACATAGTCCGTCACGAGGACTTCGAAACCCTGTCGTTCAGCGTATCGGATGTACATGCGCATGAGCATTTCGGTCCAATCCTGCGCATCCGTTCCACCTGCCCCGCTTGAGAGCGACAGAATGGCATTGGAAGCATCATAGGGCCCGCTGAAGTAAGCTGCCGTTTCGAGAGTCTGGAGATCGTGCTCAAGCTGCTCGATGCTGCTCACCGCTTCATGCTCGAGGTCAAGATCGGGCATCCCGACAAGGAGTTCGATGGCGGTCCGGGCGTTGTCCAGCTCTGTCAGCGCTTTCTGCTGAGAGGCGATATCGGCCTCGATGCGTGCGATACCGCCCATGATCTCTGCTGCGCTGGTCTGGTCACTCCAGAAACCGGCAGCCATCGTCTTGCTGCGCAGCTCCTCGAGTCGCGCCTGCCGACCCGAGAGCCAGTCAGGCTGGTAGAGTCCTGTCGTGCGCGACTCGCACTCCAGCAATCGTCTGCGCAGTGGCTCAAGATCGATCATGCTTCTTCTCCGGTTGAGCAGGCTGCAGCTCGAAGGTGAAGAGCGCCCGCGTGACATCATGCTTTATCTGGTCCATCAACTGGTTGAAGAGGTCGAACCCCTCCTTCTGATAAGCAATCACAGGGTCCTGCTGGCCATAGGCGCGCAGGCCGATGCCGTCCTTGAGATCGTCCATCTGAAGCAGATGGTCCCTCCAGGAGCTGTCAATGGTACGCAAGAAGAAGTAGTGCTCGATCTGGTGCATGACGGTCTCACCATACCTGTTGTACTTCTCGCGATAGATGGCCTCTGCGCGGTCCCTGATCGTGGCTGCAAGCTGCTGGTCAGCGTCACGCCGTTCGACCAGCTCAGTCAATTCCTCAAGAGTCATTTCCACGGGTCTGCCAAATGCGTCCAGGACGAGATCGTTGTAGACCTTCCCGATATCCGATTCCTCAGCTCGCTGGGCTTGTACGACCTGCTGCGCCGTCGTTTCGGCCTGTTCATCGATGAACTCGTGTACCTCATCTGCAAGATCGACCCCTGCAAGGACCTTGTCACGCTCTGCGTAAATGACCTCACGCTGTTTGTTGAGAACGTTGTCGTAATCCAGCAGGCTCTTGCGTGCATCGAAGTTGTAGGATTCGACCTTCTTCTGCGAAATCTCGATGGTCTTGGAGAGGAGCGGGTGATTTACGGGCATCGACTCTTCGACCTTCATCATCTCAAAGATGTGCTGGATGCGGTCGCCACCGAAGATCCGGAGAATGTCGTCTTCTGCTGAGAGAAAGAACTTCGAAGCACCCGGATCGCCCTGTCGGCCTGAACGTCCTCGCAGCTGATTGTCGATACGACGCGACTCGTGACGCTCGGTCCCGAGG
>CAYRQW010000018.1:0-19697 GCA_964426505.1 uncultured Caldisericota bacterium
ACTGATGACACGGCGTTCATGGTGCGCAAATTGGCTGGTCTGCGCATCTTTGCAGACGAGGACGGCCTGATGAACCGCTCGGTGGCAGATATCGAGGGATCCTTTCTTGTCGTCAGCCAGTTCACGCTCTACGGAGACGTGGCTCGTGGCAACAGGCCGAGCTTCACCGGTGCCGCCGCTGGGGCATATGCCGATGAGGTCTACCAGAACGTATGCACAGGACTGCGCGGAATGGGCTGCAACGTTCAGAACGGCGTCTTCGGGGCGCACATGGAGGTTAGTCTGGTGGGTGACGGGCCTGTCACCATCATCATCGAGACGGACAGCCGCAAGAAGCGGGCAGAGTAAGGCCGGCAGTCCTGCAAGCAAGAAGCCGGGACATTGCCCCGGCTTCGTCCAATACTGATGCAATCAGTTCTGGTGGACTAGCGCGATTCGTTGGCGCGAGCGACAGCCGTCTCCATGACGCCGAAGGCTTCTGTGAGCTGCTCGTCGGTGATCTCGAGCGAGACAAGCATGCGGATGCAGTTGCCATAGATGCCCGAGCCGGCCACGAGGACGCCGTTGTGCAGGCATTCCTTGATGATCTGGCCGTTCAACTGCGTCGCTGGTTCGCGGGTCGTGCGGTCCTTCACAAACTCGATGGCTTGCATGGCCCCTATGCCTCTGACATCACCAATGATCTCATACTTGTCCTTCCAGGTGTCCCAGTGGCTGCGAATGAGCTTGCCAATGGCGATGGAGCGATCAAGCAGGTGTTCGTCCTCGATGATGTCGATGACTTCAGCGGCCGCGCGGCATGCAACAGGGTTGCCGACGTAGGTGCCTCCGATGCTGCTGCCGGGTAGCTTGTCCATGATGTCCTTGCGGGCGATGACCGCTGACAGCGGCATGCCGGCTGCCAGGGACTTGGCACTGCAGATGATGTCCGGGACGACGTTCCAGTTCTCGATGGAGAAGAACTTGCCGGTACGGCCGATGCCGGCCTGAATCTCGTCGACAACGAGCAGAATGCCGTACTTCTTCGAGACGTCGCGCAGCATCTCAAGGAAACCATCGGAGGGGACGCGGAATCCACCCTCACCCTGAACGGGTTCGACGACAAAGCAGGCGACCGTCGAAGGGTCGACATAGGTCATGAGAAGCTTCTCCCACTCATCGACACGAATGGAGGGATGGTAGGGCGTGACAAACGGCATGCGATAGACGTCCGGTGCGAAGGGACCAAACCCAGCCTTGTAGGGCTTCGCCTTGTGCGTCATTGTCATTGTAAGGAGCGAACGCCCATGGAAGGCACGGTCGAATACAACGACACCGGTACGACCGGTGACGTGGCGCGCGATCTTGACGGCGTTCTCGATGGCCTCTGCACCGTTGTTGAACAGAGCTACAGACTTGTCGAAGTCGCCAGGAGTGAGCTTGGCAAGCTTCTCGCAAACGGTGAGATACGGCTCGTATGGGACCGACGTGAAGTCCGTGTGAAGGAAGTGGTCCGCCTGGTCCTTAATGGCCGCAGTAACGCGAGGATGCGAGTGACCGACCGCCATGCAGCCCCATCCGCCGGTCAGGTCAATGAAGGTGTTACCGTCGACATCGGTTACCAGTGCCCCATGTCCCTCAGCGATCCAGGCAGGCGAGAGGGCATCGCACATCGGCGCTGCGACAACCTTCGCTTCCCTCTTGGCAAGCTCGATGGATTCTGGTCCAGGGATTGCCGTCTTGAGTGATATGAACTTTCCCATGATAACCTCCCTTTCTGTCTCGATGAAAACGGCTTCATGCTTCGTCTTCCCGGGTACTCTCAGGATATGGAGATAGCGCTCGTTGTCAACGAAGTCCGTACCGAAGTACGGTCTCGCGGCCGTTTCTGGGCATTCGGTCCCTCTCGTTGTGGTCCGCGGTGCGCCTCGGGCCGCAGGCTGCTATGTTGTCTGACGCCTGTTTCAGGCTATCATTGAGTGAGCTCCGGGCGTGCATTGCATGCCGGTGGAGCTGCTCCAAATGCCGAATGAGGAGGTCTGACCATGCTGGTACTCGGACACAGAGGGGAGCCTCGGCTGGCTCCAGAAAACACGGTGGCTTCGTTTGCACTCATACGCGACGATCTGGACCACGGGGTCGACGGTGCCGAATGCGATGTTCAGATGACAAAGGACGGGGAACTGGTTGTCATCCATGATGAGAAGGTCGACCGGACCACAGATGGCAGCGGATTCGTGAAGGATCTCACGCTGCAGGAGATCCGCAAGCTCAACGCTGGCGTCCGGTTTCCCGGGCCCCTTCACCACGAGCCGATTCCCACAATGCGGGAGGTCTTCGAGGTTTTTGACGGAACCGGGGGAACGCTCAACGTCGAACTGAAGAACTCGGAGATCGCGTATGAAGGAATGGAGGAACGTCTGCTGGAACTTGCAGGCAGGTACTCATTGAACGTCATCTACTCTTCATTCAATGTCCAGAGCATGGGAGTCATCCGGAGGCTTGATGCCAAGGCACGGACCGGGCTGCTGTTTGCACCATGGCTGATCAAAGCTCCGGACGTTGTGGCAGCTGCTCATGAGCAGGGAGCCAACGCGATCCATCCGTACGTTCTCAATACACTGGACGGACTCATCCGCGAAGTCCATGAGGCCGGCCTGGCGGTGGCACCATGGACAGTCGATCTGAGCGTGCTTGTGCGTCACTTTGCCGTTTCGGGGATCGAGACGATTATCAGCAATGACCCGCGCATGGCGGCGGAGGCTATCGCTTCAGCGCAGGAGAAGTAGAAGGAGGCTCTGTGGGAAAGTACATACTGGCACTGGATCAGGGTACATCCAGCTCACGGGCTATACTCTTCAACGACAGGGGACAGCCATTTGCTATTGAGGCTCAACCGTTTACGCAGATCTACCCAAGGCCGGGCTGGGTGGAACAGAATCCGGAAGAGATCTGGAGTTCGCAGCTGGCCGTAGCCCGCGCTGTTGTCCAGAAGGCTCAGGTGGCCCCGGACCAGATTGTCGCCATCGCTATCACGAATCAGCGCGAGACCACCGTCGTGTGGGACCGCGCAACGGGTCGACCTGTGTGCAACGCGATCGTGTGGCAATGCAGGCGGACGGCTCCTCTGTGCGAGAAGCTCAAGACGGAGGGGTATGAGCCGCTGGTGCGTGAGCGCACTGGGCTGGTTCTGGACGCCTATTTCTCGGGCACGAAGATTGCTTGGATTCTCGATGACGTAGAGGGAGTCCGGGCGCGCGCCGAAAGGGGTGAGCTGGCATTTGGCACAGTCGATTCCTGGCTGATCTGGAACCTGACGGGTGGACGGGTCCACGCGACCGATCCCAGCAACGCGTCACGGACCATGCTCTTCGATATCCAGAAGCAGGCGTGGGACGATGACCTTCTCACGATGCTCAACATCCCCAGGTCGATGCTTCCGGAAGTCCATGACTCGAGCGCTGTCGTCGGCCTTGCTACCGCTGACCTGTTTGGCCGCGAGATACCTATTGCGGGTGTCGCGGGAGACCAGCAGGCGGCGCTGTTTGGACAGACGTGCTTCGAGACTGGGGATGTCAAGGTGACATATGGCACCGGCAGTTTCATCCTGGTCAATACTGGTGACCACATCGTCCGCTCGACACAGGGCATGTTGTCAACTGTAGCCTGGAGACTGGGTGGAAAGGTGACGTACGCGCTGGAAGGAAGTGTCTTCATCGCGGGAGCGGCCGTGCAGTGGCTGCGGGACGGACTGGGCATCATCAGGGATTCGGCTGAGACAGAGTCGCTTGCCGTCTCTGTCGCCGACAGCGGTGGTGTGGTCGTCGTGCCAGCATTCACGGGCTTGGGTGCTCCGGAGTGGGACATGTATGCCCGAGGGGCCATCCTGGGGCTGACGCGTGGAACGACCAGGGCGCACATTGCCCGTGCGACGCTGGAGGGCATAGCCTTCTCGGTCAAGGACATCATTGATACCATGGAACGTGAGGCGGGTTCACCTGTCGCCGGGCTGAGGGCTGACGGCGGCGCAAGCTGCAACCATTTTCTCATGCAATTCCAGAGCGACATCCTTGGCAGTCCGGTGACGGTTCCCACCAATGTCGAATCGACTGCCCGCGGAGCTGCCTTCCTTGCCGGCCTGGCTACGGGCGTCTGGAAGGACCAGCAGGAACTGCGAAACCTGTATGAGGTTGGTCAGTCCTACGCTCCGGTCCTGACGCCGGAAGACCGCGGTCGTCTCTACGCGCGCTGGCGCAAAGGGGTTGCGAGGGCCGGAGCATGGGCGGATGACTGACCCTGCGATCGGCACACAGATGCTGGACGTCGTGATCGTCGGAGCTGGAGTCGTTGGCTGTGCGACGGCACGCGAACTGTCCAGATATCGCCTGAACGTCGTTGTATGCGAACGAGCTGCCGAGGCGAGCCAGGGTGGGCCGACCAAGGCGAACACAGGCATCGTTCATGCAGGGTATGACCCAATGCCGGGGACGTTGATGGCCAGGTTGAACGTGCGTGGCAACGCCCTCTATGATCAGTTGAGCGTCGACCTCGGCGTACATCTGGGACGTCAGGGCACGCTCGTCGTGGCCTTCTCTCCGTCCGAGCGGGCGCACCTGGAAGAGCTGCTCGCACGAGGTCGCGCGAATGGCGTGCCGGGACTCCGCATCCTCGACCGCAAGGAGCTCATGGATCTGGAGCCCAATCTGAGTCCCGACGCTGATAGTGCTCTCTTCGCGGCAACCGGAGGTACGGTCGAACCCTATGAACTGACACTTGCCCTTGCCGAGAATGCAGCCATGAACGGCGTCGAATTCCTCTTCGAACACCCTGTCCGTTCGGTAGAAGCCACTCCCGGTGGCTGGCGCGTGAAGGCCGGCGAACGAGTCCTGGAGACCAGATTCGTGATCAACGCCGCTGGCCTGTTCGCGGACGATATCAGTCACATGGCCGCCGCGGGAGACTTCCAGATTCGTCCCCGGCAGGGTCAGTATCTGTTGCTGGAGAACCGTGCCGATTACGATGTGCAGCATCCGGTGTTCCAGGTCCCGACAGCTATGGGCAAGGGAATCGTTGTCAGCCGGACTCCCGATGGCAACATCATTGCTGGTCCTACCGCGGACGATGCCGAGGCAAAAGATGAGCTGGCAACGAGCGCTGAGGGGTTGGCTCGTGTGCTGGCTGGAGCTCGGAAGAGCATTCCCCGTCTCGACACGAAACAGCTGGTTGCCGAGTTCACGGGAGCACGTGCAGTTATCGTGGGACACGACGACTTCCTTGTCGAGGAAGGAGCCCCCGGATTCTTCAACGCCGCCGGCATCAAGTCTCCGGGCCTGACGGCGGCTCCTGCCATCGCTGAAGAACTGGTCTCTCTGCTGAAGAGCGCCGGATGCAGTCTGACTGCCAATCCTGCATTCGTTCCGACTAACGTGCGTGTGCCGCTGTTCCGGGGATGCTCGGCCGAAGAGCAGCGGCGCATGGTCGAGGAGGATCCCAGCTATGGCCGCATCGTGTGTCGTTGTGAGACAGTCACTGAAGGAGATATCGTGCGGGCCATTCATCGTCCAGCGGGCGCTTGCACTGTGGATGGGTTGAAGTTCCGTACTCGGGCCGGCATGGGCAGATGCCAGGGAGGATTCTGCGGACCACGGGTCCTCGAGATCCTCTGTCGAGAGCTTGACCTGGATCCACTGTCTGTGACCAAGTGCGGCCCCGGGTCTGAGATCCTTGCAGGGCGGCTGCGGCCGGAGGGAGAAGGCGATGCTTGATCTGATCGTTCGAAATGCCAGGCTCAGTGCGGGCGGCGCGCTCACCGATATCGCCGTTCGTGACGGCCTGTTTGAGGGTGTTGAGGCCGGGTTGCGTGCAGATGCTCGTGAGACAGTCGATGCAGCCGGATGCTTCGTGACGCCGCCGTTCGTCGAGTCACATGTCCACCTCGATACGACGCTCACGGCGGGTGAGCCTCATTGGAACGAGAGCGGTACACTATTCGAGGGGATCGAGCGCTGGTCGGAACGGAAGGCGTTGCTGACTGAGGAGGACGTCGTCCGTCGAGCCACGAAGGCCATCGAGTGGCAGGTTTCGCATGGCATTCTGCACATCCGGTCGCATGTGGACATCTGTGATCCGAAATTGACTGCTCTGCGAGCTCTGATCGAGGTCAGGCGCGTCATGGCGCCACTTGTCGATATTCAGCTGGTGGCCTTCCCGCAGGATGGCATCCTGGGGTTCGAGGGTGGAGCGGGGCTGCTTGAAGAGGCGCTGCGCCTTGGTGCAGACGCAGTTGGAGGCATCCCTCACTATGAACTGACACGCGAGGATGGTGTCGAGTCTCTGAAGACTGTGTTTGCACTGGCCGAGAAGTACGGGAAGCTGATCGACGTGCACTGTGATGAGATCGATGACGAACAGTCCCGCTTTGTCGAGGTCATGTCCGCCCTGGCCCTGCGGACGGGGATGCGTGACCGGGTCACCGCAAGTCACACGACGGCCATGCACAGCTACAACGGCGCGTATGCGTCGAAACTCCTGAGATTCTGCGCAAAGAGTGGCATCAACTTCGTCGCGAATCCCCTGGTGAACATCCATCTTCAGGGCCGCTTCGACACCTATCCCAAGCGACGGGGACTGACACGCATCAAGGAGATGGCGGCGATGGGGATCAACGTGAGCCTCGGTCATGACGACATCCTCGACCCCTGGTACCCGATGGGGATCGGCAGCATGCTGGATGTGGCGCATATGGCGGTTCATGTCGCCCAGATGACCGGGCGCGAGGAAATGCGCTCCGTGTTTCATATGGTAACGGATGCCGGAGCCCGGACGCTGCACATCCAGGACACCTATGGCATTGAAGTGGGGAAGCCGGCCGACCTGGTCATCCTGGATGCTCTCGACGAGCTGGACGCCTTGCGACGGCAATCGGTCGCCCGACTTGTCCTGAGCAAGGGGAAGGTCATCGCACGAACGAAACCGGCCGAGACCACTGTTTTGCTGCAGGGAGCTTCTCATTCAATCGACTACCTGCGGTAGCAAGGAGAACGATGACATGAAAAGCGACTACGATCTGATCGTCATCGGCGGCGGCCCGGCAGGACTGGCCGCGGCGACCGCAGCCCATGACGAGGGACTGCGCGATATCCTCATCGTCGAGCGGGACCGGTTTCTGGGGGGCATTCTGAACCAGTGCATTCATACCGGGTTTGGGCTGCAGGAGTTCAAAGAAGAGCTGACGGGGCCGGAATATGCCGAGCGATTTGTGGACAGGACGGTCGAAGATGACATCTCCTTTCTTCTTGACACCATGGTCCTTGCCGTGCGGTCGGACCGCACGATCGTGGCGATTTCGCCGGAGCTGGGGAGGCTCGAACTGCATGCCAAGGCGCTTGTGCTCTCCATGGGATGTCGCGAACGCACACGGGCAGCCATCATGGTCCCTGGCACCAGGCCCGCGGGCGTCATGACCGCTGGCACCGCCCAACGCTACATGAACGTCGAAGGGTACCTTCCCGGCCGCAACATCGTTATCCTTGGATCCGGCGACATCGGCCTGATCATGGCGCGGCGGTTCACGCTGGAAGGAGCGCACGTCAATGCTGTCCTTGAGATCATGCCGTACTCGACAGGTCTCACGCGCAATGTCGTGCAATGCCTGGATGACTACGGCATTCCGTTGCTGCTCAGCCACACTGTGACGAGTGTGCACGGAGGAAGGCGCGTAACGGGTGTGTCCATTGCACAAGTGGACGAGCTCAGGCGTCCGGTCCCCGGAACCGAACGCGAGATACCATGCGACACGCTGATCACCTCCGTCGGGCTTGTCCCCGAGAATGAACTCAGCAAGACAGCAGGCGTTCAGCTCGACCTCGTCACGGGAGGCGCCGTCGTCAACCAGCGGCTGCAGACGTCTGTGGCAGGGGTCTTTGCGTGTGGAAATGTCCTGCAGGTACATGACCTGGTCGACAATGTGTCCGAGGAGTCACAGCGCGCAGGGAGGAATGCCGCGCTATACGTTCAGAACAAGCTTCCCCAGACAGTGCGCAGCATACGGGTGTGGCCGGCTCCTGGAATTCGCTACGTCGTGCCTCAGCGCATCGACGTGGCGGACCACGCGGAGGCGGTGAAGTTGTTCATGCGCCCGACCGATGTATTCAAGGGTGCCTCTGTCGAGCTTCGAACTGAGAGTCAGGAACAGCCGGTGGCCACGTTCCGGCGCCCGCGGCTGACGCCCGGCGAGATGGTCGTGCTGTCGGTTCAGGGAAGCGCGTTCGCGGCCGCCGCAACCGACGTCACCGTGGGGGTGAAGGTCCCATGAGCACTGAAGTGTGCGAAGTCACGTGCATTGTCTGCCCAACGGGGTGCAAGGTGCGTGTCGTCAAAGAGGAGACCAGGGTCATCGAAGTGTCGGGTAACACGTGCAAGCGCGGCGAAGCCTATGCCGCTCAGGAAGCGGTTGCACCCCGGCGCACATTGACGACCAGCATCAAGGTCGTGGGCGGAGACTTCGCGCTGGTGTCCGTGAAGAGTGCTGCACCGGTCCCCAAGGGTCGTCTCTTCGACCTCATGGCTGCGGTCCAGAAGCTCCGGACTGCAGCGCCCATTCGTGTGGGGGATGTCGTCGTTCACGACGTACTCGGACTGGGGATCGACCTGGTCGCCACGCGGGCCGTCCACAAGACAGGGCACTAGCCTGACTTCTCAGTTGCACGAGACTCGGCAGCCGGCTCACGCATGGCTGGCTGCCGACATCTCAAGTCGGCCTGTGCGTTAGAGGCCCAGCGCTTGCTCGAATTGCGAAACCGTCATGATCTCTACTCCCATGGCGGCCATGTCCCGGAGGTTGTACTGCTGGATCTCGTCTGTCTGGGACGCCGTGGCGTCAGCGAGCACGGTTGTCGCGTAGTCCAGCGAGAGGGCATCGCTTGCTGTCGCCCGTATGCAGTTGGGAGTCTGTACACCGGTAAGGATCAGTCTGTGGATGCCGAGCCGACGCAGGAGAGCGTCAAGGTCCGTCGCAAAGAACGCCGACCATCGGGTCTTGACGACAGAGAAATCCCCGGCGGCCGGTGCAAGTTTAGGCGATTCCTCCGCCCCGGGAGTCCCTGCTACCAGGAATCCTCCCGTTTCCGCGAAGAGCGCTCGCCGGCTCTGGTCAACGTCGATCCCCGTGGACCGATGGCGGCGGGTCACATGGACAATCGACTCGTTGGCCGAACGAGCCGCCTTCACTGCTCTTTGCAGGTTCGGCACTATGGCGGGTCCCCCCGCGACAAAGAGCGGCGATGCAGGGGATAGAAAGTCCTGCTGCATATCGATGATCAGTATTGCCACGTCGTTGGTGCTCACAGGTTCCTCCTCGGGAGGGTATGCGCCCAGTATAGGCGTTTTGGCTCACCACTCCACGCGATCATCATGCCTCGTTGCCCCGTGCCGCTACATCACCACAAATCGCTTACCGAAGGAAATATCGAAGAGGGTGCTGTTCTGCCCCGGCAGACATCCTGGGCCTGGGCGGCTATGGTGAGATACGTCCCGGTTCTATTGCCGACCCGGCGATGTTCGAGGCTGGGCCTTGCATCTCTTCAGAATCCGCTGACGAGACTAGGTCGTCGGTGGTGGACCGTTGTCTCGATAGTGTTCCATGAAACGGTCACGCATGCCATACGCGTACGTGCGGAACCGTTGTGCATTGGCGTGGAACTGACTGCCCCTTATGAGAACTGAGGCTGCAAGGGCCACGATAATGACGTAGTGAGGATACCACGGCTTGTGGATGACAATCCAGATGGCAGCAGGGACAGCACCGACTGCTGCGATGAACGGAGAGAAGTGCACCTTGGCCTTAAGAGGAGGTAGAGACTTCCACATGATGCCGGCGATGGCCGCAAAGGGAAGTGCCCACAGGATCGCCACCGGGTACCCCTGCAGCAGAATCCCCAGGGTGGTCGCGACACCGCCTCCGCCCCTGAATTGGAAGAAGAGTGGCCAATTGTGACCGACGATGACGGCCATGAACGAGAGGATCAGGACCCATGGGGGGACCACCATGTAGCGCACGAACAGGCCGAGCAAGTAGCCCTTCATGACATCGAGGAGGCCGACGGTGAGACCGTAGCCCCAACCATATTGGCGCACGCTCCCCGAGAGACCGGGATTGTCCTTCAGTCGAATATCCTCGTGCTTGATCGTGAAACTGAGGACGAGGCCCCAGCAAACTGAGCCCCACAGGTACGATGCCACGACCAATGCCCCGTACTTGAGCCATGTATTCATCCGGATCCTCCCGACCGCTAGTCAACGTCTCCGTGTGTCACAGGCGACCAGCACCCACTCGTAGCCTCAGTTTATATCAATGTTCTGGCTTGTAAAGCAGGCTCATGCCTGTATACTTCTCTGCACGATGTACCGTGCCCTTCAGCAGCGATCATTACCTTGTCCGAGGCTGACGTCGGTACCAGGGTTGTCGTGGAGGCTGTATGGGATTTTGGACTGTTCTTGTCATGGCGGTGGGGCTTTCGATGGACGCATTTGCGGTGTCGGTGGCCAATGGGTGTCGGATGAAGCAGGTGGATCTCCGCGATGCTTTGCGGCCGGGCTGGTGGTTTGGCGGGTTCCAGATGCTCATGCCGATTCTTGGCTGGCTGGGGGGTCTGGCACTCAGGAACATCATTCAGAGCTTCAGCCACTGGGTCGCGTTTGGTCTGCTTGTCTTTGTCGGCGGCAAGATGCTTGTGGAAGCAGGAAATGGCGGAGGAAACGAGGGCGAGTGCGATGAAGAAAGGCGCAGCGCTCGCGACATGCTGATCCTTGCTGTCGCCACAAGTATCGACGCGCTGGCGGTTGGCTTGAGCTTGTCGATCCTGCACGTGCCGATCTGGTGGCCGGCGCTGCTCATCGGACTGGTGACATTCAGTGTGTCGATAGCAGGCACTCTCCTGGGTTGCAGTATTGGAAGACTTGTCAAGAACAAGGCTGAGATCCTGGGCGGGCTTGTTCTTATTGGTATTGGAATCAGGATATTGGTGCAGGGATTGCGTTAAGAAGGCTTCCTGCGGATGGAAGGGAGGCTCGCATATGGCACATGCAGCGTTCAATGGTGAGTACAAGTACCATGTCAAGCTGAAACAGGGTGATGTTGGCAGGTACGTTCTTCTGCCCGGCGATCCTGGTCGCTGCGAAGTCATTGCCAGGTCATTCGACAACCCGGTGAAGATCGCGCAGAATCGAGAGTACGTTACGTACACGGGAACGCTCCTGGGCGAAAAAGTGTCCGTGACCTCGACCGGAATCGGAGGACCGTCGACCGCAATTGCTGTCGAAGAGCTTGCGATGATCGGTGCGGACACATTCATCCGCGTCGGAACGTCCGGTGCAATGCAGCCAGGTATCGGCGTTGGAGACCTGGCGATCGTCACAGCTGCGATCCGCGACGAGGGGACGACCAGGCAGTACATGCCAATTGAGTTTCCGGCCGTGGCCGATATCGACGTGACTCTGGCACTGAGGGCTGCGGCTGAGAAGCTTCACTTCACTTCTCATTTGGGCATATCTCAGTCGAAAGACTCGTTCTATGGCGAGGTGGATCCCGATCGCCAGCCAGTTGCGGAGCAGTTGAACGCGCGCCGCAGGGCCTGGATCGCTGGCGGAGCCGTGTGTTCTGAGATGGAAGCTGCTGCCGTGTTTGTGGTGTCGAGCGTTCTCCGCAGGCGTGCCGGAGGAGTCATGCTTATCGTCGACAGCCAGTTTGCAGAGGGCGGAGGCAAGCCACACGGTCAGATGCTGGACAGGCTCATATCGACTGGTGTCGAGGCTCTCAAGATACTCATAGAGCAAGACCGCGCAGCGCGGCGCTGAATGACGTTCCTGCGAAGGAACTGAAAGCCCTGAGTCGATGCAGGTGTCTGTCTCTACGCAGGAATACTTGCCTGTGCTCTTCCTGGTCGCTACAATGGATGTGCCAGGTCGCTGTTGAGGAGGGCTCATGTATCTTCTGGTCATCATCACGAGACAGGAGGACAAGACCTACGACTATCTGAAACTACTACCGACCGTCGGTGTACGGGGAGCGACGGTTATCGAGGGACGGGGGATGGGCAGGATCCTGCGAGACCACGAGACCGTCTTCACCTCCATCGAACAGGTTCTCAGCGCCAGCATCGACCTTACCGACAACGTCCTCGTCCTGTCCCTCATTCAGGGAGGCGAAGTGTTAGCGAGTGCGCGCAGACTCGCACGACAGGTCTTCGGGGATTTTTCCCGCCCAGATACGGGGGTGCTGTTCGTACTACCCGTTGCGGACGCTGAAGGTCTCGCGTCCCTTCCCGATGTGACCCCTCCCAGGAATACTCGGCAAACCCCAATCAGCTGATGGCACTATCCGTGAGATCGTCACACTGGCACCGTTTCAGCCGGCCTCATCGTGAAAGGCACATGGTGGTCCGAATGCCGTTGGAGGATTAGAAGCCCTCGAGAGTTAGTCCCAGGGGTCTGGCAACTGATGACCATGGTGAGAGGTGATCATCCGCCTCCCAGGAATGGGATAATAAACACTGTGTCTTCCTCGTTGAGTTCGGTGCTATAGGGTGTGCGGTGCCCATTGACAAGCACGAAGCCTGCACGATCGCGGTCGACGCCCAACGCTGCCAGCAGACCCGTGACGTCTGTCCCGGCCGGTACCCGGACATCGTGCAGGTCTCCGATCTGATCAGCGATAATTGCATGCAGTTTGAGCCTGATGAGCATGGATCTCCCTCAGCAATCGTAGTAGAGTTCGAACTCCTTGGGATGAGGGAGGCGACGAAGCGCTTCTGCCTCGTTCTTCTCCTTGTAGGAGCAGAATGCTTCGACGAATCCAGGAGGGAAGACTCCCTCTCGTGTCAAGAAGTCACTGCCGTGCCTCAGCGCCGCAAACGCATCGGCAAGGGAGGTAGGGAGAACTGGAATCCTGCCGACGACCTTCTCGGGCAGCTTCTCAATATCGCCTGTATACGGTCCGAGGTGCAGAGCTGTCGGGTCCGTTTCCCTCTCAATGCCATCGACACCGGCAAGAAGCATTGCGCTTATGGCAAGGTAAACGTTGGTCGTGGCATCCGGGGGTCTGAACTCGATGCGCTTTTCTGCCGCCGTGTCAGCGTAGATGGGTATGCGGACTGCTGCGGTGCGATTGCCCAATGAGAAGAACGCCCGAATCGGGGCCTCGAATCCGGGGATGAGTCTCTTGTAGCTGATGGTGGAGGGGTTCGTGATGCCCAGGAGAGCCGATGCGTTGCTTAGAATGCCGCCTATGTAGTGTACAGCAAGCGGTGACAGGTCATATGGCTCTCCACCTCTCTGGTAGAAGGTAGGTTGTCCTTTTCTCGTCAAATACTGGTGGAAGTGCATGCCGGTTCCAGCCTGGCCTGCGATTGGTTTGGGCATGAAGGTCGCCGTCATACCCATCTGGCGGGCAAGGTTCTTGGCGAAGTACTTGATCTTCTGCGAGGCGTCGCCCATTGCGCGAGGAGTGGAAGGCATGACCTCCAGTTCGATCTGGCCAGCCTCCCCTGCCTCATGATGGTGATAGCGGATGGTTACGCCGACGTCTTCCAGCATCTGCACAAGTGTGCTGCGATAGTCGAAGAGGCGGTCGAGTGGCTGCTCCACATGGTATCCTCGTCCGTGGCGGATCGCATAGCCCTGCAGTTGCGAGTTGTCGAGCGCTACGGTGCTACCCGCTTCTGCGCTCTCGATCGAGAAGAACGAGGTAGTCTCCGAGGACTTGAAGTCCACAGTCTGGAAAACATAGAACTCGAACTCGGGGGCGAACCAGGCCGTGTCGGCATACACTTTGGATTTCAGCAAAGCCTCCGCTTGCTCCGCGATGAACCGAGGGTCGAGCGCGAAGCGTCGATGGGTGTGGGGTTCCAGAATGTCACAGAAGACCGCGACGGTGGGGATCTTGGCAAACGGGTCCAGGAATGCTGTCGACAGATCAAGGCGCAGGAGCATGTCGCTGCGCTCGACCGAGGCGAACCCCGGAATGCTGGAACCGTCAAAAGCAACGCCCTGGGTCAGGAACCCCTGGTTGACACGGGACAGGGGGACCGTCACGTGGTGTAAACCGCCGAACAGGTCCGTGAATTTCAGGTCGACTTGCGCAACCTCGCGTTCTCTCGCGTAGCTCAGAAATTGCTGAAGCGTCTTCATATGCCTGCCTCCCGGGAAGCTGCCGGCTGGACTTCGTCCGCGGCGCCGTACTAGCGCGCCATAAGCTTCGTCGCTACCGTGTTCTGCCTGGCCACCAGGGCCGGAACGTCGATGTTCGTGAACTGGCCGTTCTCGATGAGAACCTTGCCGTTGACCATACTGAAACTCACCTGCTTGGCGTCGCACATGACCGGTGCCGTGAAGGGGTCATGCAGTCCCCCCGCGAACTCGAGCGTGTGGAGATCCCACATGATCAGGTCAGCGGCCTTACCGACCTCAATACTGCCGATGTCCGAGTCCATGCGCAGCACGCGGGCGCCGCCCATGCTACCCATAGCAAGAGCTTCCCGTGCTGTAAGGGCGTCTGCTCCGTATTTCACCCGTTGGAGCAGAGTCGCCAGGCGCACCTCGCCGATGAACGAATTGGTGTCGTTGCTGGCACTGCCGTCGACGCCGATGCCGATGCGCATGTTCGTTTGCTTCATGACAGTAACGGGAGCGATGCCGGAGCCGAGACGCATATTGCTGGCTGGACAATGAGCCATGCCGCACTCATGCTCGGACAGCTTGTGGATGTCGGCGTCAGAAGCCCAGACGATATGGGCAAACCAGGAACGAGGAGTGAGCCAGTTGACCTCTTCCATGTAGTCCACTGGACGAAAGCCGAATTTCTGGAGACAGAATTCCTCTTCATCCTGCGTTTCGGCAAGATGCGTGTGAATGAGCACGTCTTCCTTCTCCGCCAGAGTTGCCGTCTGCTTCATCAGCTCTGCCGTAACCGAGAAGGGAGAGCATGGTGCCAAAGCTATGCGGGTCATACCATACCGACCGCGGTCATGGTACTGGTGGATGACGCGTTCAGATTCCAGCAGAATCTCCTCATCCGTTTGAACCACGCTGTCCGGAGGAAGTCCCCCATCCTTCTTGCTCAGCGACATGCTGCCGCGTGTCGGATGAAACCGTATGCCGACATCACGGGCTGCGTGAATCTCTGCGTCGATGATGGCGTTGTTGCCATACGGATACAGGTAGAGATGGTCGGTCGTCGTCGTGACGCCAGTCTTCAGCATCTCGCAGATGCCCACCTGAGCACTGGTGTAGACAGCTTCTTCGTCGATGTACTTCCAGTGTTCGTAGAGGAATGTCAGCCAGTCGAACAGCTTGGCATGCTCGACCTGAGGAACGTTCCGAAACAACGTCTGGTAAAGGTGATGGTGGGTATTCACGAAGCCAGGCATCATCAGCATGTGCCTGCCCGAGATGACGCGGTCGGCAGGAGTGTCGAGGCCTGGGGTTCCTGCGCCAATGGCAGTGACGATGTTGTCGTCGACGACAACATATGCATCTTCAAGTTCCTGTAGAAGAGCATTGCCCGTCATCAGAAAGGCGATGTCCGTGATCAGTGTTCGCATGAGCAGCCTCCGTCGGTTCTCTCCCATTGTACCGCCATCGGGTCCTTAATCAACGCGCCGGCCCGCGCTTTCATTGGCACGGCATTTCGCTATAATCGGGGCGTATCAGATCGTCGTGACAAGGACAGGAGGTCGCATGAAGCGCATCGTCGTGAAGCCTGAGAAGTGTACGGGGTGTCGGCTGTGCCAGCTGACGTGTTCGGCTGAGAACTTCAGGCTCAATACGCACAAGTCTGCTCGCATAGGGATCGTGCCCCGCTTCCCGGAAGGGTATTTCGAGGTTCATCTCTGCAATCAGTGCGGTGTCTGCTTGCCTGTATGCCCGGTGGGAGCCATTTCTGTCGACGACGCGGGGGCGTATGCCATTGATGATTCGGTGTGCATTGACTGCGGGGCATGTGTCGACAGCTGCCCTCAGCAGGCGATCTTCAGGTCGCCCGCGAGTCTGCATCCCTACATGTGCAGTCTGTGCGGAGCATGTGTGCCGAACTGCACGTCACAGGCTCTGACCTGGGAGGAAGACCAATGATCAACGGCTATGGTGGATCCATTCTTCGTGTCGACCTGAGTACCAGGCTGGTCAAGCGAGAACCTGTGACACCTGAGTTGGCTCATGATTGGCTGGGGGGTCGTGCCTGGATCGCCAAGTACATGTATGATGAGCTTCCTGCGGGCGTGGAGCCGCTCAGCGCTGCAAACAAGGTGTTTGTGGCGACCGGGCCCCTCTCGGGGACTCTCTGGCCTTCAAGTGCCAAGATTGTCTGGGGCACCAAGTCCCCACTGACGGGAGGCTACATCGACAGCAACATGGGCGGCCTGATCATGGCGGAGTTCAAGTATGCCGGCCTGGACATGATCATCCTCGAGGGCGCTTCTGAGACTCCGGTATATCTCTATATCGACGACGAGAAGATCGAGATACGCGACGCCTCAGCGTATTGGGGCAAGGGGTCAGTCGACACGGAGTACGCCATGAAGCGCGATCTTGGAGAAGAGTTCCAGATTGCGACCATCGGCCCCGCCGGAGAGAGCCTGGTGAAGTTCGCGTGCATAACGCATGATGTGGGGCGTCAGGCCGGCCGGGGAGGAATCGCGGCCGTTCTGGGCTCAAAGAAACTGAAGGCGATCGCAGTGCGCGGAACGAAGCCGATCCCGGTCGCGGATATCGAAGGGCTTCAGAGGCACACGACCTCCGTCATCGACCATATCAAGAATAATGCGTTCTTCCCGGTCTTCTCCAAGTATGGCACCACAGATGTCACCGACTGGTGCGACAGCGTCGGAGTCATTCCTGTCAACAACTTCCAGCACGCGCAGTACCCCAAGAAGGACCGGATCAACGGCAAATACATGCGGGAGCAGATGTATGTGCGCGACAAGGGCTGCTACGCGTGTCCTCTGGGTTGCTCCACCTACACGTATTCGAAGAAGTACAATGTCTACGTTGAAGGGCCGGAATATGAGACCATCGGTCTGATGGGCTCCAATCTCGGCATGGACAGTATCGAGGAGATTGCCGCGCTGAACGCGGATGTTGACAATCTAGGCATGGACTCCATCTCCTCTGGATCGGCCGTGGCTTTCGCGATGGAGCTGTATCAACGGGGAATCCTGACAAGCGCGGATTTTGGTGGATTGGAGATGACCTGGGGCAACGTGGAGGCGGCACGTGCATTCCTGAAGCTCATCGCTGCTCGACAGGGGATCGGTGCAGCATTTGCAGAAGGAGCTCTTGCCGCTGCACGCATTATCGGCAAGGACACCGAGAAATATGTCGTGCAGGTGAAGGGTCTGGACTACTCTGCCTACGATACCCATGCTGCGCCGGCCATGATGCTTGCATACATGACGTCAGACATCGGAGCCCAGCATACGCGCGCCTGGGCCATTGTGCAGGACATCACGATGGGACGGAATTCTACCGAAGGGAAGGGGCAGGTGGTGTATGACTTGCAGCACCTTCGCCCTCTCATGGAAGTGTTGGGCGTCTGTCGCTTCCCATGGCTTGAGGTGAAGGTCGACTGGGAGGACTACGTCAAGGCACTTAACCTGGTGACAGGACAACACTACACGACACAGGAACTGTTCGCCTTCAGTGAGAAAGTGTGGAACCTTACCCGAGCCTTCTGGACCCGCGAGGTTGAGGGATTTGGCCGAGCATATGACCAGCCGCCAGCCAAGATGTATGCGGAGATGCCCGATGGGCCAACGAAGGGGGCGAAGGTGACCCAGGATATGGTAGACCAGCTTCTGGATGGCTACTACAAGGCGTACCACTGGGGCCAGAATGGACTGCCAACCGTTCAGAGGCTGCGTGAGGTCGGGCTGGGGTATGTGGCGGACGACTTGATCCAGCGGCGACGGATCGCGAACTAGGACCTCGTGCAATAGGGAACAGGAAGGGCCTGGGTAGTTGCCCAGGCCCTTCTGGTTTCTGCGGAGGTATTGTCTGAAATCAGTTGCGAGCTACGGCGCCGAAAAAGATCTGCCAGGCGAGAGCGGACTTGGCGACCAGCGACAGCAGGACATAGACACGCTCGCCGAAGATGTAGTCGCGCCACTTGCCGACTTTCCGATACTGCAGAACCATGTTGATGGCGAAGCAGTTGAAGAAGACAAAGATCGTGCCGAGGATGTAGTACACGAAGGTGGGGATTGTGCCAGTTGCGCTGGCGGCAGCGCTGAAGAAGTACAAGCAGATGACGACCCAGGGAACGAGGCCAATGATGGAGCCGAAGATGAACGATGTCCAGTCGGTTCGAGCAGTCGTCTGGTTGTGGAGTTCCATCAGTAAGCCGAACAGGTTCATCGCAGCATTCAGAGAGAACAGCATGATGGCGCTGGAAAGGTCGTACAAGCCGGAGAGCTCTGCGATGATGACGATCATGACCGATGAGCTCAGTGCATACTCATACCATCTTATGTAATTGATGCCGCGCTTCAGGTTCGCCTTGTACCACTCAAACACGCCCGGAAGAATGGTCACGAAGTGTGCTAGTGCCGACAACAGGAGAAACACCGCAATCGCCGGACCAAGGCGAAACGTCCCGAGCGTCTCCGGCGTGGGCACAGGCATTCCTCCAGGTCCGCCTGCCTTGAGGTAATTGGTGGTGACGGGGACAGTGAGTCCCTTTCCCCAGCCAAGGACGACAATCAGAACCGCCTGTCCAAGGTGAAGAAGTCCCATGAGACCGTTGTAGATGCGCAATCTGTTGAGGTCATATGATGAATGCTGTGTTTCCTGCCTGGCTCCTGTCATTGCTTGCCTCCTAAAGTTAGAAATACTAATGATATGAGTATAGCAGACCGTCCAATTGTTGTCAAGTGGGACACTGAGGACGGTTTCACTGGGATGGTGCCGAAGGAGGGAATTGAACCCACACGGGTGTTACCCCGGCAGATTTTGAGTCTGCTGCGTCTGCCAGTTCCGCCACTTCGGCACAGGCCTATTATATGAGCGGGCAGAGAGCTGTCAAACCGGTGCCCGTGACGCAACATGCTGGTCCCAGCTACTATGCAGAACGATGGGGATTCGTATAATGGCTGCATGGATGACATGCCGAAGCTTGCAGCGACGATCGATGGGGTCATAGCCGGGCGAACCGAGTTGTATGAGTCCATCGTGCGCTACTACGAGGGATTCGTCTTCTCAGTAGCGGTCCGCGTGACCTTCGACCGTGATCTGGCCTATGATGTGACACAGGAAACCTTCCTGAAATTGTATAAGACTCTCTCCAGGTTCCGGGGGCAGTCCAGGCTGTCGTCATACCTCTATCGCATTGCCACCAATGCTGGCATCGATGCTGCGCGCAAGCGGGCTCAGCACCCTGTGAGTTCAGGCGACGCTCAAGCCGATCTGCTGACGGTCGAGGCCCCGCAGACTGCCAATGATGGTCCAGACGCAGGGGAGGTCAATGCGGCTGTTCAAGCCGCTCTGCAGAAGGTCGATCCTGTGTTCAGAGCGGCCTTTGCACTTGTCGATCTGGATGGCCTGAGTTACGAAGAGGCGGCAGTCCAGCTCGGAGTACCGGTGGGGACCGTGAAAAGCAGGGTCTTCCGTGCTCGCGGTGAACTGCGTGAACTCCTGTCGGGAACCTTGGGACGTTGAGCGCGTCTTATGAG
>CAYRQW010000019.1:0-18703 GCA_964426505.1 uncultured Caldisericota bacterium
CGACGAACATGATGTTCAAGCGGCGGAGGTCACGCTCGACCTCCTGCAGTCCCTGCAGCAGGAAATCGTATGCTCTCAGCGTTGCGCCGAGAAAAGAAGGGACGAGCGCGAAGCAAACGGTCAGTGGCGCGTGCAGCTCACGCGCCACGTCAGCCGCGTACAGCAGTGCCCAGTTGTCGCGCACGCGCATATCGCGCTGCATCCAGTACACAATCGGTCCCGATGGCTTCCGCGGCCGATTGTTCAGCACTCGTATCCTTTCAGGGCTGACCATGCTGTACACCTCCACGCCGCGGGTCGCTTGACAGCGAGCCGGCCATCGGTACCCTGCATGCAGGGACAGTATACCTGAAGCTGGCCCATTTGACAGGAGGTATCCATGCAGTACAAGATCATGTATCAGCCTTCCTATTCCTTGCTCGAGCTGCAGCTCGATCCTTCGGAGTCTGTTGTCGCCGAGTCGGATGCCATGGTCAGCATGACGGCAAACATCGGACTGGAGACAGGGTCGAAGGGTGGCTTGTTTGGGGCACTGAAGCGAGCCGTCGGCGGCGAGAGCCTGTTTCAGAACACGTTCACGGCACAGAATGGGCCTGGTGTGGTGACATTCGCCCCGACACTGGTCGGCGATATAGCTGCCCGCGAGATGCATGGCGAAAGCCTGTTCGTCCAGTCGGGCTCCTTCCTCGCGTCCGATCCTTCAATCGAGCTCGACACAAAGTGGGGCGGAGCCCGTACGTTCTTCTCCAGGGAGGGTCTGTTTGTCCTGAAGGCGACAGGCACAGGAATGCTCTTTATGTCCAGCTATGGCGCTATCCATGCGGTGACGCTGGCTCCCGGGGAGCAGCTGGTCATGGATACCGGGCACATGGTGGCTTTCGACGCGACGATGGGATACCACGTACGGACGATCGGGGGCCTCAAGCAGACGCTGTTCTCCGGCGAAGGACTGGTCGTGGATCTGACGGGTCCGGGTACGATCTACATGCAGACGCGCAACTTCGGCGCTTTCGTCAACTATCTGGTTCCCAAGCTGCCCTTCAAGCGCGACTGATAGTCGTTCCTGAACCAGAGAAAGACCGGAGATGTGCCAGTCTTCCTCTGCTTCAGCATCTTGAGGGATAGCGCTCGTCAGGACTGCTCGACGACGATGACCTCCGGCGCGGTCGTTGCCGCGTTGTTCAGAGTCGTGGCTGCGCGCCCGGTGACGATAGTCCTCAGGTCGCCGTCCTGTCCCAGTTCACGGCGTTCAAGCAGCAGGATGTCATCGCGATGGTCCAGCCTCCCTTGCTCGACGAGAAGGTTGCCTGCGTGCAGCAGCAGCATCCGTGCCCGGGACAGCGACTTGGCGACGTAGAACCATGCTTTCTCTGTGACGGCCGACGTGCGTATCGTTGCCTCATATCTCTTCCTGAGCGAGGCGTTGCTCCCGCCCGGCAGTGAATCGAGCCAGGCAAGCGGGTCACGGGCTGCTTCCACGCGAACTGCCGCGCCCGTCTCGCGCGCTCTCAGCAGGGCGACGGGAAGAAGGTCAGCGCGCTCCTGCAGGGTCGGAGATCCAACGTCTGCGATCGATGTCCTGAAGAAGGAGAACGTGCGCATGAAGGCTTCCAGACTGCGCTCGACAGTAGTGTCCGTGCACAAGGCGCGCATAGCCTGTTCGGGATCGCCCTTCGCCATCGCCTCGCTGGCGAGGCGAGCCGTATCGTCTGAGACTACAGCTGCGATGCGATCGAGGTGAGTCCACGGGTCCAGCCCCGCCGTGTCCTCGGCCGCATCCAGCGCTTCGGCAAGATGGTCCTGGAGGCCGCTGTGAGCCAGCACACGCCTCAGGTCGTCCGCACGGAACGAGGTAGAAACCAGGAGCACAAGGAGGTTCATGGCGAGAGGACGCATGAATGCCAGCAGGCGCTCGAGACCAGCCCGCGTCTCGTCAGCGCTCAGCGTCTCGATCTGAGTACTGTCCAGTTCCGTGAGACGAGAGCTGTTGTCGCTGATCCATCGCTCCATCCGGGGCACGGCAAACCGAGTCGCCACCGCGGCCCGTGACGCGCGCGGCAGGTGGACGAGAGACCTGGCGGGCAATCGAGAACCCGTGATCGTCTGTCGCGTCAGCGCGTGCTCCAGTGCGTCTCGCGGCAGCCCTGCGGCGTCGAGCACGGAGCGGACGAAGGTCAGGTCGATATAGACGGAGCCCCGGAACACTCTCGCAACGTTGAGTGGAGTTGGAGGCGCCCGGTCCCCGAGCAGCAGTGCTGCAGCGTCCTCTGACAGATCATGGAGGAGTCCCGCAATGATGTCGGCGGCCATCGGGCCAAGTGGGCGCGGAGCCAGGCGGGCCAGTGCACGTCTCGAGTACACTCGCTTGTCGCCAGGCGCAGGGGCAGGGATGGCTGACAGGAAGGTCAGTTCCTGCCCATCCCAGATCCAGTCGAGGACGCACGGCTCTGCTATTCGATCGCCCAGCAGAGCGGCCAGACGTGCGGACTGAGTGATGGGGCTCTCGTCGGCCGGTGACGGTGCTGGTCGGCGGAGCACTTCACCTCCCGGGGCGACCTCCCACTCCCATGCGTCGGCCTCACCATCGCTCACACCGAGCGTACAGCGTACGACGGCATTCGATTCGCCCAGGTCGGCATTGGGCGACCACGTTCGGCCCGAAAGCCCCGGGTGGATCTCGGCACGCTGTGCGAGGACTGCCATGGAAGCTGAAGACAGATATGCGGTCTCCGCGACGCCAGCGTTTTGAGCCGTCTGAATCGTCTGAACATCGAGAAGCCGAAGCCACGACTCCCGGACGCCTTCCTGCAGCTCTTTCAATCCCTGACAAACCTTCGTCGTGGCGTATTCTCCAGGATCAAACCACGACCATGACCCCGGTATGACCGGGGAACACCGCAGCATGACGTCGGGACCGACCGATTCGAGCAGCCGGGCGAAGGAGGGGGTGTCAGCAAGAAAGTCGTGCTTCTCCAGCGCGTGTCGTGCATCAGCCAGTGTCCGCGCTCCCGCAAGGGCTTGACGGTATGCGGTTGCTGGCAGGACAAAGGTCTCCGTGACGTTGAAGCTGCCGGCGATCATGGCAAGGGTGGTGATGCCGGTCATTCCGACGCCGCGGAGAGGCAGGAGGTGATGCTCCTGCAACCGGATCCATTTCATAGCGATACCGCAACTCCGGGAAGACCGATGAAGATGGTAATGAACATGGCTGTGAGGATTTCGCGCTTCTTGAGTTCAGTGCATGCATACTGTGCCATCAGGTCACCTCAAGTGGTGCTCAGCGTCCAGACGACCCGCCCTGAGCCTTGGCACCAAGTCCATTGTACGTTCCAGGTCCCCCCGGTCAAACGGTCGTTGGGCTCTCGGGGAGATCGGGGGCTTCAAACAGGGCATTGAGCTCAGTGAGCGACTCGATGACTCTCAGTGCTGTTGTCGGAGCGAACGGCGCCGTGTGATGCCGGCGATACAAGCAGAAATCCATGCCGGCGTTTCGAGCGCCGGCATCATCAAGGATGATGGAGTCGCCAACGAACAGACACTGTCTTGCGGTCATGCCCAGCAAGTGGAGAGTGTGGTCAAAGAGCCGCGGGTCTGGCTTCTCGATGCCGATATCGCCTGATATGACGATGACGTCAAGGAATGCGGCGAGTCCGGACGCTGCAAGCCGTCTTCGCTGGACTGCAGGTTGCTCATGGTTGCTGATGACACCTGTTGCGCATCGCGTGCGGAGAGAGGCGAGGACGCGTGACGCATCCGGTTCAGCGATACTGTGTTCGGTGAATGCTGCGGTGAAAGCCAGTGCAGCTGCATGGGTGTCTATGCGGTCTGTCTTCGGAAGGAGCCGGCTCAGGTTCTCGAACGTCCGGTCGGCTACCTGCGCCCGCGTGATACGCTTCTCCATGTAGAGGTCCCACGTGGCGTCGTTCGCAATCCGAAACGCAGTAAGGAAGACATCCAGGGATAACCCGCTGGCGGCATAGAGACTGAAGACCGCCCTGCATGCTTCGACCTCACTCGCTCTGAAGTCCAGCAGCGTATCGTCGACGTCAAAGAGGACAGCATCATACCTGCGCATAGGCGACCCGGGTAGGACTGACGTGAGCATCCGATAACAGACATGAACGGTTCCAGACTGGCGGAGAGGGTGGGATTTGAACCCACGAGGCAGGGGTTACCCACCTACTCGCTCTCCAGGCGAGTGCTTTCAGCCGCTCAGCCACCTCTCCGCATGGTAGGAACACGAACAGAACAAGTATAGGGAAAACGTCCCCGGATGCAACGAATGGGAGCCAGACAGACGTCTACTCCTGCGTCCCCGGCGCGGTCCGCTTCTGACTCGCGAGGCTTTCCAGGACGTAGATCGTGTTTTTTCCACTCTTCTTTGCCTGGTACATCGCCAGATCAGCAAGCAGAAGAAGGTTCTTGGGGTCAGATACGCGGTCTTCGAAGCTTGTCACGCCACCGCTCAGTGTGACTAAAGAACGGAAGTGGCGATGGTCACGAACGCTGTTGCGTTCGACCGACGCCCGGATACGTTCGGCGGCCTTATGCGCATCGGAGGGTGTGGCTCCCGGCATCAGGATGACGAACTCTTCACCGCCGTACCGGTAGGCTGAATCGACACTCCGGATGCTGTGACGTATGATGTCCGCAATACCCTGGAGGGCGAGATTGCCGTCCAGATGGGAGTAGGTGTCGTTGTACTTCTTGAAATCGTCGATATCGAAAAACAGGAGAGAGAACACTTCACCAAATCGTGCCGTGCGCTCCGATTGCTCGACGGAGTGCGTTACAAAGGAGCGATAGTTGCCCAGGCCCGTCAGTTCGTCAGTCACCGAGAGCTCATCGATGCGATGGACATACAGGATGTTCTCGGCAACCAGGCTGCAGTCGGAGACGAAGGCCTCGACCATGTGCAGCTCCTCTTCCGTCATCAGCACGGGGCGTCTGAACGAGACGTACAGAACCCCGAACAGGACCCCTTCAAGTGTCACACGGAGCGTCAGCTCGGCCATTGACGCAGGGGCGAACGGGGTCATGCTATTCGTGACTTCCGGATGAAAGACTGCAAGACTTGGGCTGCTGAACGCCTCGGCCAGAATGCCTGGCTCCATATCTGGCTCCGGAGTGAATCCTGAGATGCTGGCCTGGCCGACGACCAGCCGCCTGGACGCAGCGTCGAACGGGACGTATGCTGATCCGTCCGCCTCCATGACGTCTTCCAGTTTGCGGGCTGTGGCGGCCAGGAATTGCCGCAGGTCAGTTCGTTTGAACGACGTGTCGAGTAGCTCCTTCGCTGCGAGCCGGTACTTCGTCAGCAGGGTTGAACGCTGCTTCACAAAGATCTTCTGCACTATGGACTCTGCGTAGGCCATGAACAGGTCGAACGCGCTGGTCTCGCTCGCGGTGAGCTGTCTGTGATCGCCGATACCCACAATGACAAATCCCACGAGGCGGTGCTCGAAGTCGAGTTGACGCACCAGCAGTTCGTGGCCCTGCAGAAGGCCGGTGACGGAGCGTGACAGTGAATGAGTAGCGTCCAGTCTGGCTCGAAGTTCGTGCTCGAAGAGCCGGACAGGCTCCGATTCTTCGGTGCTTGCGGCTCGGATTGCCGTCCATGCACGCGCCGCGTTGCCTGAGTTCTCCAGCAGGATGACGCTTCCCAGACGGGGAAGGATCCTTTCGAGCAGGCGACTGAGATGCGCTGTCGCCTGCTCGTTGGTTGAGACGTCGATGTTTTCAAGCTCGGCACGGTTGATGGCTTCACGGATATTGCGCTGTTCTTTGACTTCCTCCCAGATCAGCCTTCCCTGCAGGAAGCCCTGCACTTCGCCTGCCACCGCCAGGACGTCCGCAGAGACGTCGTCCGTGAAGTAGTCGGTCTGACCGCTTTCAAGGTTGAGCACGGCAATGACCCTTCCATCTGCGTTCTTCATCGGGATGGCCAGTTCGCTGTGCGTGGCTTCATCAGCCACAATGTAGTTGGCATAGTCGGTGATGTTTGGAACATTGACGATCGTTTGTCCACGCAGAGCCTGTCCAAGGACTCCCGCTCCTGCATTCATGCGGGCAATGATCTCCTCGGGCGCGACGGGCGATGTTGGAGAGGGGACCGCAAAGAACCTCGTGAAACGGTCGTTCTCCACCATCAGCAGATTGATGCGGGACAACTGGAACGCATCCTTCATGATGGACAGGAAGCTGTTGATCTCCTGCTCGAAGGGCATGGGCGAAACGATGGCCGAGGACAGCTGGTTGGTGACTGTCAGAGTGAAGTTCTTGCGCTTCAGTGCCTCCATGATGGTGGCATTGTCCAGAACTGATGCTGCGATGTTTGCGAACGACGTGAACAGCGCAAGATCTTCCTCGTTGAACGGGTTCTCCACGCCGATACGGCTGACAGAAACCAGGCCGTATTTCTGGCTGCCTTTGCGCAGTGGAGCGACCATCATCGACTCGGGTTCCTCGGGCGTACCGAATATCTGCATAGCCCGCGGATCCAGCAGGGCATTCTTGATGAGTTCAGGGGTATCCCCCTCAAAGATCTTGCCCAGGATTCCCTCTCCTCGACGGATGCGCAGCTGTGACAGAGCCTCGCGATATTCGCTCTTGGCTGCAGCGACGGATAGATGCTCCGTGTCGGCATCGATAGTTGCGATGATGGCGTCATCGGCCGAAAAGAACAGCGCCGCGCGGTCGGTAATAGCTTCCAGGACCTGCTGGTAGGCCTGTGATGCCGCCATATCCCTGATGATGGCAGTAAGGAAGGACAGTTTGTGGAAGGCAGCCTGCATGCGCTCTTTGTCGCGGCTGACATCGGCGACGCGGACATTCATGGTGTTGAGGCTGTGTCTGACATACTCGGTGGCAGCATAAGAAAGGATTCCCGCACCGGTGACGGCAATCATCCCGCTGCCGATCTCTCCCCAGTTGGCTGATCGGAGTGCCTGTGTGAAGCCGGTGGCCTGCTGATGAGCAATCGACAGGCCCTGACTGGCCACAAGACCTGTGAGGGCCACGATCAGGTAGAATGGGAAGTGCTCGTTATGAAGGACGATGGATGCCATCATGATGAATGCGCCACTCACGATGACGCTGGCATCGAACGGCAGGATACGCGATCCACCATAGAATGCTGGCTTTCCCATCAGTATCGGACTGCCCATCGCGCCCAGGAACAGATTTATCGCGATGCCATCGAACAGGATCTGGTGCCGGAGGATTGCGTGTGTCGTGCGGCTGTGAGGCGCGAAACGGTCCATGAGGTCCAGCGCGACGTTGAAGGCGATACCAGCGACAAGGATCGTGGGCAGAAGCACGAGCCACATGGCTCCGGGCGTCTGGTTGAGCATGGAAACAAGCCACCAGACACTGCCTCCGGCAATGACGGCGTACCGGAGCAGAATCAGTATCCTGGCCTTGTTGCGTTCGCCCGGTTTCATGGTCTGCAGACTCCATCCATAAAAAAACTATAGCGTGCCTGTGGAAAAAGCAAACCGCGGCGGACGGGACATGCCGACCCGTTGTGGCGGGGGCTCAGAATATCCGACCAGGATGGCGGTCTACAGGCTGAGCAGAACCTCCACGACGCGTGATGAGGCGAGGATGATCAGAAATGATGCGCCAGCCATTGCGAAGGCCAGGACAGGCGTCCAGCGAGCTGTATTCCCTCGCCCCGGTTCGGGTTCTGCCATTGCCCGGCGCAGCAGGCGATCCGGCGCCGTCACACCGTCGACGGCTGTGTGGTAGTGTGCCCGAAGCAGCTGATCAAGATTGTCGTCACTGTGTTCGATGGTCATGATGTGCCTCCAGGAAGGCTTTCAGCTCTTCCTTCGCGCGGAAGAGGCGCGATTTGACGGTCCCTACCGGCTTTCCAATGAGTTGTGCGATCCTCTCGTATGGCATTTCCTTGTAGTAGTAGAAGTAGAGCACATCCCTCAGGTCTCCCTGAAGGTGCTGCATGCCTGCCGCCACATCCTCTATGGTCTCAGCCTGTACGGGGTCGTACCCCCCTGCATCGGGGCCGGGTTGTTGCAGGACGTCTTCCGGGGTCAGGAGTGGAAGCTCCCTTTGCCTGCGTTGCTGGAAGTTGCTGGCTTCATTCATGGCAATCCTCATGATCCATGTTGTCGGGCTGGAGTCGCCACGAAAGGACGGCAGAAAGCGACGTACCTTGAGGAATGTGGACTGGAAGACGTCATCCGCATCGAATCGATTGCCCATTCGTGCAACAAGGTACCCGTAGATCTCATCTGCACAGCTGTTCATGAGCGTCTCGAAATCCAGGAGCATCGACGCTAGAAGAAATCTGTCAGGCTTGGCAGAATCAGATACCGGTACAGCAGAACGAAGGCAAGAGCTCCAATCCAGCTTATGGCAAGTGTGGCGGTCAAAGCAACGCCCCACCATGACACAGCTTGCCTGAATGACAGCCCCAGCATCGCCGAGACGACGAGGCACCCGAGCACAAATGCGGTGACGAACCACAGGGCCGCCCATGGCAATAGCTGGGAGAGCGTTCCCCTGACGAACGAGAGTCGAAGCAGTGCTGTCATGCGAGGCAGGATCAGGGGTCCAAACAACAGGAGAAACGAGACGACAGATACGAGGAACGCCTTGAACCATGAGAGTCTGACGGGTAGACGGTACATGTCGTAGCGTGCCATGAACAGCATGACGAACGGAGCGACGACCAGGCCGCCGAACAGTCCGGTCAGACGAGCCGTGATGAGACCCGGGATGATACCGAACATCCTCTGTCCTATCCTCCCATCGACTTGAGCTGGACATGCAGCACCTTGCATTTGGCCACAAGCAGTCGGGTACGTGCGATGGTGGTCAGGAAACGCTCCTGTCCGGCTGCTCCCCTTTTCAGAAGTATCCAGGCGGCATCCATGCGTTTGTCGCCGACCAGAGCCATGACGTCGGCGAGCACGCGGTCGCTGGCACGCTGGTCTCGGACGATGCGTCGCGTAGCACTGTCGATCTGGTCGAATGTGATCAGGTACGTACGGACAAGGATGGGAGACTGGCGAACGTTTCGTTTGACAGAGCGTGCAAACGTCCGTTCGGTGGCGACGTAGGCTGCCAGTTCGCGTGCGGCGTTCGAAGTTGTCTCGTTGCTGGTCCTGTAGCGAGCCAGGTCGGATGCGAACGTGGGTGCTGCACTGGCGACCGGCGCCAGCAGCAGACAGCATAACGTGCACACGATCAGGCAGGAAGTCAGTCTCAGTTTTCTCATCAGATCACCTGTTGTTAGACAGCACTCGCGCCCGCATTGTTCACACGGACGTCGGCGCTGTTCCGACCGGAGACTAGTTCTTGTGGCTCAGTTCCAGGAAGGCCTGGAGGGCTTCCTCGAACCGCGAGTCCTGCAGCAGCGTGTTGGCATATCGCATCGTCACGTGAGTGGGCTCGGCAGCCTGTTCGGCTGCAGGCGGTTCGGGCGAGGAAACGGGGGCAGGTTCTCCCGCAGGCTCCACCGGTTGCAGTCGCAGGGGCTGGTCCGGAGGAGATGCGACCGGAATGACTGCCGGACGGCACATCGGAGCCGGTGCAGGAGTCGGGCGCAAGTCGCGTGCAATGAGCTGTGCCTGTTCCAGCATGCTCGCCATGTGCGCCATTACGGGCTGTGAGGAAGCCGATGGTTCCTCACTCGTCGGGGACGTGTTTGCACCAGAGACCTCAGGCGGTACTTCCGGTTCAGAAACCTGAGTCTGCTGGGGAATACCCGGCAGTGTGAAGGTTTTTTCGAGAGCGGCAGCGGTCCTTTCGCCGTGCGATGTTGCAGTCGCAACGTCCAGAGCGTCCGCATCCGTCGGTCCGATAAGAATCTCCAGTTCGCGCACCGGCAGGACTCTGGCGAAGATGGAATCTGGCAGGTCTTCGAGAGACTTGATGAAGTTGATGTGGCGCAGTGTCTCCTCATCGAGGTTGGAGTAGCCGAGGCCAGTGGCCCGGTCGTTGAGCGGGTCGACCTCGAGCAGGCGGCGGACGAACGCCTCCCCCTTCTGATGGTTTCCGAGTTGGTCGTCATACGTCTTCCATAGCAGATAGAGCCTCTCGGGAAACGCTTCATAGCTTGCAAGGCCGCTCTCCAGCAGCACGAGAGCCTCCCGGATCTTGCCACTGCGTCGCTGCAGCGAAGCTGACAGTGCCTTCAGCACGGGGTCGGTCGGGTTCTGATCGACCAGCTGCTGCGCATCAGCCTCAGCCATGTCAGGGATGCGCAGCCTGAGGTTGCTGTAGGCTGCGAGAAGCGGGTTCTTCACCTGCGCGACGCAGATGGCCCTGCGGTTGCGGAGCCTGAGATCGGTGAGGAACGTGTTGTCGGAGGAGAGTGACAGACACTTCAGGAACGCGAGTCTGGCTTCGTCGTCGCGTCGGAGCGCAAGCAGAATGCTCGCGTGGACGAGGTGGCAGAGCGGGCCGGCGGGATCGATATTCAGTGCATACCTGCTTTCGATAAGTGCTTCACCAGGCTTGTTGCGGAGGTAATATCCGAGCGCGATGGCCAGCTGGACGCGAAGGCTCTTGGAGGAGACCGACAATGACGCTTCCAGTGCGGATTTGAGTGCGTCCTGCGGCCGGTCGGAGAGAATGTAGAGATACGTCTTGCCGACACTGACCAGCCCGTCACGCGGGTTGCGCTCGAACATCGCTTCGTACAGATTCAACCGTTCGCTCAGGTTCTCCTGTGTCATCACGTCACCTCTCCTCGGTCATTATTGCCCGAGGAGTTGTTTTGTCAAAGTATTGTGACGCGGTGACGAGCCGTCGCTTGCTTCTAGCGAGTGAGTGAGAGCAGGTTCCAACCCCAGTTGACCAGGGCGCCAAGTATGAGCGCCAGCACGATCTCGCCCGCACTGACAAGCGCTGCGCGGCGGTTGCCGAACTCGCGTCTCAACGCCGCGATGGTGCTGACGCAGGGAATGTAGAGCATGACGATCAGGGCAAAGACGTACATTTGTTGATGCGTCATGACTGTTCCAAGGTGAGGAGTGTGCATCAGCGTGGCCAGCATGATGAGAGCGAGCTCCTTCCGCAGGACACCGAAGATGAGGACGACCAGCGCTACGGGAGGGAGACCCAGGACTCCCTCAGTGAAAGGCGCTGCCCACGCGGTGAGAGGAACCAGCCAGCCAAGCTTGTCGACGGCGTAGAGGACCACAGATCCGGCTGCGATGATTGGGAATGCAAAGACGACAAAGTCCTTGAGCCTGAACCATGTCTGCTTGAGCGTGATGCGCAGTGGCGGCCACTTCAGTCTGGGCATTTCCATGATGAGTCCGGGATTGGTGCCTGGAATGAACCGGTTCAGGGCACGCCCGACGACGAAGACGATGACGAGGCTGATGACGTAAAGCGACAGCGCGGGCCAGAAACCCATGAAGGCGCCGACGAGTCCCAGGATAACGACAGTGCGTGCAGAACATGGGACGAGCGTAGCGAGCACGCCAGCGATGAAGCGGTCCCGGTCGCGTTCCATGATGCGCGTCCCCAGGACTGCCGGAACATTGCACCCGAACCCGAGGATGATGGGCATGAACGCCTTGCCATGCAGGCCCATGCGGTGCATGATGGCGTCGGTCAGAAAGGCCATACGCGCGAGGTACCCTGAGTTTTCCAGAAACGACAGGACGATATAAAATGGGACGATATAGGGAAGGGCGACGGAGACGCCCGCCAGGATGCCCTGCAGGATACCGCCCCACAGGAAGTCCCGCAGCCACGGGACGATGGGGAGTGTCAGGAAGGCTTTCTGCAGAGAGCTGAAGGTGGCATCCAGGACAGAGGAAAGCCGACCTCCCAGAACGAAGATGAGGCCAAAAACCGCAAACGTGACCGCGACCAGCGTCACCCATCCGAAAACGCGATGGAGCAGCAACTTGTCGAGACGATCTCCCGGTGCATCGTCGCCTCGTTCGGGTCGCCGTACCGATGCGGCGGCGATGCGGGCACAGGCACTGTACCGTTCTGAGGACATGATGCTGGCGCCCGATTCGCCGTGGATGTGTTCCAGGTCACGCGCCAGTCCGGCCGCCATGGCGGTCACGGAGTCACACCCTCCACAGCGTCCCACGATCTCGGCGTCTCCCTCCAGGAGCTTGATGGCGAGGAAGCGTGGAGTGTAGTGTGCCAGGCCGTCTGGCAAAGCAGTCATCTTGAGTTCCTTCTCCAGCATGCTGACGGAGGCCTCGACCTCCTTGCCGTATGTCACGGGTGCGGCCGGGGATCTGCCCGCAGTCGTCAGACACGTGTCGACCAGGACATCGAGACCCTTGCCGGCGGCACCCGATGTGCGAACGACGGGCACGCCCAGGAGCGACGAGAGTATCGATTCATCGATGACCAGACCTTCCCGAACGGCGAGATCGATGAGATTGAGCGCCGTGACGAGCGGCATACCCAGTTCCCTGAGCTGAAGCGTGAAATACAGGTTGCGTTCCAGCACCGTCGAGTCGACCACGTTCACGACCACATCCGGCTGGGCTTCAGCGATGAACTCGCGGCTGACCACCTCTTCCTGTGAATAGGTCGACAGGGAGTAGATGCCCGGCAGGTCCACGACCCTGATGTGCTTCCCTTTGTAGTCGAAAGAACCTTCCGCCAGCTCGACGGTCTTTCCCGGCCAGTTGCCGATGATCTGGTTCATGCCGGTGAGGGCATTGAAGATGACGGACTTGCCGACATTGGCATTCCCCGCCAGAGCTATTGTCAGGTCGAACCGCTCGCCGCGCACAGTGCGGGGCTTGACGTCACAGCAGTCCATCAGCGGTCCTCCGGTGTGACAAGGATCTTCAGGGCTACACCGCGTCCCAGCGCCACGCATGCTCCGTGAGCTTCGACTTCGACGGGACCTCCGGATTGACGGTTGCAGACCGTCACAGTTGAACCCTGTCCCAGCCCCATGTCTTCGAGCCGTCTCCGGACCACCTGACCTCCGCGTATCCAGCGCACGCGATAGGGTTTTCCTGTGTCCGCATGGTTCAATGTGACCGCCCCGAGGTCGACCATGCTGATCAACATCGCCATTCGCTGTTCGAGGTCTGCAGTGTCATCGTCGGTCAGGACATGTTCCAGCTTGCATGCCTCTCTGTGGGCTGTGTCCTTGCGCAATCCGAGCATGCACAGCATGTGCTCTGCAAGCTGGTGTCGGCGCACGATGCGCCTGCCTGTCGCCCGGCCCTTCTTGGTGAGATTGAACGAGGATCCCTCGGTCGTGACGTCGCCGGACATCACCAGGTCGAGCAGCAGGTCCGCGAGCCGTCTGCCGGCCAGGTCCTGTTCTGCAGCCAGGTCTGTGGCTGTCGAAGAGTGGTGAGCCTGTTCGAGACGGCAAAGCGCTTCCAGGCACTCTTCACGGTCTTCTGACGTGATTGCTTCGTTTTCGTTGTTCATATGACAGGTTCCTCTCTGACCGCTGCATGCGGTCTGCCGGACCATGTCCGGTCGATGATGCTGACCTTCCCTTACAGGAGGTCTGCCGGTGGTGTCACCCGGCGTTCAACTCCTTGATCGTAGCAGCCAGAGCCATGATGAGCTCCGGCGTCCCCATGGACTCCTCCCCCATGACCTCCGCTGCCGCGTCTCCGGCAAGTCCGTGGATATATGCTCCCTGAGCCGCCGCCAGGTCAGGCGCGACGCCGCGTGCGACGAGTGACAGGATGATGCCTGCGAGAGCATCGCCCATGCCGGGCTTGGCCATGCCGGGATTGCCAGTCGTGTTGATATATAGCGACCCATCCGGCAGTATGGTGAGGGAGCGGTGTCCCTTGAGATGCACCACTGCACTTGCCTGTGCAGCGAGTGTCTGTGCCGAATTCAATGTCACTCCCTTCTCGACGTCCTCAGGTGTCAGGTTCGCCAGACGGGCGAATTCGCCGGAGTGAGGTGTCAGGATCGTCGGAGCGTCTCGCTTCCACAGGACGTCCAGATGGCCGACGCAGGCAAACAGCGCGTCGCCGTCCAGGATGAGTGTTCCCTTGTAGACACCGGCAAGCAGCAGGACGGCCTCCATCGTTCGGGGATCACGGCCCAGGCCAGGTCCTGCCAGCGTGGCCGTCGTATCCTCCAGAAGCTCCAGGACATGAGGGACTGCCTCGACCGTGAGAACATCGCCAGGAACTGCATGGACGACCGGTCCATCGACCTTGACGCGGACGACATCGGCGATGCTTTGGGGAACGATAACGTGGACCGTTCCCGTTCCGGCGGCCAGGGCGGCCTCGGCGGCAAAGACGGGGGCTCCGGTGTAGTCGGGGGATCCCGCTATGATGGCTACCTTGCCATATGTGGCTTTGTGCATGTTCCTCGACCGCTCAGGGAACACGGGAGGCTCAGTCAGCTGAGCATGGATCGCACTCTGCTCCAGCAGGATATCGGGATAGATGAGCTGCTCGACGTGAACTTCGCCTGCTGCTTCCGTGCCGGCGCCCATGTACAGCCCCAGTTTCGGCAGACCGAACGTGACTGTGTCACTGGCAAAGACGGGAGTCCCAAGGGCCATGCCCGTGTCACAGTCGATACCCGATGGGATGTCTACAGCGACGACGGCATGCGCGAAGCTTGCATTGACGATCGCGATGATCTCCTCAGCTATCCCGGTGACTGGACGGTCGAGACCGATGCCAAACAGGGCATCGATGACAATGGCATCTTCGTCGATCAACTCCTCGATCTTGTCCAGGACCTCTTCGTCGGCGACGTCGACCAGTGTGTTCTCGGGTGCGATCCGCTCAAGGAAGGCGCGCTCTGTCTCTGTGTCATCACTGGGACGTCCCTTGGCGGGAACCGCGAATACTGTAACGGGGAAGCCGGCGAAGAGAAGGTCCCGCGCTGCGACGAAGCCATCGCCTCCATTGCCTCCTGTTCCGCACAGAATTACAAAGTGAGGTCTCAGTCCATCTTCTGCGTCCTCGTCCGCGATGTTCAGCGCCGCGTCTGCAACAGCCTGGCCTGCGCGTTCCATGAGAACGATCGACGGCATGCCGTATTCGTTGAATGTGTGCTTCTCTATACTGCGGATCTGACTACGAGTCGCCACTCTCATACATGCTCCCGAATTCTCCCTGGGTCACCATGGCCACAGCGACCGCATACTCGCGCTCGTGGCTGATGCTAAGGGAACAGTTGAACCAGGGTATACCGCGGATGACGGCAATTGGCGCGCCTTCCGGTCCTGGAGCGATCTCGACTTCTCGCAGAGCGGGCAGGCCCGCAGAAGGCAGCAACTTGATGACAGCCTCCTTGGCGGCCCAGCGGCCTGCCAGACACTGCCAGCGGTCAGCGCGGTCACAGGTCGACAGTTCGGATGCGGAGTATACACGGTTCAGGAAGCGTTCTCCATACCGTTCCCCCAGAGCCCGGATACGCGCCACGGCCACTATGTCTACACCGAGTTGCTTCATCAATTCATTATAGCAACAAACACGTGCTTGGCGTGGCAATCACCGTGAATCGCTTCAGGAGCTCTGTCGTGCCCGATGGACTGTGTCGAGCGTTTCATTCTGTCTCCACTTGGCTAGAATATGGAAAGAAGTCGGGCGTGCCAGAGGAGGCCTGCATGGCGAAGAAGATTGCAGTTCTGCTGGACGAGATGGTGAATGAGCAGGAGTTCATCTATCCCTATTATCGTCTCAGGGAAGCCGGGTTCGAATCGGTCAGCGTTGCGACGGAAAAGCGGGTCTACAAGGGTAAGTACGGAGTGCCCTTCACACCGGACAAGCTCATCGGCGAAGTCACTCCCGGAGAATTCGAAGGCGTGGTCGTGCCAGGTGGTTATGCACCGGATTTCCTGCGCAGGACCAGAGCTGTGCTGTCACTTGTCGGCGAGATGAACGACAAGGGCAAGCTGGTGGCGATGATCTGTCACGCGGGGTGGGTGGGCATCAGTGCAGGAATCGTCAAAGGACGTACGCTCACCAGCACCAGCGCTATCAGAGACGACATGTCGAATGCCGGGGCATCATGGGTCGATCAGTCGGTCGTAGTGGACGGCAACCTTGTCACCTCCCGATCGCCAGCCGACTTGCCGGACTTCATGCGTGAGGTCCTGAGGGTGCTCGCGGCCCAGAAATAGCACAGACCGGGGAAGACCGTCCTCATGAACCGCAGTCCTCGCGGTTGGCGTGCGGTCGTTTCCACATACAATGAATGGGGAGCAAACATGGGGTTCAGGGAGTACGTCGAGGCATTGCTGTCGAGGAGCCGCTGGAGTCAGCGCGAGCCGGCCCCCGCCCGCATCTCCTCGGGAAGAGTCTCCCAGATCCTGTCCAGCCCTGCATTGCCCCCGCTGGCGGAAGTCGCCAGGATGGCCACCGCAGGTATGGTTCGCGACATGAGACTGCATGCTCGCGGCAACGAATTCGAGTTGGCCCTGCATTGCCGGAGAGACGCCAGTTCCCGGGATGTCGAGGTGACTCATGTGGTTCTCGCGTATCTCCACGAAGTTCGTGCCAAGGGGAACGAGCATGGCAGACAAAATGGCTTTGATCCCGCGCCGCCGGAGAAGCCTGCGCTTCAATGGTTGCGTACCTGCAGCGCGCCAGTGACGGCGGCGCGTAGTTCCATACCCCAGTCAATTGCGGAGGCAGCATGAGCAAATTCATCTTCGTTACGGGTGGCGTTATGTCATCGTTGGGCAAAGGGATCTTTGCCGCCTCTCTGGGACGCATCCTCCTCGACGAGGGCTTCTCGGTGACCATTCTCAAGATGGACCCGTATCTCAACGTCGATGCCGGCGTGCAAAACCCGTTTGAGCACGGCGAGGTCTTTGTCACTGAGGACGGGGCGGAGACCGATCTCGACCTGGGGCACTACGAGCGCTTTCTCAACCAGAACCTGCACCGCATGAACAATATCACGAGCGGGCAGGTGTATCTGTCCGTCATCGAGAAAGAGCGCAAAGGCGAGTACCTGGGGCACACGGTGCAGATCATTCCACACCTCACCGGGGAGATCCGCAGCCGTGTCACGAAGGTTGCTGAGGCGTCCAAAGCCGACTTCGTCATCGTGGAGGTCGGCGGCACGGTCGGAGACATCGAAGGTTTGCCATTCCTGGAAGCCATCCGGGAGTTCTGGGCGGAAGACCCTGCCAACTCCATCTTCGCTCACCTGACATATGTCCCATATCTCGAGACCACCGATGAACTCAAGACCAAACCCACGCAGCACAGCGTCGGCGAATTGCGGAAGATCGGCATTCAGCCTACGCTTGTCGTTGCCCGAGGGGTGAAGGAACTGCCCGCGGACCAGAAGCGCAAAGTGGCCCTCTTCTGCGGTGTTCCCGCAGATCACGTCATCTCCCTGCCAAATCTGAGCTCCGTGTACAAAGTCCCGAACTACTTGCAGGAACAGCGTGTCGGTCACCTTGTCCTGTCCGCGTTCGGCATGGCGCCGAGGACAGCCGATACAGAAACGCCCTGGGTACGGTTCACATGGACCATCGATCAGGCAAGAACGCCGCGTAGACTGGCCATCGTCGGCAAGTACATCCAGCTAAATGACGCCTATCTGTCACTTCGCGAAGCACTGCATCATGGTGCATGGGCGACAGGGTGTGACCTGCGCATTGACCTGATGGACAGCGAAGACCTCGAGAAGCAGGGGATACGGCTGCTGGACGCAGGCAGGTACGACGGCATTCTGGTTCCCGGAGGTTTTGGAAAGCGGGGTATCGAAGGCATGATCCTGGCCGCCGGGTATGCGCGTACCCACGGCCTGCCCTATCTGGGTATCTGCCTGGGCATGCAGGTTGCCAGCATCGAGTTTGCACGCAACGTGCTTGGCATCGCTGACGCGAATTCGCAGGAGTTCAAGCCCGAGGCGAAGGATCTTGTCATCTACCTCATGCCCTCACAGAAGGGCGTGCAGAAGCTGGGCGGGACAATGCGGCTGGGCGTCTACGAGAACATGATCACGCCGGGAAGCAAGCTGGAAGAGGCCTATGGGGCATCCACGCTGTCCGAGCGCCATCGTCACCGCTACGAGTTCAACAATGACTACCGTACAGCATTTGAAGCGCATGGCATGCGCGTTTCGGCTGTCTATCCTGAGGAGGATCTGGTCGAGTCGCTCGAACTTGCCGACCACCCGTTCTTCGTTGGCGTCCAGTTCCACCCGGAATTGGCTTCCAAGCCCCTTCAGCCCGGCCCCCTGTTTGTAGCGTTCGTGAAGGCCATGCTGGCCCATGAGGGGTAGAACCCACACTCGCACTATCTCCCTCAGCCAGGCTGCGGGGGACGTTCTGGATCGGCTGCAGGTCATCGCCGGCATAGGACAGGTGCCCGCGGAATCCGAGGCGAACCTGCGAATCATGCTCACTCAGGCTGCGTCGGCACTGTTCAAGCCCGAGGAGTTGCCACGATATCTTCAGGCACAGCTTTCGGGGGAGGCTGGGAGCATACCGTCGTGGAGCAACTTGACGGGCGAGCGCCTGACGCATCTGGGACTGCCGCGCCACCCGGAGGGCGTGCGGGTGGATGAATGCGGGACGCTGATCCTTACGCTGGTGCCAGTCACCATCGACTACATTGCACAAGTGGAGGGCCGCGAGGTCTGTTCGTCTGCTGCCTGTGACCCGAGGGCGACGACGGCGTCCTTCGAAGATGGCATCCACCGCATTGTCATGACGGCGCCAGAACTCACCGTGACCAGAAGTGCGTTTCCTCATGGGTTGATGGACCTTCCCTTCGTTCAGGTC
>CAYRQW010000020.1:0-18507 GCA_964426505.1 uncultured Caldisericota bacterium
CTTGATCGTATGGTTCGAGGTGACATTGGTGAATGTGTAGGAAGAGACGTTTCCCTGCGATGCTCCGTCGACGGAGACGTCAGCGATGCGGTAGCCAGTGGTCGGAGTGATGACAAAGGACATGCTCCCGCCCTGGACAACAGTCTGCGGGGTGTTCGGGGTGATGCTGCCTCCGGTCCCGGCAGAGGGCGTGAGTGTGTACACGGCGCCAGAGGAAGCAGCGACAGGATACCCATACCACGGGTTGGTCCAGCCGGTGGTGCCGTTGACGTACTGTACTGTGAACCCTGTCGCAGTGGAGATGAACACGTCGGCGCCCATCGTGGGGGCGTTTCCCAGGAAGTGGGCTGTAACGAGCTTCGTACACGAGTCGAACGCCCTTTCGCCAATAGTGGTCACGCCGCGGCCAATGGTTACGCTGGTCAGGGCGGTGCAACTACGAAACGCCCAGTAGCCAATGCTTTCCACGCTGTCAGGAATGACCAGGCTGGCCAACGCAGGACAACTGTAGAACGTGTAGTCCTTGATGCTGGTCACGCTGTTGGAGATGGTCACGCTGGCCAAGGCAGTACAACTTTGGAACGCATTGCCGCCAATGCTGGTCACGCTGTTGGGGATGGTCACGCTGGTCAGTGCCTTGCATAACTGGAACGCATTGGTACCGATCGTGGTAACACCGCTCCCGACGGTGACACTGGCCAGTCCTGTGCATTGGTAGAATGCGTAGTTGCCGATACTAGTCACGGTGTCCGGGATGGTAAGGCTGGTCAGAGCTGTGCAGCCGGAGAAGACAGCATACTGGATGCTCTTCAGGCCACTTCCGATGGTGAGGGTGGCCAGCGCCGTACATCCTTGGAACGCATTGCTCTCGACATCGGTCACACTGTTCGGTATGATCAGACTCGTCAATGCCGAGCAACCCAAGAACGCAGAACTGCCGATACGGGTAACGCCGTTCGGGATGGTTACGCTGGTCAGAAGATGTCCTTGCGTGTTGTTGAATGCATCGAAACTAATGCCGATCACGGGATAAGCAGGAGACGTGCACACGGTAGCAGGAATGGCCACCACACCTCCCAGTCCGGTGTAGCCTGTGATCATGGCTCTGTCCCCGGAGATCGCATAGGTGAAATCTCCGAAGGTGTCGGCCCTTGTCTCGGGCACAGGAGCGACAACTCCGGTCAACAGTGACAGAACCAGGCATATGACGACGAGAACCGACAGGGCTTTCCTCACGTCTCCTCCTTGATGGCGCGTCGCCACCCCTATGATGGCGGCTCCTGCGGGCATTGACCCACATACTCCCGGGCTTGACCAAATCACACGGATGCCCCCGTGTGCCACGCATGGGCATGTAACATAGTGCTCTTCCACCTATGCTCCAACGTCACTGATGACAAGTATGGAATCGCGCCAGAACCATGTCAAGGGGTGCCGGCTCCCTACACCATCCCTGCCCGGGCGAAGCTGAAGTAATCCTGACGGGCACGGCCCACGATGATGTGGTCCAGGACACGGATGCCAACGTACTTCAGGGCCTGGGTGATCTTGTTGGTGGTGTCGATGTCCTCTTTGGAAGGGTCGCACTCTCCGCTGGGGTGGTTGTGGACGAGGACGACACGGCTGGCGTGGTGGATGCAGGCCTCTCGGACGATGTCGGCGGGGTCCACGACGCTGGCGCTGATGCTGCCCCGGCTCACTTCGATGTCGTTGATGACCTTGTTGCGGATGTCCAGCAGAACAACGTAGAAGAACTCTTTGCCGGCGTCGCGCAGCTGCGGGGTGAACCGGTCGCAGACGTAGTCGATGGCGTCCTCGGCGCTGGTGACTCGCTTCATGGTCGACGCGGGACCTTGCTGGAGGCGCTTGCCGATCTCGATGGCCGCCTTGAGTTCGACAGCCTTGGCGAGACCGACGCCGTGCACGTCGCAGAGATCCTCGACGCTGGCCTGGTCCAGCTGGCTCCAGCCGCCGAAGCGGTTGAACAGGTCGCGGCCAAGTTCCTCTGCGCTCTTGCCACGACTGCCTGTCCTGAACAGGATGGCCAGCAGGCGTGCATTGCTCATACTGTCGGCACCGCGCTTCGCCAGCTGCTCGCGAGGACGTTCCTCGATCGCCCAGTCCTTGATGGAGACATACGTGCGCTCTGCAGCGACGCGCAACCTGACTTCCTTGCGGACAGTATCACAGGCTCCCTTGCTGGCGAGTGCCAGCACCTGCACGATGGAAGAGCTCTGAGGCTCTTCTACCCGTCCACCGTCTGCACTACGAAACCAGGCTCCAGACCTGGACCACATCGGGTACATTGCCCTCTCGACCAGATATGCAACGGCTTCGTCTCGTTTCGATATGTCCACGCTTGCCCCCTGTGCCGTTTTCGTGAGTTTCACTCACGCCAGCACAAGGTAGCACCGTCTCCGGGGCACGCAACACCGACGATCCCTGCACGTCATCCCGGCCGAAACAGGGGCACGCGAACATCCGGGCTCGTTGAGTGTCCTGTCAGCCCGTGAATCTCTCCCAGCATACGAGTTCGTCCAGTGGCTTGCGTGGACGTGCCCGGTGTGGATGACTCTCGTCGGGATATCCCAAGGCAAGGATCGCAACGACAGGGTTCTCCGACGGGATGTCGAGCAGGGCACGGATCTCGTTGCCCTCGTAGTTGCCAAGCCAGCACGTTCCCAGACCTGTCGATGCGGCTTGCAGCGTCATGTGATCCATGGCTATGGCGATGTCGATGATGGCTCCGTCATACCGGTGACCGATATTGTATCCCTCGCCATTCATGCAGGCGACGATGAGGACCGGGGCCTGCTCGACGAACTGCTGGCCGCCGATGGCATGCACCATCGAGCGAATGGTCGCACGATCGCGCACGACGATCAGCTTCCATGGCTGCAAGTTACATCCCGATGGAGCCAGCCGTGCCGCTTCCAAGACTTCCATGAGTCTGTCGTCCTCGACCGGCTGGTCTTTGTAGTGACGTACGCTGTAGCGGTTCTCGATAGCCTCGAGTATCATGACTACTCCTTACCGGTTTCAGGGAGCCGTCTTGAAGTAGCGGTCCATGGTCCAGTCGCCCCATGTCGTCGCGGTGCCGGCCGATACGTTCCACGTGTAGACTGCGCCTGCATCCAGCTTCCCTGCCGGAAGGGTGTAAGACGTTCCCGTGACCAGGACATTGATGATTTCCGAATCCTGCGAGCCGCTGGTCCCCTTGCCGAGCCAGAAGGTGTAGCGCGTGGCGCCGGGCACCGGAGACCATGTGAACGTCGCAGCCCGTGAGACGCTGTTCGCGTAGGGCAGTGGCGTCAGCAGCGCCGGCACTCCCAGGCCGGACGAGGCATCGACCGTGAAATACTGGTCGTCACCCCAGTCGCCCCAGTCCGACGCGTCGCCGGCGGAGACGTTCCACGTGTACTCACCACCATTGGTCAGCAGTGCCGCTGGCAATACCAGTGACGTCCGCGTGATGACTGTCGAGTACAGCTCCGAATCCTGCGAGCCGCTGGTCCCCTTGCCGAGCCAGAACGTGTAGCGCGTGGCACCCGGCACTGCACGCCAGTAGAACGTGGGCGTCAGTGTCGGCACCGTCACCTGCTGATCAGGCTCCAGCGCTTCCGGGACGCCAAGGGTTCCAGCTGACCGCACGGAGAACACACTGTCCTCTGACCAGTCACCCCACCCAGTGTCGTTGCCAGCCGCCACCGCCCATGTGTAGGTGCCACCGTCAGTCAGAATGCCCGCCGGCACCGTCAGCATGTTGGTCGTCACAACTTCACTGTAGATCTTGCTGTCCTCCGTGCCCGTCGTACCGGCTCCCAACCAGAATGTATAGCGCGTCGCAGCCGCCACCTTCGTCCACTGGAATGTGGGTGTGAGCGTCTCGACGTCGGTCGTCGCGGCAGGCTGGGTCAGACTGGGAACACTCAGTGAGGACGTCACGCTGCCCGACGTCTGCGCGGTGAACTGGGCAAGGGTAAGCGCCTGGGTCGTCGTCAGGGATTTGACGTCATTGATGGGGATAGCAAACCCCAGGTTCGCTCCTTCCTCAATGCCCGCGGACGTTATTCCGATTACCTGCCCCATCATGTTGAACAGGGCACCGCCGGAGCTTCCATGGCTTATGGGGGCTGTCGTCTGCAGGTAGCCCTCGCGCCGGGCACTGATGATTCCAGTACTGACGGTGTTTTGCAGACCCAGCGGGCTGCCGATGGCCACGACTGCCTCGCCGATCTGGGCGGTGTCGGAGTCTCCCATCGTCACAGCTGGCAGAGCCATCCCGGGGACCTTGATGATAGCCAGGTCGCCTTCCTTGTCCCAGCCCAGGACCTTGATGTCGGTGAGCGTGGTCCCGTCGTTGAAGACAACCTTGCCCGAGGCAGCTCCATCAATGACGTGATAGTTTGTCACAATGCGCCCATCCGGGGAGATGATGAACCCGGACCCGGAGGCGCCCTTTCCGTCGCCGAACGCGACCTCAATGTAGACGACCGACTCAACCTTCTTGGCGATCTCTGTCACTGAGAGTGTCGTCTGTGTCGTCGCCGATCCGAACGTCAGGGTGGCGGTCTTCGTCGCATCGTTCCACACGACGGTTCCGCCAAGCCGTTCCGTGATGAAGCGAACGGGAAGCATGGTGCGCCCACCCACGATGCGAGGTGTCACCTTCGCGTTGGCCGGATCGATGCTCACGGACAAACCATTGACGCGGGCCGTGCTCTTGCCGATGAAGAGCTCAATGACGTCGGACCCCATGATGATGGTGACCTTCTGCTCGGCTGCCGTCCAGGCGATGCTGCCCCCCAGGGCCTCGACGATCGCCCGGACAGGCAGGAATGTCCTGCTCTCGACGATGACTGGCACCGTCCCCTGCTGGTCGATGGCCTGGGTCACGCCGTTCACCATCATGGACGCTTTGCCGACTTGCAGGATGATGACGGTCTGTGCTCCGCTGACCTGCGCCCGCGCTGAAAATGGCGTGAATGGCAGTGCAAGCAGGATGGCAAGAACGATCAGTATGGCAACAGAACGCTGTGCATGTCTCATGGCGGCCTCCCGACCAGTGCAGCAGCCCCGGCACGTCCACGGCGCCGCTCCACGCATGGTCATATGATAGAGATGTGCCGCAGGATGCAACAGTGGATATTCTGATTGTGCACACATGTGCTAAGATACCGTCTCAGGACTCTGAGGTATTGGGGGTACACGAAATGCAGCGACACGACGTCATCATAATCGGGGCAGGCATTGCAGGGTTGACCTCCGCCGCGTATCTCGCGCAGTCCGGCGCTCATGTCCTCGTGTGCGAGCAGTCCACACAGGTCGGCGGCTATTTCAATTCCTTCCGCAGAGACGGCTACCTCTTCGATGGAGGCATCAAGGCGATCGAGAACGCTGGAATCCTGCGCCCGACGCTTGCCCAGCTTGGGCTGCTGGACAGGGTGAAGCTCACCGCAAGTCCAATCGCCCTCATTACCCAGTCTGACGTCCAGCCGATCCAGAGCCCTGCTGACATCGATTCATACTTCTTCTCGATGATGGCCTTGTTCCCGGGGCAGCGCGTCGGACTTGGCCGCGTCCTGCACGACGTCCAGTCGATCACGACCGCGCTGACTGCACTGGTCCGGTTGTCCAGCTCGTCGTTCGCTGCGACGCCGGAAGAGGCGCGCAAGATGGCTGGAGGCTTCCGTCAGAACCTGGGAGCCCTGGCACGCATTCCGAGCGTCATGTCTCTTTCGAAGGGAACGCTGCGGGGCTATCTGACGAGGCACCTGTCCGATCCCCACCTCATCAACCTTCTGTGCGATGTATTTCCCGACGGCACGACCCCCCTGTTCGGACTCGCCTACTACAGTCTGTTCCTTGATTACTACTACCCGGAGGGCGGGATGCAGGCAGTCCCCGATGCGCTCGCCGCGAGCATTCGGGAGAAGGGCGGCCAGATCCTGCTGAACGCAGACGTGCAGCAGATTACTACAGCGGCTGGACGCGCTACGGGCGTTGTCCTGGCGGATGGAAGCGCCTGCAGTGCAGGACACGTGATCGCATGCGGAGATGCACGTCGAACCTTCACAAAACTGCTTCCGCTGGGTTCCCTGCCGGATCGCTTCCTGGCACCGATGCTCCGAGCTGAACCTTCTCACTCGGTGTTCACAGTGTTCCTGGGTGTCAACATTCCGGCAGACCAGTTGGGCCTCAAGGGTTGCCCCCACGTCTTCTACGCGCCGGATCTCCTGGGTATCGAGGGAACGGACCGCGTGGGGACCGACGACTACTTCAGCCGGGTTCCCCAGGAGATCTCCGTGCCCTGCCTGCTGCAGCCCGGCCTTGCTCCCGAAGGCAAGAGCGGCATCATCCTGTCCGCCCTTACGACGTGGCACTATGCAGGCCACTGGGGGACTGAGGATGGCCGACCGACACCCCAGTCCGAGAACCTGCGCAACAGATTTGCAGAGCAGATGGTGACAAGCCTCACGAAGTTCATCCCTGCACTAGCCGACAGCATCGAGCTCCAGTTCACAAGCACGCCATTTTCCATGCAGGCGCGAACACTCAATGATAAGGGAGCCATTGTCGGGTGGAGCTATGACCAGCACCGGACCTGGTCCCGGGGCAGTCTGCTCCAGATCGCAAAGAGTGTACGCACTCCGATTCCCAACCTGCTGATGGCAGGTCACTGGGCCTTCTCGCCGGGAGGTTCCCCGATTGCCGTCCTGACAGGAAAGCTGGCGGCAAACAGCATTCTGAGATCCAGAGGGGAGGAATAGGATTTCATGAGAATCTTCGGTGATGCGGTACTTCGGGATCACTACGACGTCATCGTCGTCGGCGCCGGACTCGGTGGCATGACGGCAGGCGCCCTTCTGGCGAAGCAGGGACTGTCCGTCCTGATGATCGACCAGCAGGACAGGCCGGGAGGATCGTGCACTTCGTTCAGGCGGGACGACATCACCTACGACGTCGGCACCGCCATGATCTACGGGTTCGGCGAGACCGGGTTCAAGCCCTTCCGCTTCATCATGAACCAGCTCGAGGAGCCCATCGACATCGTTGCACAGCCCACGCTGGCGCGCATGACGATCGAAGGACAGAAGGTCGTCTTCTGGCCCGACCTCGAACGTTTTGAAAACGAGCTGGGCGACATGTTCCCCGAGGAACGTCAGGGCATCCACGACTTCTACCGGGACCTGTATGGCATGTACGAGAACATCGTCCTCCGCAACGAGGTCATCGTACCACCTTCCGAATTCTCGCCTCAGCAGGGACTGAGGAGCCTCATGAGCAGTCCGATCGCCATGCTGAAGATGCAGAAGCTGCTCACCGTCAGCGTCCAGTCACTGCTGGACAAGTACTTCCACACCAAACCCATCGTCGACTTCTTCGACAAGCTGTGCTCCGCATACGACTACTGCACGGCGGCCGAGACTCCCGCCGTCCTGGCAGCCACCATGTTCCTCGACAACCACATCGGTGGCGTCTACTATCCTGCCGGCGGAGCCCAGAACCTGCCCAACACCATGGAGAAGGCGTTCGAGCGCGACGGGGGGCAGATGATGTACCGGAAGAAGGTGGACGAGGTCCTCATCCAGGGAGAAACCGCGCATGGCATCCGGCTCACGGACGGCACCGAGATCCTTGCCGACCGCGTCATCGCAGACGCAACCGTCTGGAACATCTACGGCAAGCTCGTGAGGCCTGAGCACATTGCGCCAGAGCGGCTCGCCTGGGTCAAGTCACTTATTTCGACGTACCCCAGCATGACGATGTATATGCTCGTCGACGCCGAAGCCATACCCCCGGACACGTTTCCCTGGGAGATCTTCATCGAGAACCGCGCGGTCATCGACTCTTCGGACCTGACGCTCTACACCAACTCCCTTGTCGACCGAACGCTGGCCCCGGAAGGTCAGCTGGTCGTTATGGCCATCGCACCCAACATGCTGCAGTGGCCGGCTCCCGACAGCCCCGAATACCCTTCGGCAGCCTACGAAGAACAGAAGAGCCAGGAGGCCGATCGGACGCTGGCGCAGATCGAGGCGCACTTCCCTGGCTTCCGAAGCCACATCCGCAGCATCATCGTGGCAACGCCCACGACCATCGAACGCTACCTGCTCAAGAACGGTGGCGCCGTTGGCGGCCCAAAGAACATGCTGGGACAGCAGATGCTCAAGCGCCTTCACGCCCGCAGCGAATGGAAAAACCTCTACTTCTGCGGGGATTCGACCGTCATGGGCACCGGGGCCCCGGCCACTGCCGTCTCCGGCGTCGGTGCAGCCAACATGGTCCTGCGCGACCTGCATCGCCGTGAGTATGACCGGCGCCAGTTCAGGAAACAGTACATCCACTTCGTGACCTTGCCGTACGACCGTCCGAAGTACCAGTCCGGCGACCCCATATCGGCCGAAACCGCGCCTCTTGCAGCACGTGAGTGCCAGTGGTGTGAGAAACCCGACTGTGTCGCCGCATGTCCCGCCCACGTCGACATCCCTGGTTTCCTGCGGCGCATGGAAGTCGGCAACGTCGCGGGCGCCGCGCGCCTGATCCGCCAGACGAATCCCCTGGCCGAAGTGTGCGGCACGCTATGCGGTCCCGACGCGCCCTGCCAGCATGCCTGCTATCGTATCTCGTTCGCCGGGAAACCGGTGCAGATCACGGAGCTTCAGCGATGGGTGTGCAAGACCGCTGGCAAGAACGGGTGGCCCATTGGCGATGCTGCCCCCACCGGACACAGCGTCGCAGTCCTGGGCGGAGGACCGGCCGCGCTCACGGCCGCATACTATCTGGCACTCTCTGGAACGGAAGTTGACGTCTATGCTGCCGAGGACCGGCCCGGTGCCCGGCTGGCAGATGCTGCCCTGCCTGACGGCGCGCTCGAACGTGACCTTGCGGGCATGACGCTGCCTGGCATCCAATTCCGCGGCGGCACTCACGTCCGCACGAAAGAGGACCTGGCAACACTGACACGGCAGCACGACGCCGTCTACGTGGCCGGAAAGCCCTGGCCCATTCTGGACGATGCCATGGCCGATGCCTCGCCGGCCTGGACAGTGACCCTTGAATTCAAGGAAGGCGTTGCCACGGTCGTCGAAGCTGTCGCCGAAGGACGCCGGGCAGCCGCTGAGATCCAGAAGACACTGGCCGGCTGACGCGAATGCATTCCCGCCTGCCAGGGGCACCCCTCTTATTGAACCAACATACTCGGGAGGGGAATGACAACTGAGTCCGCAATCGGCGGTATACTGACAACATGAGACTACTGCATACCGCCGACTGGCATGTCGGAAGCACGCTGGCAGGGCTGGACAGGTTTGACGAGACTGGGAGACTTCTGGATGAGCTGTTTGAGGCAGCGCAATCCGAGAAGGTCGATGCCGTGCTTGTTGCGGGGGACATCTTTGACAACCCGATGCCCGGCAACATCAGCCAGAAGCTTGTCTTCGACTTCTTCGCCCGGTTAAGCGGCGCGGGCATTCGGGCTGTCGTTCTTGCCGGCAACCACGACGGACAGGTCTTTGTCCCCAGCAAAAGCCTGCTGAGCCTGGGAACGGCGTCCGTGTTCGAGAAGCCGTCAATGGATCAGTACAGCATAGGATTCCGGTCGCATGCCGACGAGCCCGTCGTCGTGACGGCGCTCCCCTATCCTCATGAAAGAATCATCATGTCGCTCAATGGGGCAGGCGACGACGTCCACGGCGACTACGCCGACAGGGTCAGCACGTTCATTCGGTGGCTTGCCGGCCAGATGAACGGTTCCGACATCAACGTTTTCGGAGCGCACCTCATGATCGGTGGCGCCCAGCTCACGGACACGGAACGCCCCATGTCGGTGAGCCCGTTCTTCGCTGTCCCGGCCCAGAGCCTTCCGTCTCAGACCATGTACAATGCTCTCGGCCACGTCCACCGGCATCAGCAGATGGTCGGCGCGCCTGCCCGATCGGAGTACTCCGGCAGCATCTTCCGCGTCAACTTCAGCGAGGAGGGCACACCCAAGGGATTCAACCTCGTGGACGCTGACACGAAGGGGAATCTGACCGTCCGGTTTTGCGAGCTGAAGTCCGCCATCCAACTCCACAATGTCGAGTGCACTCTTCAGGACTGGGCAAGCCGTCTTGAGATACACAGGGACCGTGGATACACCAAGGCGCGCATCCGCGCTGACGACCCGCCATTCAACCTGCAGGGCGAGATACGGGCGGCCTGCCCCTGGGTGGTCAAGGTGGAGTTCCTGCGCTCCGAAGCTGCTGCCACGACCCGTCCGACCATCGCGGCACTGGCAAGCACGAACCTCGAAACGGTGCAGTCCATGTACCGGACCTATAATAGCGATGCAGGCGAGAGCGTTATGAAGGTACTCGGTGAACTGTACCAGGAGGTAACTCGTGCGGATACAGACACTTGAGGTCGAAAACTTCATGCCATACCGTGACCCGATCACGCTGGACTTTCGCGATCTGTCATTGTTTGCCATCGTGGGAGAGACCGGATCGGGCAAATCCTCCGTCGTCGATGCGATCTGCTATGCCCTGTACGGGCGCATTCCACGCATCCGGACGGAGAACGGCCAACGCGAGAACATCATCAGTCGCGGCGCGAAGCAGTTTCACGTCGCCCTGACGTTCGACCTTGGCGGAGCGACGTACAGGGTCATCCGGCAGGGAACCGCTGTCAGAGAAGACGTTCAGGTCTTCAGGGATGGAGAACAGCTCAGGGAGCTCCTGAAGAAGAAGGATGCCGACCGGTACATCGAGGACACGCTCCTGCACATGAGTTTCGACGTCTTCACGCGCATCATCGTTCTGCCTCAGGGGCAGTTCGACCGCTTCCTCAAGCCTGACACACCACGTGCCCGCAGGGACATCCTCATCTCATTGCTCAGCCTGGACGTCTATGAACGCATCGGCAAGGCAGCCGGAGCGCATGCAGGAACGCTCATGGGCGAACTGGGAGGTTTGGACCGCGACCTGTCGGGCATCGATCAGCAAACCATCACCGACGAAGCCATGAGTCTTCTGGACAGCGCCATCACGGACACCGGACACCGGGTCGCACTGCTCCAGGAACAGCTGAAGGCCAGCGAACTGGCCTTGGCCATGATGGAGCAACGGTCGTCCAAGGCGCGCCAGCTGGGAAAGCTTGAGACACAGCTTGCCACACTTCGCTCCCGGGCGAACGAGATCGCCGGCGACCGCGCGCGGCTTGCCACCGGCATCGCACTTGCATCGCTGCAGCCGTCGCTGGCCAACTGGACGCGTCTGGCTGCTGAACTGGAACGGCTCACCGATGAACGCGACAAGGCATCGTCGGCGGTCCTCACGGCCCGGAAAGGTCTGGAGGCTGTGCAGTCGGCCCGTGCCGACACGGCCTTGCGTGCCAAGGAAGCTGCATTTGCAGAGAAGCTGGATGAGATCTCCTCCGCAATGGGGCGCCTCAGCGACCTTCAGCCCTTTGCCGCTCGCCTGGACGAACTGCAGCACAAAACCGACGCGGCCGTCGAAAAGGCCGGGAAGCTGGAAGAGGGCGTCACTCAGCTGAACGAGGCCCTCAGGGAGCAGGACGATCGCCGGATCCAACTGCAGGAGGCACTGGGCAGGGCGCGTGACGCCTCAGTACGAGCCGAAGACGCCTTCGAGCAAGCCCGCTCGGAAAATGCGGCGGTCGTGGTCCAGCAGGGTCTCAAGCCAGGCGATACCTGCCCGGTGTGCGGCCATGTCGTGGAAGAACTGGTCGCACATGCCGAACACATGGATCTCGCCCGCCTCAGGACCGTCCGTGACGAGGCTCGCAAGAATTCCGAAGACTGTCAGGACAATCTCACGGAGTTGGAGAAGAAGTCGGGAGCAGAAAGAGCTCGGCTCGACGAACTGACACGACAGCTGGCCGCTCTGAGGTCCGAGGATAAGGCAGACCGGCATGAGGCCCACGAATTGACACTGCGCCTGCTTATGGACCCGACCGTGGCCCGCGAGGGGAGTACCAACCCCGTCGCGTTCCTGCACGCCCGGCTCACGCAGCTGCGAGGGCAGGAGACGACGACCCGCACGGCGCAGAAAACGATCGTCGCCCAGCTCGAGGAACAGCGCCAGAAAGAGGAAGACAGCCGCTCGGCACTGGCGGAGCTGCAAACAAAGGCCGCGACACTGGTCGGCCAGTTCAGCCAGGCAGAGGCTCAATACGAGACGCTGCAGCGCGACCTGCTGGCGCAGTCGAAAACGCACGGATTCGAGTCCATAGCATTGATGCAAGCCGCAGTCCTCCCTGCCGACAGGGCCGAGGCACTTCAGGCATCGGTCCGGCAGTACGATCAGGAGACTGCAGCCGCGGCCGCACAGGTAGAAATGCTGCAGCAGGAGCTCGGCGCCGACCTGCCATCCGAGGCCGACCTCGACATCGCGCGCATTGCACGCGAAACTGCTGCTGCAGACTTCGCCCGCGCGCAGGAGGACTTGACAGCCACCCGCCGCAGCAGGGACGACCTCCTCACCCGGCGCGCATTCCTTGCCGACCGCCTGTCACGAAAGGAACAGGTGACGCGTCTGCTGTCCACCTACCAGCAGGTTGCCCGTGACTTCGGCAGCAAGGGCATGGTGGCCTTTGTCAGCAGCGGCATCCTCGAACAGCTGCTGGTCACGGCGAACGATCAGCTACGCGTTCTGAGCAAGGGACGTTTCGAGCTGCTGCTCGACGAGGGTGACCAGATGATGGTTCAGGACTCCTTCAGCGCCTCGGGCCCACGCGACGTCGCCACGCTGTCGGGGGGAGAGACCTTCCTGGCTTCACTTGCGCTGGCTCTGGCTGTCAAGGACCTTCTGTCGACGAGCGTCGACCTGGACAGCTTCTTCATCGACGAGGGCTTCGGGACGCTGGACGAGACCACTGTCCAGGGTGTCGCCGACGTCCTGGAGTCGTTGCGCCGGGACGGCTCGCTCGTCGGTATCATCACTCATCGGGCGGACCTCGTAGAACGTTTCGAGACGGTCCTCGAGGTAACCAATTCAGGCGGCTCGGCACACATCGCGCGCCGGGAGATGGCATGATGAGGATCCGTCCCGACTACTGGCAAAGCGTCTACACCGGTTCCACGGAGGTCACCTTGACCGATCAGAAACGCTCGTATGAGGTCGTCCCGACCACCGAATGCCGTGATATCGACCACTGGTCGGCAGTCCACGTCCCCGACGCGGCATTCGCAGAACTCGACACGGTCCACGTCGCATTCGTGGACGGCGTGCGCCGGATCGACATGCACGGCATCATCGATGGCAATCCTCCGTATTACGGTGTCTTTGGTTCTGTGGCAGCAGGCTGCATGCGGATGTGCGGCTCACACACTCACGATGTCGGCGAAGCGCTGTGCGACGAGGCGGTCCGGCACTACTTCGTCACCAATGCGCCAGACCCGGATACCAGGGCACTCAAGCTGGCAAGCGATGCGTCCTGTCCGTTCGATGTGGAATACGAGATTCGCACTGCCGCAAGCCATGAGCCGAACGACTTCGGGCAGGAACTCAACAACCTCATGCAGGAGCTGGAACACGACGTTGCGCAGAAGGAAGTGAATCGTACCGACGTGCAGGCTGTTGTGACAGACGGCCCTATCCCCTACGAACACCGTCTGGCCGCTGGGACCGGCAAGCTGGCCGGCATCATCAAGAATGTGCAGGAAGCCTACCTGAAGGGTGAGCAGTTTGCCACGGTCCTCTCCCTCGAGGCCGCTGAACGCACACCGATCTTCGAGATCCGCTATCCGGAAAGCAGCGGCAGCAGCAAGATGAGCTTCTTCCTGCGCCTCCGCGCCGTCACACCTTTTGCCAGCCAGATGGCCAATCTGGTGCGCATGGAGCTCCCTGTCATGGGACTCACTGAGGCCATCCACCTGGCCAATCTCGCGTCGGCCATCGCAGTACACTACTCCAGCAACCTGTGGGGTGATACCAGAGCGCCGCAGAACCTCTATCCCGTGGGAGCACTCGAGACGGCGCTGAAGAACCGGCTTGGGGATCAGCGCTTCCTGCGCAGTGTCATCATGCGAACGCTCGCCGGAAGTGACTCTGCTCCGAAACCGGCGGCATCCACAGCACTTCAGGACTAGACAGAGGGCAGGCATGTTTGCGCTGACGCCTTGTCTCTGGCAAGTCCTCCGTGGAACAGACGCCATAGGAGCGTGCCGCCGAAGAAGAAGGCACGCGCCCTCAAGATCCCGTGATCATGCGTCACGTGTCAGCAGTGAACGATAACACCGACGCGTCCGGCTTGCCGGACGGCACACTTTCTGACTCGCGGCTCCCGGCTGACCTTCTTCCTGTGCTTGGCGCCTATGTCGACGCCCTGCACGCAGCATTTCCCGAACGCGTGTACGCCCTGTCCCTCTATGGTTCGCTTGCCCTGGGCGGGTTCGTGAAACGCACAAGCGACATCGACTTCGTCACGGTGATGGTGGGGCAGATCAGCGAAGACGACCAGCTTGTCATCAGAGCTCTGCACCGTGCGCTGTGCCATGTCAGCCGCTGGGCTTCCAGACTGGACGGCGAATACGTCGAACTCGACCAGATCGAGGCCGGGGAGCTGGACACTCCTTGCCTCTTCATCGCCGACGGCCGTCTTGCCGGTCGCCGCGAAGTCAGCAAGGCTGGCTGGCTCACCCTGGTTCAATGCGGCATCAGCATCATCGGACCGGGGCCGGCTACGTTCGTTCCTGACATCTCCTGGGCCGATCTGGAGCAAGAAATGTGCTACGACCTCGGCGCCTACCTGGCGCCAAAGGCCGATTCCCGCTGGCTGTTCCTGAGCTCGGCCTGGGTGACGTTCGCGGTTCTCACGCTGTGCCGGATCCTGTACACGATGGACCGTCACGCCGTGGCCTCCAAACCGGCTGCCGCTGAGTACGCGCTGGGGATCCTGCCCGACAAGTGGCATCGCCTCATCCGCGAGGCCTTGCGCCTGCACTCCGGCGAACCGGGGTTGTCGCTCTATATGTCGCGCGTCGTACGGGCAGGCGAGACGCGCAGGTTCGTCCGGGCGATCGTCCAATTGTGCAGTGAGCGATTTCTGCTGGATCTGCCCACACCTGCGGACTTCTGAAGACGCCTTGACGTGGCTCCGCACGCCAACGAGACACGAGCGTCAAGACCAGCCCAGGCTCCTTCGCGCATGTCTGAAGGCGTCTCAGGTGGACGGCAAACCAGCCCTGCGGGACGACAGGGAGGTCGGGAAACGCAACTCCTCCTTCGTCTTCGTCGCTGATCGGATCTTCTCGGCTGTCCCGTCGCTAGTCGACAACTTCCGCGTGGTGACCGCCGGGGGTCACCGTGGGGCCTCCAGCCTCGCCGCACCTTGTGAGCACGCGCCTGGTCATCCAGGAACCGACAACATCGAACAGGAGCACTGCCACGACGACGGTCATGCTGATATACGTAAGGTTCGGGAACAGGCTGGTGACGACCAGCGCATGCCCAACGGCGAGACCCGCCTGCGGCAGCATGGACAGTCCCAGGTTGCGGCGCACGCTCCTCGGAGCCCCGATGATCCAGCCTCCGACGCCTGATCCACCGATCTTGCCGACCGCACGCAGGATGATGTAGACCAGCACTACGGGCCATGCACTTCTCAGCAGTCTGAAGTCCGTCGTCGCCCCGGCAAGGAAGAAGAACAGGAGCAGCAGTGGGCTCGACCAGTGGTCTAGATCCTCGAAAACACGGTCAGCTGAAGGTGCGACATTGGCGAACACTGCTCCCAGAACCAGGGAGGCCAGCAGCGGTGACAGCTCCCACATCCGGCTGAGGCCTACTGTCAGCAGGACCGTGCCGATGCCCAATACTCGGACTTCGTTGCGTGAGTGCAACAGACGGGCTGCCAGTCCAAAGACAAGCCCCGCACCAGCGCCAAGCGCGAACGATAGACTGAGTTCGCGCAGGGACGTCGTCAGGATGCCCCACCCGGGGGTAGTACTACTCCCTATCATCGCTCTCGCGACGACGACACTGATGTCGAAGACGACGATGCCGACTGCATCATCGAATGTCACAGCCATGGCGAGCGCGTCGGTGACGGGACCGTTTGCCTTGAGCCGCTTGATGACCTCGAACGTGGCTGCAGGAGCGGTCGCAGTCGCCGTCGCGGCCAGGAGCAGGGCTTCGGGTACGAGGTGCTCAAGTCGGAAGAGGCCCATCGTCCCCAGCGTGACGACACCGACGAGCACGACGGCGAACGTCAGGAGCGCCTGCACGGTGGCAAGGACCGGCCCGCGCACGCCCATGCGGCGGATGCCCACGGCCGTGAAGTCCTCGCCGATAAGAAACGTGACGAAGCCAAGAGCGGCTCCGCTCAGGGCATCGAACCCGGCGATCAGTGTCGGCTGAATGACACGCTGCAGCGTCAGCCCCGCCAGGATCCCTGTGATGATGTATCCAAGGACCCGGGTGACGCCAGTGCGGCTCAGGAGCCAGGCAAAGATGACCGAGATGACGATGATGAGCCCGAGGTCGAGCAGAATATCCATCAGGCCTTTTCTCCACTGTCGGGCATTGCCGGTGCAAGCCCGTACACCTCAGCCAGAGGGACGACAAACATGATCCCCTTATCCCTCTCCTCGATGTTGCCGACGACGTCCAGGATCAGACGTTTTGCCTTGTCCAGTGTCTCAGACGTCATGATCACTGAAAACAGGGTGTAGCGCACAGCGGATGAACCGCCAGCGAGGACGCGTGTCAGGTTCGTGAACATCGGGACGTCGCCATCTGCAAAACTCCCGAGTCCGCGTGACTCGATGACGGTAGCACCACGAACGTCGATGAGCGGAAGTCCCCGCAGTATCCGGAGCACCTTCTCTTCGTCGGCAAGCACAGCTACGAGCGCAAACATGTCAGCCGCCTTTCACGATCTGTCAGATTCGCCGGTCAACGACCGGGTGGCAGTCACGACAATGGTATGCGGTTCACGGCAAGGCGCAACTGCAAGTTCAGGCTTGCTGCCCCGTCAGTGGAACCGAGGACAGGCATGCGGATGAGTCCTTGCGCCCGTGCTACCGACCAGGAGGACGTCGGCCTTTCCTGAGAACCACGACGACTGCCAGACTTGCCCCGACTAAGACGGCCAGCGCTGCCAGGACGCCGAGAACGAGGGCCAGAGGCAGGCGTGCCGACTGCTCTTGCTCTCCCGAGCCTTCTTGACCGCCTGGAACCCCGGGAATCACTACCTGGAGCGGTTCCGACATGGGCCCTTCGGTGTCGGCAGAAGCCAGAGCCGTCGCAGCATAGAGGTACGTCGCACCCGACCTGACGTCCTTGTCGACATATGTGCCTGCTCCAGCCTTCACCGTACCCATGCGGTGATAGACGGGACCCACTTCAGGCTCGGAGCGCCAGAGAACGAATGACGTCGGCTGACCGCCTCCTGCGCCAGCCTCCAGCCCCAGCTGCACCTTCCCGGTGCTCACGGCGTCGAGACGCACCACTGGTGGTGCCGGCGCCTGTCGTACCTGCACGTCGAATGTCGCACTGCCCTTGTTCCCCGAGCCGTCCGTCGCCTGAACCACCAGCTTGTGGCTGCCGTCTACAAGCGGATCGACGACCGTGAGAGTCCCCTGCAGGGCCACTGTGGACCAGTCTGCCTGGACCGGATTTCCATCGATCGAGGCCGCAAACGTGGAAGGAACGATACCGGAACCAGTATCACGACATGTCAGGGTCAGTTCTGGCAGCGATGTGGTCACAACGGGCGGCGTCCCGGAAGGGAGCAGCAGCTCGAAGGATGGCGATTCTGCATCGGAACCGATGCAGTAGCCACCCAGCTGAGTGATCTGGGCCGTCAACTCGCGTGCAGCCTGGTCATGCGTGGAAGGCACCGGCGTCCAGGTACGGGCAGGCGCGTCGTAGTGATAGACGCTCAGTGATGCCGGATCTACTTTCCCCAGGGCCGCGGCTGCATAGCTGAGCGTCAGTGACGCCGGTTTCGACAGCGTACCGTTTTCCGGCTGAAGGGTGTAGATGCCCCCGACCGCAAACTTGCCCGTCGCAGACGGTGCGCCAATCAGGGTCACGCGCTTGGTCGACGTGACCGCCACAGGCACTGCCAGGACACCAGGTATGGCACCGATCTTCGACAGCACGATGCCTGTCCCCTTCCCGATGACTGTCTTCGCCCCGCCTGTCAGCGTGCTGCCAAGGCCCGCCCCCGTCGAGAGGATGGTATCCTTGGCACCAGACAGAAGACCCGTCGCGACGTCCCAAACCTTCGAAAGGAGGTCGGCGACCACTTTGAGCAGTTCGACGATCACGCTCGGCAGCGTATCGACCTGAGCGCTGAACAGGATTGCCGGATACGACTCCAGCTTGACCATGCGACCGATCCGCAGCTCCTTGTCGACTGGAACGAACACCCCACGCTCAACCGGATACGACTGGTAGCGTCCCCAGGTGGGCTTGATGGCCAGGTCGACCTCGTTGCCGAGAATGTTGACCCCCAGCCCGACCTCGATGCTGGTCGGGTTCTTGTCCTCGGTAACGACGT
>CAYRQW010000021.1:0-18347 GCA_964426505.1 uncultured Caldisericota bacterium
GAGGTCATCATGCTATTACCTGTGAGAACCAACTTCAGAAAGATGCACCGTGGAAGGATGCGCGGCATGGCCACTCGGGGAGCCGAACTGTCGTTCGGTGAGTTCGGGCTGCAAGCCATGGAGTGCTCTCTCGTCACGGACCGCCAGATCGAGGCAGCTCGTCTGTCTCTGGTTTCGGCCGTTCACAAGAAGGGAAAAATGTGGATTCGTATCTTCCCCGATAAGCCTATCACGAAGAAGCCGGCGGAAACCCGTATGGGTTCGGGCAAAGGCGACGTTGACCATTGGGCTGCCGTCGTCAAGCCCGGAAGAATCCTCTTCGAAATGTCCGGTATCAGCGAAGAAGAGGCTCGCCGAGTCACGAGACTGGCTTCCTTCAAGTTGCCCATCAGGACACGCTTCTTATCAAGGGGGAGCTAATGAGAATCAGCAAAGTCAGGGACATGTCGGACGCTGAACTCAAAGTGAACATGGAGAACCTTCGCCGAGAACTGTTCAACTTGAGATTTCAGCTTGCGACGCGCCAACTCAAGAACACGGCCCGCGTGAAGGAAGTCCGTCATGACATCGCCAAGATTCTGACGGTCGAGCACGAGCGCACGATGGGCCTCGCGTCGAAGAAGCAGGAGGTCAAGTAATGGCTGGAGAAATCGTTGAGAAGGGAACAGTGCTCAAGGCACAGGATGGGCGTGTTGTCGTCGGGGTGAAGCGCATGGTCAGAGGCAGCTTCGGCCGCATAACCGTCCGTACAACCAAGTTGTATGCCGATGACAGCAAACGCATTTCGTCCGTTGGCGACACGGTTGTGGTCAGGTTTGCGCGTCCGATTTCCAGCTCAAAGCGCTGGAGGCTCGTGGAGGTCGTGACCAAGGCGGGAACGGCTGTTGAGGGGGCGCAGAATGCTTAGGCCATACAGTCACATGATCGTTGCCGACAACTCCGGTGCGAAAGAAGTCAGAATCATCACAGTCCTCACAAACAACAAGCATCAGGTCGGGCACGTCGGTGACAAGTGCGTCGTTACCGTCAAGAAGGCCGCTCCAAATGCGGCGGTCGTCAAGGGTGCGGTCGTCAAGTGTGTTATCGTGAGGACGAAGAGGGAGATTCGTCGGGCCGATGGCAGTCTGGTACGGTTCGACCAGAATGCCGCCGTCCTTATCGACGACGATGGCAACCCAAAGGGCACACGTATTTTTGGACCAGTCTGCCGGGAGCTGCGTGACAAGGGCTATCTCAAGATTACCTCGCTCGCACCGGAAGTTGTGTAGGAGTTGATCATGAAGGGTACTGTAAAATTCTTGAACGTCAGGAAAGGCGACATAGTCGTCGTTGTCTCAGGCAAGGACAAGGGAAACAAGGGCAAGGTGATCAGGACGATCCCGACTGCCGGCAAGGTTCTGGTTGAAGGCATCAACATGGTTTCCAAGAGCCTTCGTCCTACCCAGGCCATGCCGCAGGGGAAGATCGCGAAGCGTGAGTCCCCGATTCTTGCCAGCAAAGTCATGCTTATCTGCCCAAGCTGCCACCAGCCGACCAGGGTCGCTCATCGCCTTGTCGATGGCAACAAGTCCGTTCGCTCGTGCAGAGTCTGCAACGAGACGATCGATAAGGTGTAAGGAGGCGCGCCATGGCAGCCAAGGAAGCAACAAAGAAACCAATAACTGCAGCAGTCCCTGCCAAGAAGGAGAAGACGCCGGCCAAGACCAAGGTTCTGGCAAAGCGTGAGCTGAAGAGCTTCTCAGACGCCTACAGGGTGAAGTACGAGGATGAGGTTCGTAAGGGCCTTCAGAAGCGTTTCGGCTACACCAACGTCATGCGCATTCCGCGCATTGCGAAGATCACCATCAACCGTGGTATTGGTGAGGCGACTGAGAATCCCAAGGTTATCGACAGCAGTGTCGAGGAGATTGGGTTGATCTCCGGGCAGAAGCCCATCGTCACCTTGGCAAAGAAGTCTATCGCGACGTTTAAGATTCGGAAGAACGCCCCTGTGGGTGTCGCCGTCACGCTGAGAGGCGTCCGGATGTATGCCTTCCTGGAGAAGCTCGTTACGGTGGTTTTTGAACGTATCAGAGACTTCAAGGGACTCTCTCCCAAGTCTTTCGACGGTCGCGGAAACTATACCTTCGCACTCAAGGAACAGCTTGTGTTCCCTGAGATCTCTTACGACAAGGTGGACAAGGCCCGTGGAATGAGCATCACTGTTACCACGACTGCACAGACTGACGAAGAGTGCAAGGCCTTGCTTGAAGCGTTCGGCGTGCCGTTCAGGCAGAGATAGGGTGTAAGGAGACACTATGGCAAGAAAAGCTATGATCAACAAGGCTCTTCGTAAGCCCAAGTTCTCGACCAGAGCCCACAACAGGTGCAAGATCTGTGGGCGGTCCCGCGGGTACTATCGGGAGTTCGGCCTTTGCAGGCTCTGCTTCCGCAAGATGGCACTCGAAGGGAAGCTTCCGGGCGTCAAGAAGGCTAGCTGGTAGAGGAGGAGACATGTCCAGAGTTGACGCACTTTCGGATTTTTTGACCAGGGTAAGAAATGCAAATCTGGTCTACCATGACTCTACCATTGCCCCGTATTCGGAGATGAACAGCGCACTCGCGCTGATTCTCAAGAAACAGGGCTATGTGGGTGGTGTGTCGGAGATCATACGCGACAACCGCAAGTACCTGAAGCTCGATCTCAAGTACACAAAGACTCGTGGTCGTTACATTACCGGCCTGAAGCGTATCAGTCTTCCAGGTCGCCGCATCTACGTGAAGAAGGATGCAGTGCCGCGCGTTCTCATGGGCGCCGGCATGGCAATCATCTCCACCCCGCAGGGGTTGATGACCGACGTGCAGGCTCGCAAGGAAGGGCTTGGCGGCGAGGTCATCTGCTTCGTCTGGTAAGGGGGACAGTATGTCGAGAATAGGCAAGAGACTCACCACGATCCCGGCTGGCGTCACCGTGACGCAGACAGATCGCCTGTTGACGGTCACGGGACCTCGCGGTTCCCTGACACTCGCGGTTCCCGAGCACATTGAGTATACCGTCGAGGGAGACCAGGTCCGGTTTGTCCTTGATCCAGCTTTTCAGGAGACGCTCAACGTGATGCACGGCACCACGTCGGCACGTTTCTCGGGCATTGTGACAGGTGTGACCGAGGGATTCGTCAAGCGTCTGGAAATCGTTGGCGTCGGCTACAGGGCTGCCGTCGACGCAGGCACCCTGACCCTGTTTGTTGGGTACTCGCATGCCGTGCCCATGAAGATTCCTGAGGGCATCAAAGTCGAAGTGACCGACAACGTCAAGGTCGCTATGACTGGTGCCGATGCTGTGGGGCTGGGGCAGTTCGCACAGAATGTTCGCAAGGTGCGTGTGCCTGACCACTACAAGGGCAAGGGCATCCGGTATGCTGGCGAAAAAGTCAGGATCAAGGCTGGTAAGAAGGCCTTGTCCGGGGCGTAGGGGGAACAATGATTAGCAGACACGATAGAGAAGAAGCTCGCGAGAGACGGCATGACCGGATTCGCAAAAAGCTGTCAGGAACCGCGGAACGGCCAAGACTTGCTGTCTTTGTCAGCCTGAAGCATGTGTATGCTCAGCTTATTGACGACGACAAGGGCATAACCCTTGCTGCCGCATCGAACCTTAAGCGCAAGGCGGATGGCCAGGCAGTGGCGGCCAACAACACGGTCGCTTGCCAGCTCGTTGGCACGGAGATAGCCGACAAGGCGATCCAGATGGGTATCAAGACTGTGGCCTTCGACCGGGGTGGGCATTCCTACCATGGTCGCATAAAGGCGCTTGCCGAAGCCGCGCGCGCTGCGGGACTGGAATTCTAGGAGGAAGCTGTGGCAAGACGTTCGTTCGAACCCAAAGAATACGAAGAATCGGTCATCAGCATCGACCGCGTCACAAAGGTCGTCAAAGGCGGCAAGAAAATGAAGTTCAGGGTTCTGGTCGTCGTCGGCAACAAGAAGGGCAAGGTCGGCATCGGTATTGGCAAGGCCATCGAAATCCCGTTGGCTATCACGAAGGGAATCACGGCTGCCAAGCGCAATCTTGTTACCTTCACGCTCAAGGGAACAACGTTGCCGTTCTCGACAAAGACTCGGACCGGGGCAGGCTGGGTGTATCTCCAGCCCGCCGTCACTGGTACCGGTATCGTCGCTGGTGGCGTAGTTCGCCAGATCATGGAAAAAGTCGGAGTGCAGGATGTCCTCACGAAGTCGCTTGGCAGCTCCAATGCCATTTCTCTTGCTGCTGCTACGATCGATGGATTGCGCGACATCGAACAGATGACCTTGATGCGCAATCTGCGCAGGCAAGACCGCATCAATGCTGAGCCACGTGCTACGGAGGCTCGTCAATGAAACTCAACGAGATGGTGAGGCCGGAAGGCTTCATCGATAGCCCGAAAGTCATCGGTCGCGGAGCCGGGAGTGGCAAGGGCAAACAGTGCGGCTACGGCCGCAAAGGTGCCAAGGCTCGTTCTGGACGCAGCAAGCGCGTTGGATTCGAGGGCGGGCAGACTCCACTGTATCGGCGACTTCCAAAGAAGCATGGATTCACGCCTCATGTCCGGACAGTGTATGTTGCCGTCAATATCGGCGCACTCGAGGGATACGAAGGTGAAATGCCCCTTGACCTGAATGCGCTCTACAACGCACCGGTGAAGCTCCTTGGAGACGGTGAACTGACCACGAAGGTTCAAGTGCGGGCGTCGGGCTTCTCGGCTTCTGCTCGTGAGAAGATCGAGAAGGCTGGCGGCACCTGCGAGGTCGTCTGATGTTTGAGACGCTGAGGAGAGCTTTCAGACTTCCGGAACTGCGCAACAGGATTCTGTTCACGCTCATGATGTTTGTCGTTATCAGGCTCGGGACGTACATCCCCGTGCCTGGTATCGATCGTGCGGCTGTAGCAGAGCTGGTTGGCAAAGGGGGTTTTCTAGGTCTCCTTGACTTGTTTTCAGGTGGTGGTATTGCGAACTTCGCCATCTTCTCGCTGAGCGTTCTTCCATACATCAATGCTTCCATCATCATTGAGCTTCTCGGCTCGGTCATTCCGGCGCTCGAGGAGCTTCGCAAGGAAGGTGGCAAGGAAGGTCAGCGGAAGATCGCGAAGTACACGCGTTACCTCACTCTTGGTTTGGCGGTCATCGAGTCATTCGGTATTCTGGCCATCTTCTCGAAGTACCTTTCGAGCACCGGCTTCTTCGTGAAGCTGCTGATCGTTCTGAGCCTTACAGCTGGCGCCTACATCGTGCTGTGGCTTGGTGAAGTCATGACCGAGCGGGGTATCGGCAACGGCGTGTCCCTTATCATCTTCTCGGGTATTGTCAGTCGCATTCCGGTTGGTGTGGCCCAGGCCTTCAGGTTGACCCAGGCGGATTCGCTCAGTGTCATTGGCCTCATTGGTGGCATTATTGGAGCTGTCGTACTCCTCATGCTGGTCCTGTTTGCCTATGAGGGCGAGCGCAAGGTACCGGTGCAGTACGCGAAGCGCATCGTCGGCCGCAAGGTCTACGGTGGTCAGTCCACGTACATCCCGCTGAAGCTTGTGCAGGCGGGTGTGCTCCCGATCATCTTTGCTTCGACCGTCCTGATGTTCCCTGCGACGGTGTCGCAGTTCTGGTCGACATCCTGGTTCTACACCAAGATCGCACAGCCGCTGACTAGTTCTGGAACGCTGGCGCACAACACCGTTTTCTTCTTCCTCATCATCTTCTTCACATACTTCTACACGGAGATCACCTACGATCCGACCAAGATTGCGGATGATCTCAAGAAGTACGGTGGCTATGTGCCTGGGGTTCGTCCCGGCGAGGCGACCGCGCAGTACATCAAGGGCGTGCTCGACCGGATAGTGCTTCCGACTGCCATTTTCCTTGCGTTTCTCGCTATCGTGCCGAACATTGCCATGAAGAACCTGCAGATTCAGGCTTTTGCTTTCGGAGGCACGTCGCTGCTTATCATCATCGGCGTAGCGCTGGAGACCGTGCAGGAGATCGAGGCATACATGATGATGCGTCACTACAAGGGGTTCATGAAATAATGGTGCAGCACCCGCGTATCATTCTGTTGGGTCTACCGGGCTCGGGAAAGGGCACTCAAGGCGCGCTCATTGCGCAGAGCAGCGGAGTGCCGACGTTCTCGAGTGGTGAATATTTCCGCAATCTTCGGCGGGAGGGCAAACTGCCCGCCGAGGTTGCGGCCAAGATCAATGCTGGGGGTCTTGTGAGCGACGAGGATGTCAACATGATTGTCGTCGAATCGTTTCTGTCGACCCAGGAGGCGCAAGCAGGCTTTGTTCTGGACGGGTACCCGAGGACTGTCGCTCAAGCCGCATTTCTCGACGAGTATCTGACAAAGCAAAACCTTAGCTTGACCGCAGCGGTGCTCGTTGACCTGCCAGTCGAGACAGCGTTCCGTCGCATTTCGGGACGGCGCGTCTGCCCATCCGACGGCAGTGTATACAACGTGTACTATTCGCAGCCAGAGAGGGAGGGTTTCTGTACCCTCTGTGGCGCACCCCTCATCCAGCGGGAAGACGACCGCGAGGAGAGCGTCAGGACGAGGATGAGTACCTATGAAGCGATGACGAAGACCCTGACCATCTATTATGGTGATCAAGGGAAACTCATCACTGTTGACGGAGCCAGCGCTCCGGATGTTGTCTTTGCCAGAATACAGGGAGCTCTTGATGATCAGGCTTAAGTCTGCATCGGACATCGAGCACCTTCGTGTTTCAGGAGCCAAGCTCGGCGAAGTATTGCGCCAGATAGGAGAGATGGTTGCTCCCGGCGTCACTACTCATGAGCTGGACCGTGTGGCAGAACTTCGCATCCGCGAGCTCGGAGCCAAACCGGCATTCCTGCACTACGGCGGCTACCCGGCAACACTCTGTGTCTCCGTCAATGAACAGGTCATCCACGGCATTCCGGGACATCGCGTTCTGAATTCAGGTGACGTCGTTTCGCTGGACCTGGGCCTTATCTATGAAGGATACTATGCAGATTCAGCCATTACGGTTGCCTGCGGATCCGTCGTGGCCCGAGATCAGGAGCTTATCGAGACGACTCGAAGGAGCCTGTACGCCGGCATCGACGCCGTGCATGTGGGAGCTCGTCTGGGAGATATCGGCCATGCAGTCCAACAGGTGGCTGAAGCCCAGGGCATGAGTGTCGTGCGTGACTACGTCGGGCATGGTGTTGGAAAGGAGCTTCATGAGGATCCTGAGGTTCCCAACTACGGCCGAGCGGGTACGGGTATTACTCTCAAGGAGGGACTGGTGATCGCGATTGAACCCATGGTCAACGCTGGTAGCAGCGCTGTCCGCGTTCTGAACGACGATTGGACGGTTGTCACTGTTGACGGACACAAAAGCGCTCACTTCGAGCACACGATAGCCGTCACGGCCCAGGGCCCCGTCATCCTGACACAGCCATGAACAAGAAAGAAGTCATAGAGACAGAGGGCGTCATAGTGGAAACGCTCCCGGGGACTATGTTCCGCGTGAAGCTGGGCAACGGCAAGATCGTGCTGGCCCATATCAGCGGAAAGATGAGGCTCAACTTCATCAAGATCCTCCCGGGCGACAAGGTAAGGCTTGAGATAACACCCTATGACCTTTCAAAAGCACGTATTACCTATCGACTGTAGTTGTCGAAGAGTTGAAAGGAGTAGCGACCTATGAAAGTGAGACCGTCAGTAAAGAAGATCTGTGCTAAGTGCAAGATTGTGAAGCGCAACGGTACGCTCATGGTAATCTGCGAGAACCCGAAGCACAAGCAGCGCCAGGGCAAGTAAAGGAGGAATTGTGGCTCGTATTAGTGGTATCGATCTTGCCGCCGGAAAGAAGGTAGGCATTGCCCTCACCTATATCTACGGCATTGGCAAGTCAAACTATAAGGTGATTTGCAAGGTTGCTGGAGTGTCTGAGGACAAGAAGGTCAAAGACCTGACAGAGAGCGAGATTCTCGCGATCCAGAAGGCAATCAACGACAATCTCGTCGTCGAGGGTGATCTTCGCCGGGAAGTCTCGACGAACATCCGCAGGCTCATGGAGATCAACTGCTACCGTGGTGTCCGTCACAAGAGAGGACTACCCGTTCGCGGTCAACGCACCAGGACGAATGCCCGCACACGCAAGGGACCGAAGAAGACCGTCGGTTCCAAGGCATCCAAGGTATAGGCAAAGGGGATCTTATGGCAGACATCAAGAAGAAAGTAGTCAAGCGCAAGAAAGAGAAACGGGTCGTTGGCGAAGGGAAAGCGTACGTCTTTTCCTCATTCAACAACACCCTTGTGACGATTACCGATGCTCAGGGCGACACCGTATGCTGGGGTTCGTCTGGAAGCAGCGGTTTCAAAGGCTCCAAGAAGGGAACGCCCTTTGCTGCCCAGGTCGCTGCTCAGAAAGCGGCCGAGAAGGCTATTGCCATGGGGATGTCAAGAGTAAACGTGTTCGTGAAGGGCGCTGGTTCGGGTCGCGAGATCGCTGTCCGTGCTCTGCAGTCTGCCGGCCTCAACGTTTCGTCCATCAAGGACGTCACGCCCATCCCGCACAACGGGTGCAGGCCGCGCAAGATCAGAAGGGTATAGGAGGCGACTATGTCCAGATATATTGATGCGTCGTGCCGGAAATGCCGTGCACTGAATACGAAACTGTTCCTCAAGGGCTCTCGGTGCTCGAGCGGCAAGTGTGCGATCGAACGTGGGAAGATGGGGCCCGGACAACACGGAATTGACCAGAAGTTCCGCAAAGACAGTGACTATGAGCTTCACCTCAAGGAAAAGCAGCGCCTTCGCCTTGCCTACGGTCTGGCGGAGCGTCAATTCAGGAGCTACTTCACTCTTGCGAACTCTCAGCAGGCCATCCCTACTGGTGGCAAGCTGCTCGAGCTTCTGGAACGCCGTCTCGACAATGTCGTGTTCCGGATGGGTATTCAGCCGGGTCGCAAGTCTGCTCGCCAGATGGTTTGCCATGGCAACGTGTTCGTCAACGGGCACCGCGTCGACATTCCGTCGTACCAGGTCAGGGTGGGAGACATCGTGACACTGACCGATACTGGGAAGTCCATGATCAGCGTGCAGGAGTCTGTGGCCAGCAAGCCGGCTACCCCGCAGTGGCTTTCATTCAGCCCCGACAAGTTCGAGGGCACCGTGCTCACGATTCCGACGGTTGAGCAGATTGGAGTTCCCATCAATACCCGTCTTGTCATCGAGTACTACTCGAAGTAGGAGCCTGCCATGATAGAAGGGCTTGAAGGTATCAGACTTACATCTGCTGAAGAAACCGCCGAATACGGCAAGTTCGTCTTCGAGCCATTGCAGCATGGGTATGGAACCACGATGGGTAATGCGCTTCGGCGGGCTCTTCTGTCTTCGATTCCCGGGAGTGCGCCGGTGGCAATCAAGGTAAACGGCGCGCTCCATGAGTTCACTTCGCTGCCTGGCATCAAGGAGGACCTTCAGGAGCTTATCTTCAACATCAGGAATCTCCAGGTCTCCATTATTGATGGCAGCGAAGCCACTCTTTCTCTCAAGCGACAGGGAAGGGGCGTGTTGAAGGCCGAAGACTTCGAGAAGAACTCGTTGGTGAAGATATTCAATCCAGAGCTGAAAGTGGCAGAACTCTCCGCAGACGACAGTGTCATCGATCTTCAGGTACTGTTGCGGACCGGCGTAGGTTATGTCAGCAACGAGGAGAACCATGAGTTGCTGAGCGGGACCGTCGACACGATTGCGCTCGACAGCATTTACTCTCCTGTACGGACAGCCAATTTCACCGTCGAACCCGTGAGAATCAAGCAGAAAGCTGACTCTGAGCGCCTTATCGTAGAGATCACCCATTTTCCGACAATCAGAGCCCGCGATGCGCTGAAGGAAGCTCTTGATCTCGTGGATCGTCATGCGCGACAGTTGCTCGTGTGTTTGACGGCCCAGGGTTCAGCGGACAGTGTCTCGGAGGCAGCGATGGAGAACGAAGACGTCATGTCGAAGGGGCTGGAGACTGTCGATGGTGTCAAAAGCCGCTGGGCGGAGGTTCTCAAGAAGGCCGGCGTCGAGACCGTGACCGACTACCTGGAGCATCGTGGAGAGAGTGTCAGTGGTTTCGGAGAGGCGGGTCGAAAGAGCGTTGACGAAGCCCTCAGAGATGTTGGCATCAGCGTCCCAGAAGATTAGCGCGCGGCCGGTGGCAGGCGCGAACGTGACGAGAGGAGTATCCTTGCTATGAGACATGGAAGAAAGCTGAAAAAGCTTGGCGTATACAGTGGCCTGCGCAGCATGATGTTGCGCAATCTCTCGACTTCAGTGATCGAGAAAGGTCGCATTGAGACAACGATTACTCGTGCAAAATCAGTGAAACGTGTGGTAGAGAAGCTCATTACGACTGCAAAGGTTGATGATCTGACGACGCGGCGCAAGCTGCACGCCTACCTTCTGACGCCAGAAGCGGTCGACGAAGCGTTCAAGCTGACTAAGGATCGCTACATAACGCGCCCGGGGGGCTACCTGCGAATCATCAAGGCCGGGTATCGGAAGGGTGACGCAGCGAACATGGCGGTCCTGGAGTTTGTAGAGAAGTAGATGATCTGCCTCGACAAGGTCTCGTATCACATGGAGACCTCCACGGGGGCTGTTCAGGTCCTTCGTGATGTAGACCTGGAGTTGCCGGATGGCTCGATCTCCGCGATTGTCGGTCCCAACGGATCCGGCAAGAGTACACTAGCCCGCCTTGCAAGCGGGCTTTTGCGTCCGACGTCCGGCAGTGTTCGTCTGCTGCCGGATCGTGGTGTTCGGGCGGGTCTGGATGTTCGACCAGGGCTTGATGTTGGTCTGGTCTTCCAGAATCCCGATAACCAGCTCGTTGCAACGACCGTCGAGGACGATATCGCTTTTGGGCTCGAGAACCTCGAACTTCCCCATGCGGAAATGGTACAACGCGTTGCGGACGCATTGCATCTGTTGGGGCTGGAGCAATATCGAGACTATCCCCCGCATCGCCTGTCTGGCGGACAGAAACAGAAAGTAGCCATTGCCGGAGTGCTGGCCATGAAACCATCATTCCTGATTCTGGACGAGGCTACCTCGCTCCTGGATCCGACGAATCGCCGCGAGGTCGTGCAGACGGTCCTCCGTCTCAACCGCGAGCTTGGGATCGGCATTGTCATAGTCACTCATCTCCTGGACGAAGTGCTCGTTGCGTCGCGCGTCGGTGTGTTGGCAGACGGAGTGCTTGCAGCCTGGGACTCGCCTCGTGCCATCTTTTCGAACCAGGAAGTCGTTGAACTGGGAGGACTGGTTCTTCCCTTGAGCACCAGGGCTTCGTTACTTATGCAGGAGCGCTGGACGGACTTCCCATTGTGCCTGACGCCGGACGAATTTGCCAGAGCGACATGCCAATTGAACTGAAGAACGTCGACTACGTCTATGATAGCGGTGAGCCCTTCGAGTACTTTGCGCTCCGAGGGATCAGCCTGCATATCGACGATGGTGCTTTCGTGGGCGTCGTGGGAAGGACGGGATCCGGTAAGTCAACGCTGGTTGAGCACTTGAACGGGCTTCTGTTCTCGACAAGAGGAGACGTCATTGTCGACGGTGACGTCGTCTGCAACCAGCGAGCAGTACTGGCCAAGGTCCGCCGCAGTGTCGGAATCGTGTTCCAATACCCCGAGGACCAGTTCTTTGCCGAGACCATCTTTGAAGAGGTAGCCTTTGGCTGCCGAAACTATGGATTCAGCAAAGAGCAGGTCGACCGAAGTGTTCGCAAAGCAATGAAGACGGTCGGTCTTGATCCGGAGCGTTTTCTGCCGCTATCTCCCTTTCAGCTGAGCGGAGGAGAACAGCGCCGCGTGGCCATCGCCTCGGTTGTCGCGATGGGACAGAAGTACATTGTACTTGATGAACCCACTGCGGGGCTTGATTCCGGCTCCAAGCTGACCGTTCTGAGTGAGCTGGAGTCCTTGCGCCAGAACGCCAACATCACCGTGATCCTCGTATCTCACAACATGGACGAGGTTGCGGAGTTCTGCAAACAGGTAATCGTCCTTGATGGCGGGACTGTGGCATTCCAGGGTCCGACCGAGGCTTTCTTTCGTGATGCGGAACTGGTTGAGCGAACGGGTCTGGAGCTTCCCGAAAGCTATCGCCTTGCACGTGCACTGCAGGACTGTGGAAGCACACTCACAGTAGATGAGAGCTCGAGCGGCAGGATGCTCGACTCGTTGAGGTTGTGCACCTCCGATTCTGGGGGCGCATAGTGGGCCTCTCTCGCAGTTTCGTTCTTGGACAGCACTACCCCGGAACTTCTGCCGTACACCGGTCTGGCGCCTTGGTGAAGCTTGTTGCGACCGTCGTTCTCATGATTGGGGTCTTTGTCGCAACAAAGACGGCGCAATACGTCCCCATTGGTGTTCTTCTGGCTATCGGCATTGGAGTCTCGAGAGTACCCCTGCGTTTCTTTGCCCGTGGCCTGAAGCCTATCATGTTCCTCATTATGCTGACTGTTGTCGTACAGGTCTTCTTCACTCCTGGTGCGCCTGTCTGGCGGTTCTGGTTCATGCGGGTCACGCGCGAGGGGCTGGTACTGGCCGGGTTCATTCTATGCAGACTGGTGCTGCTTACGCTTGTGAGTGTGCTCCTCACGGCGAGCACTTCTCCCATAGAGTTGACCGACGCCGTGTCGGATCTGTTGAAGCCTCTCAATCATATCGGCGTGCCTTCGGCGGAAATCGCATTGGTGATGAGCATCGCCATGCGGTTCGTGCCGACGATTCTCGAGGAAACCGAACGGATCATACGGGCACAGGTGTCTCGGGGGGCCAAGATTGGAGAAGGAGGGCTCGTTGTGCGCATGAAGAGCTTCATCCCCATCTTGATACCCTTGTTCGTTTCCTCTTTTCGCCGAGCAGATGACTTGGCTGTCGCGATGGAAGCCAGAGGCTTTCGCGTGGGGAACCCTCGAACAAGATACCATGCGCGGCACTTCGAATCCTCCGACGCTTTTATTCTTCTTGGGACAGTAGCTGCGCTGTCCGGAGTCATCCTGTGGCGTCTGTTCCTGTAACCGTGCGCATGGACATAGCCTACGATGGCTCCTTCGCCTATGGTTTCCAGAAGCAGGAGTCTCTGGTGACGGTGCAGAGTACATTGGAAGGGGCGTTGAAAGCTGTCTGTGGGTCGTACGTACCAGTTGTCGGGGCATCGCGAACCGACAGGGGCGTCCACGCCCTTCACAATGTGGTGAGTTTCGTTCTGCGCGACGAGGTTCTCTATGAGCGCGTCGCACGGCGCCTTCCGGTCATGATGCCCGAGTGGCTGACGATCCGCAATTGTGTTCTTGAGAGTGCTAACTTCAGTGCGCGATTTTCTGCGGCAGGAAAGTCCTATGCTTATCTGTTCATCAAGAATGGATGCTGGACCCCGTTCCTCGCGCGCTATGCGTATAGACTCGAGTATCCTGTCGAGGCCGTGGCAATGAACAATGCCGCGCATGCATTGCTTGGAACGCACGATTTCAAGGTGTTTGGGAATATCGACGCGAGCAGGCGGCATCGGGATACGACATGCACGCTGAATGCGGCTGATGTCGTCGAAACGGACAAAGTGCTTATCTTCACTGTCTCGGGCGATCATTTCCTGTATCATATGGTACGCCGTATGGCGTACTTCGTCCTCAAGGCTGGACAGGGGAGGATCGGTGCCGAAACGTGGAACGACGCATTTGCAGGACCCGATGTCCCATACACACGGCAGGTGATGGCGGCTGGCGGCCTCTACCTGGTTGCCGTCGATTACGCTTGACAGCTTGTCCTCAGTGCATGTTGCCGTTTGCCCGAACCCTCTCCGGACAAGCGGATCTTGTACTGTTTGCAGCCTCAAGGCGTTGACTAATCGCGGGTTTATGGTAATCTAGTAAAGAATTCTCCAGGAGGATATGAATGAAGACAACGTTTTTTAGACCAGAGACGGTTACCCGTCGCTGGATTCTGATTGATGCTACAGACCAGAGTGTCGGACGACTTGCGGTGGTCATTGCCAATATTCTTCGGGGCAAGGACAGACCAGAGTTCACACCGAATGCTATGGTTGGCGACAACGTTATTGTCATCAACGCTTCAAAGCTGGCTATCGATCCCAAGAAGGGCACGCAGACCATGCACTATCATCACTCGTTCTACCCGGGAGGCCTGAAGGCCACCAATTGGAACAAGATGCTGGAGACACGGTCCGACTTCCTGCTCAAGCGCGTGGTTCGCGGCATGTTGCCCAAGAACACGCTTGGCAAGGAACTGCTCAGCAACCTGCGCGTCTATCAGGGGCCCGAGCATCCTCACCAGGCGCAGAAGCCTGTTGAGTTCAAGGCTAACTAGGGAGGATGCTGTGGCAACCACTCAGATTTGGGGAACTGGCAAGAGAAAGACAGCTATTGCGCGTGTCCACCTCGTCACTGGAACCGGCAAGATCACAGTGAATGGCAAGCCGGTCGAGGTGTACTTTCCTGTTCAGACGGTGTCCATGAAGACCATGGCCGCTTTTCAGGTCATGGGGGGTACCCCTGCTTTCGATGCAATCGTGAGTGTTGCGGGGGGTGGATTCAATGGTCAGGCTGAAGCAGTTCGCCATGGCATTGCCCGCGCGCTGGTTGAGCAGGATCCGGAGAACAAGCCGGTTCTGAAGAAGGCCAAGCTTCTCACGCGCGATGCTCGCATCAAGGAGCGCAAGAAGTACGGTCTCCTGGGCGCCCGCAAGGCCACTCAGTACAGAAAACGCTAGAAAGCCTTCTCACACGTTGCTGGGCAGCAGGACATTGTGCCTGCTGCCTTTTTTGATACCCTGTAGGTACGCTGATGCAGTGGAGGAACCAACCATGAGGATTCACGATACGCTGACGCGAAAGACCGTCGAGCTCGTACCCCGTGAGCCAGGCAGGATCGCGATGTATGTCTGCGGGGTCACGCCGTATGCTCCCGCCCATATTGGGCACGCTCGGACGGCTGTCGTCTATGACCTCCTTAAACGCTACCTTCGGCATGCAGGCTATGCCGTGACCCACGCGAGCAACTACACAGACATCGATGACAAGATCATCAGACGTGCCCAGGAGCAGGGGGTTGCGCCACTCGATCTCTCTGCTCGCTACATCCGGGAATACCTGGATGACATGGCCGCACTTAATGTTCTCCCTCCCGACATCACGCCGAGGGTATCGGAGAGCATTCAGGACATCATCGATCTCATTGGTCGCATTGCTGCGAATGGTTATGCCTATGTCTCATCAGACGGAGTCTACTTCTCTGTCCGCAAGTTCAGTCACTACGGTCGGCTGTCGGGCCGCTCTGTCGACGAAATGCGTAGTGGAGCCCGGGTGGATGTGAACGAGGCAAAGGAGGATCCCCTGGATTTCGCTCTGTGGAAGCTTGCCAAGCCCGGGGAGATCTCCTGGGACAGCCCCTGGGGAAAGGGTCGGCCGGGATGGCACGTTGAGTGCTCAGCCATGAGTTTGCGGCATCTCGGGGCAGGGTTTGACATCCATGGAGGAGGAGAGGATCTCATCTTCCCTCACCATGAGAACGAGATCGCCCAAAGTGAAGCGGCTCTGGATGGACAGCAGTTTGCTCGCTACTGGATGCACTCGGGAATGGTCAACATGGGCACCGAGAAGATGTCAAAGTCACTCGGCAATGTCATGACTGTTCGTGAACTGCTGGAGCAGTATCCAGGACAGGTCATCCGGCTCTACCTTCTTCAGACGTCCTACGAAAAACCACTGAAGTTCAGCATTGATGGGTTCGGGCAGGCATTCACAAACTACGAGCGCATGGCAGAGTATGAGACATTTCTGCAGGAACTGGTCCGGACTCCCGTTGCGGGTATTGACATCGAGTTTGAGAGGTTGTGTTCCGGATTTGCCACCGAATTCGACATGTCACTGGCAGATAACCTGAACACGTCCCGAGCACTTGCTTCTGTCTATGAGTTTATGACTCGGGTGCGCCGCACAGCGTCAGAGCGGGTGCTTGCTGGATCAGAGGCTTCTCGTGCACTCGAGGTCTTTCGTTCCGCTCTCTGGGTACTCGGACTCGACCAGACGAGCGACTACACGGCTCATAAGTCCAGTCTTCTTGCCGAGAGATGTGCCGATCTCATGGCTGTGGCTGCAGAGTTTGAAACTACCGCCGCCGAGCATGACTCTGCGACCGGCCTTCTCGATGCAATCATCACGAAGCGTCGGATCGCTCGTGAAGCAGGACGGTACGACATGGCTGACCAGATCAGGGAGCGCCTCAGGGGCATCGGTATTGCTCTGGAGGACAGCGTTGATGGAGTGAGGTATCGCATCCGTGGCTAATACTGATAGAACGAGACCAACTGGTATGCTGATTTACGGCAAGAACTCGGTCCTGGGCGCGTTGTCTGCCGAGCACCCGGTCGAGAAGATAGTCTTTGAGGCTGGTTCGGACAAGGATGAGCGCATCCGCATGATCAAGGATGTGGCTTCACGGCAGAAGGTGCCGATGGAGTATAAGGTCGGATCGTGGTTTCAGAAGAGTCTCGGCGACGTCCCTCATCAAGGTATCGCGGCACAGTGCGCACGAGTGCGGCTGCTGGACATGAACGCCCTCATGGGCGTGATGCCGGCTGAGCCCGCTCGTCGCTCAATCGTTCTCGTCGACCAGGTTACCGACCCCCACAATCTGGGAGCGATTATTCGTGTGGTCGCTGCGTCAGGGGCAGGGGGCCTCATCGTGACGAAGGACCGGACTAGTCCATTTTCGCCGGCGGCAGTATCTGCCTCGGCCGGAACGATATTCGGTCTTCCGATAGCAGTCGTGGCGAACCTGGCATACGCAATGGAGCGTCTCAAGAAGGACGGTTACTGGTTGTACGGGCTCGAAGCTTCAGACGGTCATGACTACCGGAAAGAGAAGTATGCGCGTCCATCTGCCTTCATAGTCGGCAGCGAGGGGTCCGGCATGCGTGAGCTCACCAGGAAGAATGCAGATTTCTTCATCACGATTCCGATGCGGCCCGGCGTCAACTCACTGAACGTCTCTACGGCGCTCGCGGTCGTGCTCTTCCGTGCCATCGAATCCTAGAAGCGGTCGGTCATCAGAGCACGTCGAATCGCTGAGACAGCGCTTTCTGGCTGGCGACAATGCGGCATTTGAGGATCTGCTGGGGATGTACCTGCCTCTCCTCAAATTCGTCGCCCGCAAGTACTGCACCGAGCGGGATGAACGGGACGATTGCCTCGCCGAGGCTGTTCTGGGATTTCTGCGTGCTATTCGCACCTACAATGTCCATCGGGGCAGTCTCGATGGATACATCGCTACTGTTGCATCGCACAGGCTCATCGACATGGCCCGCCGGGCTCCCGGCTCTCACATTGAGCTGTCGGATACCCTTGACGGATGGGGGAGCTCGCTCGGTGATCCCGCAGAGGCAGGAGTTGCCGATATGGTAGCGCTTGCTGTCACGCTCAGTGATTGTGAGCGTGCATGCTTCGAAAGACGGCTCCGAGGTGAGACGCTCGAGGTCATCGCCACAGGGCTCAAGATGCCGAAGGCCTCCGTTTCGAATGCGCTCGCAAGGGCAAAGCGGAAGCTGGGGAAAGCGCTCTCATAGGCCTGCCCCGCTCTGCAGCTTGACAGACGTGGCTTTGCACCTATACTGACTGCGATGCAGGCCGACGTAGCTCAGCTGGTAGAGCGGTTGATTTGTAATCAACTGGTCACCCGTTCAATTCGGGTCGTCGGCTCCAGTGTGGGTAGGTGGCCGAGCGGTTAATGGCGGCAGACTGTAAATCTGTTGGCAATGCCTACGGGGGTTCGAATCCCTCCCTGCCCACCATTGCACTGGCGGGAATAGCTCAGCGGTAGAGCCCCTGCCTTCCAAGCAGGTTGTCGCGGGTCCGAATCCCGTTTCCCGCTCCAGTATTTCAGCTGGAGCTGCACTCCTCCGTCAGGAGGATCGTGCATGCCCTCTGGGGCAGTTCTTGCAGTGTGGCACCTCCTGCGGAGCGCTTGGTGTTCCGGCAGTGATTGACTTCTTGTGCTTTTCGAGTAGTATACATACTGCTGTTTGTGTGCCTATGCACAACGACAGTGAGGAATGCGGGGTGGAGCAGCCTGGTAGCTCGTTGGGCTCATAACCCAAAGGTCGACCGTTCAAATCGGTCCCCCGCGACCAAAGCCCATGTAGCTCAGTTGGTAGAGCGTATCCTTGGTAAGGATAAGGTCACCAGTTCAATTCTGGTCGTGGGCTCCATTCTATTGTATACATGAGAGCACATTTCACGGGAGGTTATAATGGCGAAAGAGAAGTTTGAGCGTAACAAGCCGCACGTCAACATC
>CAYRQW010000022.1:0-12360 GCA_964426505.1 uncultured Caldisericota bacterium
GTCACCTGACGACGCCATGGCGTCTGCGGGCGGCTCTCCGCAGGGAACTTCCGGTGACTGTGTTCGAGGCCCTCCAGAAACCTGTCTGCATCGCTGCGACCGAGGTACAGACCGGAAGGGCGCTGGTTTTCGACAGTGGGGACATCTGGGGTCCGTTGTCAGGGAGTTTCTGTCTTCCGGGCATCTTTCCGGTCGTGAAGCTGGGTGAACAGTATCTGCTGGACGGTGGGATGTCCCTGCCCGTTCCCGTAACCGAGCTGGTGAAGAGGGGGGCCACGAAGGTCATCGCCGTGTCTCTGTATGACCCGCTTCAGGATGAGGAGTACAAGCCCAGCCTGAACATCGCGAGACTGCTTGAGCGTTCGATCAACCTGATGCTGAACAACGTCGCACAGCCCGAGCTTGAAAAGGCTGATCTGGTGATCCAGCCAGACCTCAAAGGCTGTGTGCCTTCTGATGTCCATGGATATGTGGTACGAGGATATGATGCCGTCATGAGCAGAAAGGCGGAACTCGAGGCCCTGCTTGCCTGATGTCCACGTGATCGTCTCTGGGCTGCGTCAGTGGATATCGGAGCGGATCTCGACGATCGCCGTCGCTGGCTGGAACGCATTTCTTCCGCTCATTCCTTCGCTCGTGGCAACTGCCGCACTGCTTGTCCTTGTAGCGCTGGCTGGCATCGTCATTCGAATGCGTCGCGACCGCCTGTTCCACGGAGCGACGCTGCGTTCCATTGATGCCATGGATGGCACGCAGTTCGAGGAGTTTCTGTCGGTGCTGTTCGCTCATCTCGGTTACCGCGTTCAGCATGTCGGCATGAGTCATGACTTCGGGGCCGACCTTGTACTGACGTCACGCCGTCAGCGCATCGTAGTGCAGGCAAAGAGATACGCCGGCAACGTCGGCATCGCCGCGGTGCAGGAGGCTCTGGGAGCTGTCCAGTACTACCGCGGCACGCGTGGCATGGTCGTTGCGAGCAGCGGGTTCACGGAGTCTGCCCGAGAGCTGGCAGTCAGGTCGCGGATCGAATTGTGGGACAGACAGCAACTTGCAGCCGCCATGGCGAGAACGGTGGGCAGGGGTCGTGCAGTCGGGCCAGAACCTGCCTACAATGTTCATGAGGAGTGACCCATGAAGATCGCGACGTGGAACGTGAATTCTGTACGTGCTCGTCTGCCTGTCGTCCAGAGGTGGCTGCAGGAGTCACAGGTGGATGTACTCGCCATGCAGGAGACCAAGACGGTCGATGCGACATTTCCCACCGAAGAGTTCGAGGCCTTGGGGTACATGGTCGCCATGTCGGGTCAGAAGACCTACAACGGCGTCGCCATTGTGTCCAGATTGCCCCTTTCGGGAATAGTCAAAGGCTGGGCCGGGAATGACCCGAGCCGGATCCTGGCAGTGGATGTCGGGGGTCTCACGCTGATCGACGGTTATCTGCCTCATGGCGGTGAACGTGGCGACGACGCGTTTCTGCATAAGCTCCAATTCTTCGGCGAATTCAGGGCGTACCTTGATGCGACGTATCCCCGAGACCATCCTCTGCTCTTCATGGGAGATTTCAACGTAGCCCGCGACCCTCAGGATGTGTGGGCTCCCGGGGAGATGCAGAATGCCATCGGTTTCATGCAGGAAGAACGTGACGCACTCGAGAGCCTGCGCGGATGGGGGTTCGTCGACCTGTTCCGCAAGTTCCACAGCGAACAGCAGTTCACCTGGTGGGACTACCGCATGAATATGTTCAAACGCCACATGGGCATGCGCATCGACTATGCATGGGCGTCGGAGGTGCTTTCTGCAAACGTTGCCGACTGTACGGTCGACGTCGAACCAAGGCGCTGGGAGAAGCCTTCAGATCACACCCCTGTCGTCATCACGATTTCATGATCAGGAAATGGGCTCACGATTCGCGTCAATCTGGAGGATGAAGTGACAACGGGAGTACTCGACGACAGTCTGCGCAGTATCCTGGACGCTGTCTCGGATGGTGTGTACGTGACCACACGGGAGCGGGAGATCGTTTTCTGGAGCAAGGGTGCGGAACGTATTACCGGCTATTCCTCTGACGAGGTCTTGAACAGGCACTGCTATGACAATATCCTGGTGCATACCGACTTGCTTGGCAAGAACCTGTGCTTCGAGGGGTGTCCACTGCAGACATGCATCGAAACCGGCGAGCGACAGGACGTCAAGGAGGTCTTTCTCAAGCGCAAAGACGGAGAGCGTCTCGCCGTCTATGTTAAGACTTCTGTGCTGCAGATTGGAGACGAACGATACGGCGTAGAAGTATTCGGCGAGCTTCAATCGGTCGCCGGAAGCGCTCTTGCTGACCAGCTGAAGCAGCTGTCCGACGTGTCGATCGTGGACCAGCTGACCGGTCTGTATAATCGACGATACATCGACACGATCCTGGAACAGCAGTACGGACTGTTCAAGCGGCACTTCCAGCGGTTTGGACTTGTCATGATCGACCTCGACAAATTCAAGAACATCAATGACACGTTTGGACATCTGGCGGGAGACGAGGCTCTGAAGTTTGTGGCCTCTGTCGTACGACGCACGATGCGCTCGATGGACTTCCTCGCCCGCTTCGGTGGTGATGAATTCATCATCGTGTGCCCGCTCATCGAACTCGAGGGAGTCGAGAAGCTCAGTCAGCGCATTGTCGAACTTGTCCATCACTCTGCACTATCATCGCCGAATGCCGAAGGAAGCGTGATCGAGGTCTCCATCTCCGTCGGTGGGTCGATGGTGGACTACAGAGACAAGTCTGCCGACGACGTCATCAAGCGAGCGGATGAAGCGCTGTATCGCGTGAAGCGCGATGGGGGCGACTGGTATGCTCTTGGCTAGAACCGCGTTCTGAACGATTCATTACAGATGGCCGGACGTTGCGTCCGGCCATCTGTTCCAGGAGACCCGTGAGTACTTCTGAGGTCTAGTAGGCGCCGAGATATCCTCGCTGTTCCTCAGTCAGTGCATCGATGGCCAGGCCACGGGACGAAAGGAACGCTCTCGATGCCATGTCGTCGATGTCCTCAGGCACATTGATGAGTTCATTGGGAAGTGACTGCTGGTGTCTGACCAGGTACTCGGCTGACAACGCCTGCAACGCGAAGGTAAGGTCCATGATCTCGATAGGGTGTCCATCGGCGCATGCCAGGTTGACAAGTCGGCCTTCGCCCAGGACGTAGAAGCGCTTGTCGTCGCAGACATATTCCTCGATGTTGTGCCGCACTTCGTGGTGCTGAGGATCCTTGTTCCGCAAGTACTGAACGTCGACTTCGACATCGAAGTGTCCTGCATTGCACAGGATCGGTCCGTCCTTCATGACTGCGAAATGTTCCCCGGTGATCACCCTGGTGTCACCAGTGCACGTGATGAAGATCTCACCAATTCTGGCAGCCTCCAGCATGGGCATGACCCGGTATCCTTCCATGTGTGCCTCGACAGCCTTGACAGGATCGATCTCTGTGACAACGACCTGGGCACCGAGGCCCCTGGCACGCATGGCTACGCCTTTGCCGACCCATCCGAACCCGGCCACGACCACGACTTTGCCGGCGGCGTTCATGTTGGTCGTCCGCAGGATGCCATCCCAGGCTGACTGCCCAGTGCCAAAACGGTTGTCGAAGAGGTGCTTGCACAATCCCTCGTTGACGCCGATGATCGGGAACGACAGTTTGCCCGCATGGGCCAGCGCACGGTCACGGATGACTCCGGTCGTGGTTTCTTCGCACGCTCCCAGAATGGCGGCGAGCAGTTCCGGATGGTCGAAGTGAACCGCGTTCACGAGGTCTCCGCCATCGTCGATCAGCAGGTTTGGCTTGGTGGCAAGGACATTGGTGAAGTATTCCTTGTACTCAGCCGGCGTTTCGCCGCGTTTGGCGAACACGGTGACCCCTCGTTCTGCAAGCGCCTGAGCAACGTCGTCCTGCGTCGTGATGGGGTTGGAAGCCGTGAGGGCGACGTTCGCGCCGCCGCTCAGCATCACGCAGGCAAGGTTGGCCGTCTTTGCTTCGAGGTGGAGTGCGATGACAACATTGAGCCCGGCAAGGGGCCGCTCCTTCTTGAAGCGCTCGGCAATCGATGACAGGATCGGCATGTGACGAATTGCCCACTGCATTTTCTGCTCGCCCGACTGACTGCTCATGATTCACCTCCATGGAAGTAGCAGAAGAGCCGCCGGAGGACGAGGTCCCCGCGGCGGCCCGGAAAAGAACCGACTAGCGCTGTTCCTTGTAGTAGGGAAGGCCGTCTGCCGCGGGAGCGATAGACTTGCCGACGAACCCTGCCAGAACAGCCAGCGTGAGGACGTAGGGAAGGATGAGCGTGAGGCCGGGTGCCAGCTTTGGGGCGATGCCTGTGACTGCTATGATTGACTGCACGATCTGGCCGGTGCCAAACAGGAGTGCAGCCCCCAGAGCTCCAAAGGGTGTCCACTTGCCGAAAATCATGGCTGCCATGCCAATGAAGCCCACACCGTTAGGCATGGAGTCGCTGAACCCGGAGAAGGAACTGATGGAGAGTGCTGCGCCGCCGATGCCTGCGAGTGCTGCACCCACGACGACAGCGAACCAGCGAACTCGGAAGACATTTATGCCCAGCGTTGTCGCGGCCTTCGGGTTCTCACCGCACGTACGGATGCGCAGGCCCAGGACTGTATGGTACAGGAGCACGTGCATGAGAATCGTGCAGATCAGGCCGAACCATATCATGAACGACAGATTGGAGAAGGCCCCCAGAAGGGGTATCGTGGCAAGGAACGGGAGTTGAACTCGATACGCCTGGGCTCCGAAGTAGTTCTGGAGTTGCGGCGAGTAGCCGGTCGTGCTGAAGACGAATTCCAGCAGATAGGTCATGAGGCCGACGGCGATAACGTTGATGGCTGTCCCGGCGACGGTCTGGTCCCCGTTCCACCTGATGGTAATGAAGGCGTGGAGTGCTCCGACCAGGCAGCCGATGGCGATGCCGAACAGGAGACCGATCCAGGGCGAGTGCGAGAAGAACGCGCCCAGCAACCCGAAGAAGGCGCCGAACCGCATGATCCCCTCCAATCCTATGTTGACGACGCCCGAGCTCTCACTGAGGACGCCGCACAACGCCGCGAACAGGATCGGTGTGGTATAGTCCAGCATCTGCGCGATCGAAAGATTGATCTGAGTGATGTTCATACTGCGGCCTCCTGATCAGCCGGCGGGTTCCTGCGATCGCGGCGGTGCTGGATGATCTTCACCAGGTAGTACCGCACAGCGACTTGCAGGGCGATGAACCCGACAGCCATTCCCTCGATGATGTTGGAAAATGTCTTCGGGATGTTGGCGACCTGCATCGACGTGGCTCCAGTGCGCAGGGCACCGATGAACAGTCCAGCCAGCACCACGCCCAGGGGTTCACTCTGGCCGATCAGCGCGACACCGATACCGGTCCAGCCATACCCCATCGTCGCCGTGTTGGGGAACTGGTATTGCATGCCCAGGATGAAGAAGCATCCACCGAGCGCTGCAAGAGCTCCAGAGAAGAACATCAGCTGCATGATGCGCCGGTTGACGTTGACGCCCTGTGCGCGTGGGGTTTCCATGCCAATGCTCGCTGTGTAGCCGATGGCGCGGATCTCATACCCCACCGTCGTCTTATAGAGGAGAAACCAGGTGGCATAGGCCGCGATCAGAACCAGAAGAATGCTGGTGTTGAGTCGTGTCGGCATCATGATCCTCAACAGCTTGGCGGTATCAGCTACGTAGAAAGTGCCAGATGTGAACGTCTGGGACGGGGGCGTCATCGGACCGATCACCAGCCAGCTTGTGATAAGGAACCAGGCGATCCAGTTGAGCATGATCGTGCCAATGATGATGTTGACGCTGCGCTTGACATAGAGAAAGCCGGCGACGGCCGCCCACGCGCCGCCCGCAAGCATGCCCATGATGATGCAGACGGCTCCATGAAGGAGCTGGGCGATCCAGCCGAAGCTGCCCAGAGCGGCATACATGGCCCCAAAGGTGTGGACCACGGGAGTCCAGTATCCAAAGAATGTCGCCACGATTGCGCCCACCCAGAATTGTCCCTCGGCGCCGATATTGAATACGCCGCCCTTGAAAGCCATGGCGATCGAAAGGCCTGTAGCGATGTACATGGCACTTTTGATGAGCAGTTCGGCGAACTCACGCTTCCACGCCGCTCCGCCCGGAATGAGCCCCGAGTCGCCAAAGAGAAGCGCATATGCCCGAATGGGATTTCGCCCGGATGCTGCTATGACGATCATGCCGACGATAAGAGCGAGACCCACTGATACGAGAGGAACCCAGATGTTCAGCGGGTCCCTCCGGTTGTGTCCCTTGTTGTCGATGCCAAAGGCTTTCAGGACCCTGGTGGTGAAGTTGCTGTCATTCACGATTGCACCTTCTTGTCGGTACCGACGCCGAGCATCAGAAGACCCAGGGCCTCTTCGGTCGTCTTGTCCGGGGTTGTCTCCCCCACAATGTGGCCTTCGAACATAACCAGAATGCGGTCAGACAAGCCGAGGATCTCAGAGAGTTCGAGCGAGATAAGCAGGATGGCCTTACCGGCCTGCTTCTCCTCAAGAAGCTTGCGATAGACGAATTCGGTGGCGCCGACGTCCAGGCCGCGGGTCGGCTGGGAAGCGATCAGGAAGTTGTGTGGCAGTGACAGTTCCCGGGCAAGAATCAGTTTCTGCTGGTTTCCCCCGGACAGAGAACCTGCCGTGTCATAGACGTCACCAGGACGAATGTCGTATTCCTTGACCTTCCCTTCGGCAAACTCCCCGATCTTGTCGTAGTCCATCCGGATCCCCTTACTGAAGGGCCTGCTCAGATGCTGACCCATGACAGAGTTTTCGCGTACGGTATACGGCATGACGAGACCTCTGCGTGCACGGTCTTCTGTGATGTAGCTCATGCCTTCTTTGCGCAGCTGTGCCGTCGTGACAAGGCGCATGTTCTTCCCATTGAGCTCCATCGAGCCAGAAGCGGGGTGTGAGAAGCCGATCATGGCATTGACCAGTTCATCCTGGCCGTTGCCCTGTACACCTGCGATGCCGACGATCTCTCCGCCATGAACGTCGAAGCTCATGCCTCTGACCGCCTCATATCCGCGCTTGTTCTTGACGCACAGGTCATGACACGCGAATGCAACAGCTCCCACCTCTACGTCGACATGAGGGATCTCGAGGACGACATTGCGGCCGACCATCATACGGGCCAGCTCCTCTTCGCTCGTGCTCTTCTTGTCGACGATACCTTGCAGTTTGCCACGACGCAGGACCGCAATGCGGTCGGCGATCTCCATGACCTCTTTGAGTTTGTGACTGATGAACAGGATGGTCTTCCCCTCAGCCTGCAGTTTGCGCATGGTCACGAACAGGTCGACAGTTTCCTCGGGAGTGAGGACAGCTGTGGGCTCGTCAAAAATGAGTATCTCCGCTCCTCTGCGCAGGACCTTGAGGATCTCGACACGCTGTTGGACACCGACGGGCAGATCGCTCACCAGGGCCGTGGCGTTCACCGTCAGCGAGACGCGCTCCGACAGCTCCCGGACTTCGCGCAGTGCCCTGCTGTAGTCAAAGAAGATGCCCTTGTGGGGCTCGTCGCCGATGACGATATTCTGGGTGACGGTGAATCTTGGGATCAGCATGAACTCCTGGTGCACCATACCCATCTGGAGCCTGATCGCATCTTCGACAGAGCGAATCTCGACTTTCTTCTCATTGACGAGAATGTCTCCGCCCGACGCCGTGTAGATGCCATAGATGATGTTCATCAGAGTACTCTTGCCCGCGCCGTTTTCCCCGACGATAGCAAAGATCTCCCCCTTTTCGACCGAGAACGAGATGTTGTCGTTCGCGAGGTTTCCGGGGAACATCTTGGAGATGCCGCGTACTTCCAGTGCTTTCATGGCTTCACTCCCTCACAATGGCGGAGAGGATACGGCAGCATCCTCCCGGCGCCAGGATCTTCGGGTCATGGGCTGACAATGCGACACGACAGGAAGTTGGGACCAACCAGGCAGAGCGTCTCGCACTTCGTCGACGGGACGGATGCGGGAACTGCAGCCACGGGACCGACGAACCACTTGCTCATCCATTTCTCTCCTCTTCAGGATCTGCTGCCACGCAGCCAGTATATCCCAAACAACACCAAAACAAGAAGGCGCAAAGCCACTTACGGCCTTGGGATCAAGTTCCGCGGGGCCTTGGTGCCTTCGATGGAGCAACAGTCTCCGGCCTGCAAGTCAATCGCTCTGCAGGTTCCGATGCTCACGCTGTCCGAGGTGCCAGTGGTACAACCAGACGGGAGCCCCGACGACGATGGCAACGATGTTTCTGATAAGGCTCTGGACAGCGTACGTATTTGTCGACGAGACAAGACTAGTGCCGTCCGGCTTCATGGGCGACATCATCGGATCGGGCGACATGAAGAATGCCCTGTAGATGCCGGGAGCGACGTTGATGAAGTTGAACATGACGATGAACAGCCCGATAGCCGATAACAGGTAGATATAGAGCCTTCTTATGAGATCCCGGCGGGTCTCCTGCTGCGGCGATACAGGGGCAGAGACGGCCTCGGTCACTGTCACGGGAGGAATGGTTGAGGCGGCCGGCACATGCATACGTGTCTCCTGGATGATGCTCCAGTGGTAGAGCCAGACCGGGACGCCGACGGCTACCGCGGAGGCGAAGGACAGCAGTGAGGCCAGTTCGTTCTGCATGCTGTCCGATGTGATCAACCGGAAGACGTACATGTTGAGAACACTGGTGATCGCGCCGATAAGCCCGGTGAGAGCCATGACGATCCCGACCACGGTGACGAGATAGAGGTAGATGGTGCGAACGACGTTGCGTTGTTTCACGGGCACCTCCTGGGGCAAACAGTGAAGTCGATCGCTGAGGGGCTGAGCACCAGGAGATGAGCCAGAAAGCTCCAGCCGTTCCTGGTGCCCAGTTGCATGCCTTGCAGCATCCCTCGACGACATACTAGAGGAAGTCCCGCTCGAATGCAAGAATTGTGACTGCGTACCGTTCAGGCCGGTCGCTGCAGACGCCGGCATCACAGAACGGTGTTGGCCTCTCCAATGGTTGTGGTATGATAACTCTGATCCATCGGTCGGAACAGGGAGCAGGATGCCTCGTGATTGAACTGGAACAGAAAGACTTCGAAGAACTCGTGCTGGTCGCTCTTGTTACGCTTCCTGATCAGTTCAGGACTGCACTCAAGAACATCGACGTCGTGGTCGAGGATTTCCCCCCGATGGACATACTCAAGCGCACTGGAGTGAGCAATGGCTATGGTCTGCTCGGGCTCTACCAGGGGGTTCCCCTTCGAGACCGCGGACCCCACTACAGTGGCACCCTGCCCGACAAGATAAGCGTGTTCAAGGTCCCCCTTGAGTCCTCAGTCGATACGGTCGACGAGCTCATGCCTCTTGTCCAGCATGTAGTCCTGCACGAACTCGGCCACTACTTCGGCCTCAGCGACGAGGAGATGCGCGAGACCAGAGGAGATCTGCACTGACGCAGGGATCACGGTGGGCGCACTGCGTCCGCTCGTCATATCTCGTAACAGGAGAGGTGTACATGGAGATTCGAAGGATCGCGGTGGTTGGTGCCGGCGTCATGGGGGCGGGAATCGCTCAGGATGCTGCGGCGCACGGTCTTGAAGTTGTGCTGGTCGACCAGACCGAGGAAGGGCTGACACATGCCCGTCAAAGCATCGAGAACAGTCTCAATCTCGAACTCCAGCGATGGGGGATCACGGGATCGGAGAAGAAGGTCCTGCTGTCGCACATCAGATTCACGCTCGATCGTGCTGAGGTCGGCAACGTTGATCTTGTCATCGAAGCCATTCCAGATGACCTTGCAGCCAAACAGGAACTGTTTGCCCAGCTTGAGTCTCAGTTCGAGAAGCTGTGTCCTGGCGCCGTCACCTACGTCAGCAACACTGCTATCTTGCCTATCACCGATGTCGCCCTGAAGATGGTCAACAAGGATCGTCTCGTAGGCATGCACTTTCTCGCCCCCGTCCCGGCGATCAAGCTGGTTGAGATGGTAAGGGGCGTCAATACGTCTCAGGCCACTGTTGATCGTGCCAAGGAGCTTGCGCGACGCATGGGCAAGACCCCGGTGGATGTGCTCGAGAACCCGGGGTACATCACGGCGCGTCTTGTCGTGCCCCTCATCAACGAGGCCATCATGCTTTATCAGGAAGGAACGGCCTGCAAGGAGGACATCGACGTGGCTATGCGCCTCGGATTCGGTTTCAATAAGGGCCCGTTTGCCCTTGCTGACCAGATTGGACTGGATGTCGTCCTGGGGTGGTCGGAGAACCTTTTCCGTGAGCTTGGCGAGACTCGATATCGGCCACAGGCCATTATCCGTAACCTGACCCGGCGCGGGCATCTGGGCGTGAAGACTGGCAAGGGCTTCTACAGCTATGAGACTCCTGCCGAAAACACGGAGGAAAAGATATGAAAGTTCTGATCCTGAACTGTGGCAGCTCGTCTGTCAAGTACAAGCTGTATGACGATGACCAGCAGCTCGCGGAAGGCCTGCTCGAGAAGATCGGTACTGCGCAGGCACAGCTCAATCATACTGTTGCTGGAAGGAAGAAGATCGTGTCCGTCCATGAGATCCTTGAGCACCACGCCGGCATCGAGATCATTCTGAAAGTCCTGGTGGATCCGGACAAGGGAGTCCTCTCGAGCATGGAGGACATCCAGGCTGTCGGGCACCGTGTGGTGCATGGCGCGGAGTCGTTTTCGGAATCGTGTCTGATCACCCCCGAGGTGGTGGCCAAGATCGAGGAGTGCATCGACATTGCTCCTCTCCACAATCCGCCGAACCTGGCAGGCATCTACGCCATCTCAGAACTTCTGCCCAGCGTTCCACAGGTCGCTGTCTTTGATACCGCGTTCCATCAGACCATGCCGGACAAGGCATTCACCTACGCGATCCCCTATGTTTTCTACACGCGAAACCACATCCGAAAGTACGGTTTCCACGGCATAAGCCACTACTTCGTCTCGCATGAGGCTGCCACGATGCTGGGAAGGCCCGTTGATGAGCTCAAGCTCATCACATGTCATCTCGGCAATGGTTCTTCTGTCACAGCGATCGATCATGGCAGATCTGTCGATACATCCATGGGGTTCACTCCCCTCGAAGGACTTCCCATGGGGACGCGCTGCGGCGACATCGATCCTGCAGTACCTCTCTACATCATGGGAAAGGAAGAGCTGAACCTTCAGCAGATCAACGCCCTTCTCAACAAGCACTCGGGAGTTCTGGGCATCTCAGGTGTCAGCAACGACTTCCGTACGCTGGAGGAAGAGGCGGCCAAGGGTGACAAGCGGGCGACCCTGGCGCTGGAAGTGTTCTGTTACCGGCTCAAGAAGTACATTGGATCCTATATTGCCGCAATGAATGGCGCCGATGCGATCGTATTCACAGGAGGGATCGGCGAGAACAGCGAGACTGTCCGTGAGATGGTGGTAAAGGATATGGAGTTCCTGGGCATAGAACTCGATGCCGAGGCCAACCACGGCAAGAAGCGGGGCGAAGGGGCGGAGATCAGCAAGCCGGCTTCGCGGATCAAGATACTGGTCATTCCGACCAACGAGGAACTGGTCATCGCGCGTGATACGCGCCGGATTGCGTCTGGCCAATAATACTTCGCACTGAGGTAAGAGCAACGAAGCCCGAGGAGCTCAGGTTCCTCGGGCTTCTCCCTGTCTGGCCTCAGATCGTAGGGTACCCCAGCGCATGTCTGATGCAGCCATGCGGTGAAGGCTCACTGATGCTGATATGACAGCGGGACTTGACAAGACTTCAATGTGTACCAGAATGAACACAAGCATTGAAAAGAAAGTTTCGTACAGGGTGCTGTTCACCGGACCGCCGGGTCAAAGAGTACGGAAGTAATCCGGCAGGTCATCGACCTGACAGCGCGTTAGGGTGACCTGAACTGTTTGTGGCTGGTCCTCGCTGCACGAATTTCGCTTACCTTCCTTCCCTGCAGTCACAGTCTCCCTTAAGGCTTCCTGGACAACTGACGTTGTCGTTTTTTGGGCGTCAGTGGCCGTCCCTTCTGTTTCGCCATCGAACACGTGACGTCTCCAGGAAACAGTTGCGATGGCGTGAGATCTGTGGTGAAGCCAGTGTTGGAGAAGTCCATCGAGTATTGCCCAGGAGGCATCCGTTATGAAGTGGGGAAGCAAAGTCACCGCAAGTGCCGTTTCCGTTGCTGCCATCGTTCTCTCGATCCTCGCCAATTTCAAGTGGCATTAGGCCACCAGCCCAGGAGGCATCCGTTATGAAGTGGGGAAGCAAAGTCACCGCAAGTGCCGTTT
>CAYRQW010000022.1:12460-18330 GCA_964426505.1 uncultured Caldisericota bacterium
CCGTTGCTGCCATCGTTCTCTCGATCCTCGCCAATTTCAAGTGGCATTAGGCAGGTAGAGAAGCTATAGGAGGTAGCTCTGAGGATCAAGCATTGACATGGCTGGTCTGTAGAGGACAATTGAAGCCACTTGGGGGAGCTGTCCCAGCCATGCAATGGGAGTGCGAAATTGAGTGATCGATTGAACCGTGGAGCGTTTGCATACATCGTCCTGTCGATCTGCCTGGCGATAGGCACGTTGCTTGTTGCTGGTATCGTCCCGATGGAACGGGTGTCTGTATCAGTTGTCTGGTTCGTTATGATCCTTGTCTGCGAGATCGTGGCGGACCTCTATCCGATTGTGTACTTTGGGTTTGGCGATGCCCAGACCGAAGTCACGGTGTCTCTGGGGATCACTTTTGCAGTAGCCTGCATCTGGCCGCCGGAGCAGGCGATGCTTCTGGTTCTTATCCAGACGATCACAAGTGATCTCATCACGCGCAAGTCGATAGACAAGGTCATCTTCAACGGGGCCCTCTATGCGACTGTCATCGGTGGTACAAGTATCATCTACCACCACTTTGCCTTGTCTCAGGTTCGGTTCCTGGAGGGATCCAATCTTCTTGCCGTGGGCCTTGCTGCTGCATACTACATCGTTGCCGAGAGTGTCATGCTGTCATGTCTATTCTCGACTCTGAGCCGCAGACCTCTCCTGGAGGTTCTCATTTCATTCTTCAAGCAGAGCTGGCTCGACTTCGCGGCCCTTCTGCCGCTGGGCATGGTCATGACAGCGCTCTTCAGGGAGAACCCGCTGAGCATTCTGTTCCTGGTCCCCACATTCCTTCTGCTGTACTTCTCTCTGAAGCGCGAACAGGCTCTGCGCAATCAGACACAGGCCATCCTCGAGAAACTCGTCGATGTCCTCGAGAGCAAGAGTCCCGAGACTGCACAGCATTCCAAGCGGGTGCGGGCATGGGTTGATGACATGTGCAACAGGCTCGGCATGGAGAGTGGCGAGGCAGACATGGTCCTGCAGGCCGCCGTGCTGCACGACCTGGGGAAGGTCGGACTCGATGACGATCTATTGCGGAAGCCGGGATTGAGTGCTGAGGAATTCCATCACATCATGGAGCATCCGGGCGTATCTGCTGGCTTGCTGGAAGGACTGACGCTGTTCCAGGGTGGTCGCGAGATCGTTCTCCACCACCATGAACGATATGATGGCAACGGCTATCCGGACCATCTCGCGGGCGAGAGCATTCCTCTCGGTGCGCGCATCATCGCCGTCGCGGATTCGTTCGATGCCATGGTGAGCGTACGGCCCTACCGGGCCAAGAGCCTGTCGGTCACGGAGGCTCTGAGTATCCTGGACCAGGAACGAGGGGCCCAGTTCGACCCTGAGCTCGTGACCACATTCGCGAAGATCGTTCACGAACACATCGAGTCGGGAAACATGACGAATTTTCCCGCAGCCGTTCAGGTTGATGCTTCGGACAGAGTGAGTGTGCCGGTGGGCGTTCAAGCCTGATATGCTGGTTCTGGGTGTTCTGGGCGTCGCGCTGGTTTCCAGCCTGCTCACCGGAGGGCGGCTGGAGTACGCCCTGAACTGGCAGCTCAGGGGTCTATGGATGGCTCTGGGGGCATTCGCGGTCCAGACGGCGCTGTTCACTCAGTGGGGAACGAGGCTCGTTGGTGAAGCGCTTGTCCCCATTATCTACATCGCTACGCTATATACCCTGGTGGCGTTCCTGGTCGCGAACCGACGGGTCCTGGGTGTGCCGGTTCTTCTGGCCGGCCTGATGCTCAATGTGCTTGTCATCAGTGCCAACAATGGACGGATGCCAGCTTCTGTTGTGGCGCTGGAGGCAGCGGGACGTGTGGAGGAGGCTGAGCTGCTTCGCGTGCGGGGGGCCGCCGCCAACTGCGTTCTGATGAGCGATTTCACACGGCTGAACGCATTGGGGGACAACATCGTGATACGCCTGGGTGGGCCGGTCGGATCAGCATACAGTGTAGGAGACCTTGTTGCGCTTGCTGGCGAAGGTGTAGTCGTCTTTGGCGTGCTGAGAGCGAAGCCCGCAGACCGTGGAACAGAAGAGATGGTGTGAACAGCCTGCTTCTGCTGCAGGAACAGAGGCTATCTGAAGACTTCACCGTATCGAGGAAGCCTGATCGCCAGCGGACAACTGCGTCGCATCGAATACCCTCATCTCAGGGTCCTGTCTCTCGGAATTGGGGTGTTTGTCGTTCAAGGGCTCATCTCTGCTGATCGCGGGGAAGCCTTCTCGGCGCATTTCTTCCGGTTCTCTGCGTCCTGACGCTTTCCATGCCCGCAGCGGTTTCTGCCGGCTCAACTGAGGAACAGTCGTTTGCAAGGCAGAATCGGTTGCGGGCGTCTCTTCCCGTCGGACTGTTTCCCCGTTCGGGAATCCGTGGTGTATACTCTCGTCGGAAGAAGTGTGCTGACACAGGAGGCATGCGATGCGTATCCGTGAATTGTACGACCTCATCGATACTTCTGCCCCGTTTCGCCTGCAGAAGGACTACGACAACGCGGGCCTGATCGTCGGTTCGATGGACGAGGAGGTCCATGGCGTCCTCCTTTGTCTGGACGTCACAAATGAGACGGTCGAGGAGGCCGTCCGGGTCGGTGCCAACCTGATCCTGTCCCATCACCCTCCCATCTTCCGAGCGATCAAGAGGCTGGACCCCGTCCATCACTCGGCATTACTGGCCGCTATTCGTCTGAACATGGTCCTGATGGCGGCACACACGAACTTCGATGCTGCCCAGGATGGCCTCAACGCATACGTGGTGCGTCAGATGGGACTCACCAATCTGGATATTCTCGAAGTCCATGAGTTGGAACGACAGTACAAAGTCGTCACGTTTGTTCCTCCCGAGTCCAGAGAACAGGTCCTGGAGGCTATGTTTGCCGCGGGAGCAGGGCACACGGGTGCCTATTCGCGCACGTCATTCCGTGCCCCCGGTACGGGTGGGTTTGTCCCCGACCCCGGGACACATCCTTTTGTCGGCGAGGAGAATGCTATGGCCAGCGTAGACGAGGACCGTGTCGAGACAGTCGTGTCCGGCCGGGACCTGGTCTGTGTCATTAGTGCCCTGCGCCGGGCTCATCCATATGAGGAACCAGCAATCGACGTCTTCGAGGAGCATCTGCCCGGGAAGTCGCTTTCCGGTTTCGGCCATGTGGGCAGGCTGCCTCATGTCATGGACCCGGGAGAATTCGTCGCGTTCATTAAGGCATTCTTCGCGATCCCGGTGCTTCCGGTGGTGGGGTCCCTGCCGGAAGCCATCGACAGTGTGGCGTTCTGCTCCGGGTCGGGATCGTCACTTCTCTCGGCTGCTATGAAGACTGGAGCCCAGGTACTGATCACGGGAGATGTCATGTACCACGAGGCGCTCGAAGTCTCCCAGGGTGGAGGCTGTCTGGCCATTGTGGATCATTACAGCTCTGAGCGCTTCTTCGCCGCGGCGATGGACGAGGCGTTGCGAAGGGCGGCTGGAGGTGGGGAGTTACCGCCGATACACAGGTCGACGGTGGACTACCAGCCTGTCAGAATCTGGTAGCAGGGTCCACAAAGAAAACAACCCGAAGCGCGATCGCGGTCCGGGTTGTTTTCGAAGGAGGGCATGTAACCGATAACGAGGTTACCGATTACAGGGCCACTATATGGAATACCAGACTCTTGTCAATGGCAGCGTTTGCAGTATCTCTCACTCTTGGCACGAAATGTCTGGAGACTGCGTGTCAGTGAGCATTCCCGTGTTGAACGTCTTCTGAATCGTGCTATTGTTTTCTCATGGACAGAGAAGACAACGTATCGGCGGAGCAGTTCAGGCGCCCCACCTGGCTGGAGATCGATCTTGCCTGTGTACGGGGCAACTATCACGTCATTCGCGGGCTGGTACCGGAGAAGACGCACGTGCTGTGTGTTGTCAAAGACGATGCGTACGGGCATGGCGCGGTGCGTGTGGCGCGCGTGCTGCAGGAAGAAGGCGCCGACTGGTTCGCGCTCGCCACACTGGAAGAAGCCCTTGAACTCAGGCGGGCCGGGATTGCCGGGCGCATGCTGGTATTTGGCTATGTTCCCGCGCCGGGGGTCCCGGAGGCGATTGCTCAAGGCATCACGCTTAGTGTCCCCAATTCCGAAATCGCTCGCGAGCTTTCCGAAGCAGCCGCTGGAAAGCAGTTGAAGGTCCATCTCAAGGTCGATACGGGGATGGGGAGAGGCGGCGTTCTTGCTGAAGGAGCTATGGACGTGTTGCACAGGATTCATGACATGAGAGGGCTCGACGTCGAGGGAATCTACTCACATTTCTCGTGCGCAGACTCGGACGAGTCCTATTCCTCGATGCAGTTGCGCAAGTTTGAGAAGATCCTCCACCAATCGACGGTTGACGGCATACGTCCAGAAGTTGCGCATTTCTGCAATTCGGCCGGTATCCTGACGATGAAGGCTGCGATGTTGAACGGGGTGCGCCCAGGGCTTCTGCTCTACGGCTGTTCTCCTATCGAAGGCGTGCCGATCGCGGGACTACGGCCGGCCATGTCGATGAAGACTCGGGTCATTGCGTTCAAACAGGTGCCTGCCGGATACGGCATCAGCTATGGGCGCAGCTACCTGACGTACAAGCCCACGATCGTGGGGATCCTGCCAGTTGGCTACACGGACGGCTATTCGCGCATGTTGTCGAACAAGGCATCGGTACTCATCCGTGGCAAGCGTGCGCCGGTCATCGGACGAGTGACCATGGACCAGACTATGGTCGACTTGTCGGACATCCAGGGAGTTGCGGTGGGTGATGAAGTCATTCTCATGGGCGAAACCGGAACCCAGCGCATCACTGCGGGGGATCTGGGATCACTCGCCCAGACGATCAGCTACGAAGTCCTCTGTACCGTCGGCAAGCTGGTTCGCCGTGTCTACCACGATTCTGTGCAGTCTGACTCAAGGTGAAACAGGACTCCAGGTATCTGCCCATTCAGAAAGCGCTTCAAGAGGTCCTAGCCACCATTGCATTTCCATGTGCCGTTCACGCTGAGCTCCTCATTGGAGAAGACCGTTGTCTCATCTTCTCTCAGAACAGCGATCTCCCGTTCGGAGCCGCGTCGATCATCAAGCTTCCCATCCTGATCTGCATTGCGCGGCTGGCAGAACTGGGTGAACTAGCGTGGGACCAGCTCATTCATCTGACGGTCGCGGCCCCTCACGGAACCGGACTTCTCGAGCATCTGGATGGCTCTCGCACGTGGTCGGTCCAGGATCTGTGCGTCATGATGATGGGGGTGTCCGACAACATGGCCTGCAACCAGCTTATCGAGGGAATCGGCATGGAGCGTCTGAACGACATTTTGTGTGGTCTTGGCTGTGAGACTACCCGTATCCGGCGGCGTATGATGGACCATGAGACGCTTGCGCGGGGAATCGACAATACTGTGACCGCCGCCGAGGTCGCGGACATGCTGGCGAGATTGCAGGCAGGTCACCTTCTCTCGCGTGCTTCCCGCGAGCGCATACTCGGCTATCTGCACCTGAACCAGCTGAGAGACCTTATCGCCTGGCCACTGCCCGGCAGCGCTGATCTGGCAGGAAAAACGGGGGGTATGCCCGGCTCTCTGCTCGACGCAGAGCTCCTCACTGTGCCTGGGGGACCCAGGTATCTGCTCTGCGTGTTTGCCTCAGGTTTTGAACGAGCCAGTGAGGCGAAGCGCGTCATAGCAACTATTTCGGAGATGATATATGGTGCTGTCTCCAGCGGCAGGCTTGCAGACGGCGCCTGAAAAGACAACGTCGAGCCGATCGGCAGGCAGATCGCGACGCCCCGCATATGCGGGGCGTCGTCCTGTTGCGGGATGTCCTGGAATCAGGT
>CAYRQW010000023.1:0-17399 GCA_964426505.1 uncultured Caldisericota bacterium
AGGATGAAGAGACCCCCCAGACCGACGACCTCTTCATGTTCCTTTGAACAGGAGTCGCGATACTCCTGAAGAAGCTTCACATGTTGCTCTGGTTGCTTTGCAGGGTCAGCTTTGGCCCGGGCAAGAGCAACGGGGTTTCCTCCCAGCAGGATGTCGACGCCTCTGCCCGCCATGTTAGTGGCAATCGTGACCGACCCCTTGCGACCCGCCTGCGCGATGATCTCCGCTTCCTTCTCATGGTACTTGGCATTGAGAACCTGGTGTCTGATGCCGAGCTTCTTCAGCTCGTGGCTGAGCAGTTCGGACTTCTCAACAGAACGAGTCCCCACGAGAATCGGCTGCCCTTTCGCATTGCGGACCTGGATCTCCCGCAGAATCGCATCCAGCTTGCCACGCTCGGACCGGTAGACTTCGTCGTCCGCATCAAGGCGAGCCACCGGACGATGCGTGGGAATCTCAAGGACATCGAGTCCGTAGATCTCCTTGAACTCATCCGCCTCCGTGAGTGCAGTGCCAGTCATGCCGGATAGCTTGTGGTACATCTTGAAGAAGTTCTGGATCGTTATGGTCGCGAGTGTCTGGCTCTCCTCACGCACCTTGAGGCCTTCCTTCGCCTCGATGGCCTGATGCAGGCCCTCGGAGTAGCGACGTCCATACATCAGCCGACCGGTGAACTCATCGACGATGATGACCTCCGTATCCTTAACGATGTATTCGCTGTCCTTCTTGAAGAACACCTGAGCCTTGATGGCGTTGCGGAGGATCTTGCCATAGGTCGCCTGCTCCTTCAGCAGCTTATCCTGGGGAATCCTGGCGGCATGGGCAAAACGTGTCAGCAGATCGTCGGCAGGCTCAATAGTCTTGTGCTTCTCTTCGTAGACATAGTCAGAGCCATCCGGCGCCTCATTGTCACCAGTCGGCACTTCCGAACGAACTGTCCCCTTCAGCCGCTTGACAAATGCCGCCGCTTCGTAGTAAGGCATATCCGAGTCACCACCGGGTCCGGCGATGATGAGAGCCGTCCGAGCCTCATCGATGAAGATGTTGTCGACCTCGTCGACGATGCCAAAATCGAGAGCTCCCCGCTGGCACATGCCGTCTTCCGAACCAGCCATATGGTCTCGAAGATAGTCGAACCCGAACTCGTTGTTCGTGCCATAGGTGATGTCGGCCGAGTATGCCGCGCGGCGTTCATCGGGATTGCTGTCGTTCTGAAGGAGACCGACCGACATGCCGAGGAACTCATAGACGGGACTCATCCAGGCGAGGTCGCGCTTGGCAAGGTAATCGTTGACAGTGACGAGATGGCCGTGGTGACCCATCAGCGCGTTGAGGTACAGGGGACATGTTGCCACCAGCGTTTTTCCCTCCCCCGTTTTCATCTCGGCGATGTTGCCGAAATAGAGCGCGATGCCTCCAAGGAGCTGCTCGGGAAAGTGTTCCAAGCCTATAAGACGGCGGGAGGCTTCCCTCACCAATGCGAATGCTTCGGGTAGCAGCTCGGCGTCGGTGCTGCCCTCCGCAGCCCTTTTCCTGAGGTCGGCCCCGTAGTTCTTGAGACCCTCATCGTCCAGCCCAGCCAACGCCGGCTGGAGTTGAAGGATCTGTGGAAGCATGGCTTTGTACGCCTTGAGCTTGCGAGCAGCGGGAGAGAACAAGCTTAACAGTCCCATCAGAGAAATACCTCCAAAACGAAGACTACTGGACTCCTTGACACAGTTGTGGAGCCGGTCTACCGGGTTGTCAGGTAGCTCGGCCTCTTTGTGCGAGTCTCAACACAAAACAGCCTTGGCGCCGCTCATCAGACCACGACGCCAAAGCTGAAGCGAAGGCCCCAGGTGCTGAAGTGACTGGAAGCCTCGTCTGGTCAGTCGATTTCAATAAGGCCGTAGCCCCCATTGGTACGCTTGTACAAGACGCAGACCTTGTTTGACAAGGCATTCCGGTAAACGAAGAACTGGTGTCCCAGCATTTCGATCTGGAGGATCGCCTCTTCTTCCGACATCGGGAGCACCTCGAATTCCTTGCGCTTCACAATTCCTTCAGGGGACTCGTCAACGTCTTCCACCGGTACTTCTGACTGGAAGAGACCTTTAAGTTCAGCAACTGCCTTGAAGTCCCTCCGGAACACCCGGGTGTGAAACTTGCGAATCTGAACATCGAGCTTATCGCATGCTGCATCGATAGAGCCTTCCATGTCTGGTCCCTGACCTGAGGCCTTGATGATGCGGCCCGAGACCTCGAGCGTCAGTTCGCATGTATATTTACCTCGCAGGAGGTTAAGATTGGCGCCGAGCGTAGGTTCCTTGCGGAAGAATTTGTCGAATCGACTGACCTTCTCGTTCAGATAGGCAAGAATGCGCGGAGGGATCTCCAACGTTCTGGACTTATGTTCTACCTTCATGCGTGCCTCCCTTTGCATCAGATTCGGCTCTTGCCATCACAAGCCTGACCGTATTGTAGCCCGACTACGAGCGAGGGTCAAGTACAGACATTGATGGGGACGTGCTTGCAGGACGGCGTTCTCGGCGGCGCGCACCGTAGCTCCTGTCGTCAGGACATCATCTACGATGACGACCGTTCTTGTGCTGAGCTGGTCGGTTGCACCGAACGAGAGCTCGAACGCGCCGTCAACGTTTGCCAGGCGCTCTGTATCCGAGAGCTGTGTCTGAAGAAGCGTCCGACGCGTCTTGAGCAGGAGGCCGCCACCGAAATCGCCGCCAAAAGCGGTGGCGAGGACTCTGGACGCGACGTGGGGGAAGTGATGGGGGTCTGCCCGATCCTGGACGCCGAACCGTGGAACGGGTATGAAAACTGGCCGGCTACCCAGTGGAAGGGCTGGAGCGATGCTCGCCAGCATCCCGGAGAGCTGTCCCGCCAACTGGTACTCGCCGTGTACCTTCATCTGCAGGATAGCCTGTCGCAGTGTTCCTTCATACCAGTAGGCAGAGAATCCTGAAGCGTTACCAGAAGCGAGATGGGAGTCGCTCCATGCGGCGTCGCAGGGTCGAAATGAAGAGGCGCAGTGGGTGCAGATTGGCGGGTCCGAGTCCTCGCCGCAGAGAAAACACGCCTTGTCGGCGATTGCCTGATGAAGAATTGACGCCAGACTCATTAGTCTCGACGTTCCAGAACCGACTTCAATCGGGCAATGCGCTCAATTCTGGATCGGTCGAGTTGTGTGATGACCTCTTCGGCTACAGGAGAAACAGTCCCGGGGCGAACCCGCCGAGCAGCCTCCTGTGGAGGCACTCTCGGCTGGAGCGCCTGGAATCCACAAAGGTGCGCCAGCTGCGACACTTTTGGGTCATACGCGAGTGCCACCACGGGAGACCGTGCCGCAACTGCGGCAACGGCCATATGATACCGGCCAGCGATGGTCAGACTGGCAGAACGGCAGAGATCCAGCAGTGCAAGTGCCTGGGTCGAAATGATGAGTTCGGACGGGATGAGCAGGCGGTCCCGGACAGCTCGCGTGAACTGCAGATCTGCGGATGGAAAGAGCACCACCAGATCCAGGCGGGCCGATGTCTGGGATCCAAGGCAGTCAAGAAAAGACGCGGTCTCTTCGGGACTCCATCCGAACCGTTCGTTGACACAAGCAACAATGTGGGGTTCGCAGCGAGCGACGGTACCAGATTCTTCAGCTCGGGCTATCAGGTAAGAAAGCCCCGCGTCGGACGACACGGAGATGTCCTGTGCACGGACCCCGCAGGCGATCAGGAGGTCTCGGGAAGCGTCATCGCGAACGTCGACCAGGACCATGCGTCCAAACACCGCCTTCACAAGGCGCCTTGTCCATGGACGCGTGACAGGGCCGATACCCTGTGCATAGGACATGATCCTCTTTTTGCTCTGGGTGGCCAGCAGAGGTATGCCCAGGTAGTACAGGCTGCTTCGCCAGCTGGTCACATCCTGGATCAGTCCGCCTCCGCCCAGCATAACGTGGTCACACGTCGCGATGGCGGTTCTCATCGCTGCCAGGTCATGACGATCGACGAGAGAGTGCCGGGGACACGCGAGGCTGACGTATTGGCCAGGGTCATTGACCGCGAAGACCGCTTCGCACTCGATACTCGCCAGTTCATCCTGCACAGCCGCGAGGATAAGCTCGTCGCCGAAATTGCCGAAGCCATAGTAGCCGAGGACAAGGATTCGCGTCATGTGGGTCCCTCACGTGTGCGGTGATGCCCAAGCACACGGAACATGAAATAGAATATGCTTCCGACGCGGCGTACACGGCTTGGCTGGACGACTAGTCTGTACAGCCATTCGGTACCGGTCTTCTGAACGAGTCTCGGCGCTCTGCGGACAGACCCGCTCCATACGTCGAAGGTGCCACCCACCCCAATGGCGACAGGAATGCCCATGTCGCGGTGATGCCAGATCCACTTCTCCTGAGCTCCTCCACCCATGCCGACCAGAAGAATGTCGACGCGTGCCTCCTGGATCCTGTGGATCATGTCGGCCTCTTCCGCCGAGTCGAAGTAGCCCGAATGGAAGCCCGCGACTTGAAGATCTGGATAGCGTGCCAACACGCTGGACGCAGCCCGTTCGACGATTTCGGGTTTGGCACCAAGGAAGTACACGCGGTAGCCCTTGCGCTCAGCGAGCGCCAGCAGAGAACTCGAGAACTCGATGCCGGGAATCCGGTTCTCGATCCGCGACCCCAGCATGCGTGCTCCCCAAACGATGCCAACACCATCGGCGACGACAAGATCCGCATGCTGGACAATCTCCAGGAACTCCGCATCCCTGAACGCACGCGCAGTCATCTCCCCATTCAGCGTGACGACGAGGTGAGGCTGCCCGCTCTTGACAAAACCGTCAGCAGTCACAAGAAGGTCGTCCATATCCCTGTTGCTGATGGCAATGCCAAAGAAGTCGATTTCGTCGACATGTTTTCGCGGAGATCGAACAACGATGCTGACGAACCGCGGAAGCGAGAGAATGCGAGGCAGCCGCTTGGGATCAAGCACAAACCGGTACAGCCACTCGAGACCAAGTCTCTGGACGCGGGCAGGCGCACGCTTGAACTCGCCCGACAGCACGTTGTAGCTTCCCCCGACACCCATGGCAAACGGAACACCCATGGCTGAAAGGTTGGCTGCGAGAAACTTCTCCTGTTTGGGACTTCCCATGCCGACGAACATGATGTCGGCCCTGCTGCCAGCTATCTCCGAAACCAGCCCCGGCTCATCCGTCTCACTGAAGTATCCGTCATGTGAACCTGCTACAATGAGGCCAGGGTATCTCTCCCCGACGATTGCCACCACCCTTGAGAGCACGTCAGAGCGGGATCCAAGAAGGAATAGTCTCCATCCACGGTCGTTTGCCAGGTCGAGCAGCCGCAGGAAAAGGTCAACGCCAGTGACCCGGGACTTCATTCTTTCATGGTAGAACAGCCTGGAGGCCCACATGATTCCGATGCCATCACAGAAGTTCAGGTCGCTTGTTCGCAGGACCTTCTCAAGGGTTCTGTCCTGTTTGGCCTTGATGATCTTCTCCGGATTGATGGCAACCCCCATGTGAGGAGTGCGAGACGCGACGAAGCTCTCGATAACCCCTAGAGCCTCGTCCGTATCCAGGTTGTCGACCGGAACACCGGCGACATGGACTCGTTCAACCATTGACCGGGGCACGCGCCTGCATTCTATAGACGAACGTACCAGGGTTGCTGAAGGACGTCACCGTCATGTTCATACACCCCTCTGAAATCGAACAGGACCAGACGGCCGGCAGCCGCAGCTACTACTGTCTTGAGGGTCTCGTAGTCGACATGGCTCTGGCGTATTGGCAGGACGATTGCGTCGGCCCACGACGAGCCTGTCTCGATGTCCGTCTCGCGGCCGAATTCTCGGGGTGCCTCAGCAATGGTGTCGAGAACATGCACTTCTGCTCCCGCTTTCGCGAGAGCCGTGGCAAGGTCCACTGCCGGACTCACTGTAACGTCGTCCGAGTAGTCCTTCATGGCGATCCCGACAAATAGAATGCGCTTGCCCTCGAGTCCACACATACTGCGAGCCATGCGTGCTGCAATATAGGCGGGTTGAGCTGTGTTCGCACGACGTGCAGACACGAAGGTCGGAAGCAGCTCGTCACATTCGTCCTGATCCGAGAGCGAACCGAACAGATACGGCGAGGCATACGGGATGCAGTGCCCTCCGACGCCAATGCCGGGCATGAGTATCTTGACTCTCGAATGCGTATTGCAGGCTTCGATCAGTTCCCACGTAGGGATGTCGAAGCGATTCGCGAACCGTGCTAACTGATCTGCGACTGCGATGTTGACGTCGCGCTGAGCATTCTCGAACATCTTCGCCGCTTCCACGAGTTCAATGGAGGACGCTTTGAATACGGGTTCGCGGTTAACTGCTCCCAGTATTTGTGTCGCACGGTCGAGACTCTTTGCGTCGATGCCTCCGACGACCAGCGGCATGTTGCGGAACTCGTCATAGGCGTGCCCTTCAGCTATTCGTTCCGACGAATATGCCAGGTCAAAGTCCGTGCCTGCCGCAAGCCCACTTTCACGTTCCAGCGTGGAAAGCACGAGGCCGCGCGTCGTTCCGACGGGCACGGTAGACCGACAGATGACCAGATCTCCCTTCTTGAGGAGCTTGCCGAGCTGCGTGCAGGCGCTCATCAGCATGCTCATGTCCAGAGACCATGCCTTGTCAATGGGAATGCCTACTGTGATGATGAAGGTCGTCACGTCCTTCGGGAGCTCATCGAACTTGCTCGTGACCATCAAACGGCCGTCCGCAAGACATGTTCGAAGGACATCATTGACCGGTACTCCATCGAAGTCTTCGCGCATGCCAAGCGAAGAAGTGCTGATGGACGCGATGCGCCGAGCATCTATGTCGACTCCCGAAACTTGGAACCCGTCCAGCGCGTAGGTCAATGCAAGAGGCAGGCCGACATAGCCAAGACCGACAATCGCAAGCTTTGTTTCCATCTTTTCCTCCATAATCAGGACTCCTGGCGTGTCAATGTGTCGAGCACACGGTCGAATTCCGCGATCCGGAATGACCAGTCGAACCGCTGAGACGACTGCACGCGGTACCGGCGCAACTCAAGCGAATCTGTATCGATAGTCTTCTGTACCGCTGATATAAACTCTTCAGGCGTAGTGGCGAGACGCACCATGCTCTCGTCGAATGCACCAAGCGCGTGGATTGTCGACGAGACCACGGGCAGGCCGGCCGCGATGTATTCATAGAACTTCAGTGGATCGACACCTATGGTCAATGGTGACTCACGGAAGGGGATGAGTGCCACGTCGTATTGGGGGGCCAACTGCGCGATCGCAGCTTGCGAGAGTGTTCCCCTGAAGTGAATGTTGACGTGGGCGGACAGTTCACCGCGGATGGAGGCGATGGCATCGCCGAAGCAATCGACTTCGCAGTCTGGATACGCTGCAGCAATCGCCCCGACCACCCGTCCATCAAACCATTCGCGCATTGCTCCAACGTACAGGAGCTTGCGCTGCCTCGGCAGTGTGGTCAGCGTGTCGAGCCACTTCCTGGCGGGCAGGGCGAACAGCTCGTGGTCCACGCCATTCTGGATCAGGCTGAGCTTGTCCTCGTGCGACGAGAACTTTGCAGCGATGGTCTCGTTGGTCGCGACCACCGCAGAGGCAATGTCAGCGGTCCGGGACTCGAGGCGGTCGACGGTTGCCTTGTCGATGAGTCCGGGATACGCACTGTGATCGTCGACGCAGTCGTAGATCACGGGAGCGTCAAGCAGCTCCAGAGCCCTGGGGACAAACGGCAGGTACGTCAGGACGACACCAACGTCGTGCGTCCAGTCACCAGCGAGGTTCCGCAAGCAGTTGTAGTATGCTAGTGCGTCGTGGTCGGCCACGCTCTCGTACTTCTTGAAGTACGGCAGCCACGGTGTCGGCGATACCGTCCAGAGTCCTCCCTCTTGCTGGCGTGCACCGGACCGCCAGGCGTTCAGCTTTCGCCATTGCCTCACGCGGGCCGCCGCCAACCAGGTTACGGGAGCCTCGACGTAGAGAACGTCGAAACCCCGTTCGACCAGTCGCTGTGCAAAGCGCTGCTTTCGACTGGGAAACGATCTGTAGTTGTTTGTGCTGAGGATGAGTGCTTTCATTCGTTCGCCTCAGGCACGGCACCGAGGGCAAAAAGACTCCACATGAGGAGCGCGATTGCCCAGGAATCCAGAAGGTTGTCAGTGAACAGGTTCACCAGAAGGGCGAGAAGGCCCACGGAAGCGAACAGCCACAGCTTGTCCTTCGAGCGGAAGAAACGCGTGGCCACGCACGCGAAGCCGCTCGCCAACCATGAGACATACAAGGCGAAGCCCAACAGGCCCGTTTCGGCAAGGATACGAATCCACACGGAATCCATTGAGATACCCGTGAAGTAGCCATATTTCTGAGCGGCGGAACCCCCAAAGGTCCCAAGGCCGCTTCCAAGCAGACGGTGATCCGCAAGGTTCACAAAGGCCTGTCTCCACCGGAACAGTCGCCCCAGGTTGTTGCTCTTGTCGACATACGTCGAACTCAACAGGTTTGTCATGCGAAGCCTGAACGTGGGGACAGCGATGAGGATACCGGCGCCGACAGCGGCAAACCCTGCCGCAAGCGCCGGATTCAGAATGAGAAGTCCGACGAAGAAGGACCCTGCGGCCGACAGCCACGAGGCTCGCGTCAGTGTGAGAAGGAATCCACTGACCATGATCAGGACGCAGAGAACCGCAACCACTCTCTCAGGCCAGCGCTTGCGCACGGCAGCCGCGTACACACCCAAGGGGATGATGGTCTCCAGGTAGGCAGCAAGCACATTGGGGCTGCCAAAGAGTGAGAACGCCCTGGTGCTGATGATTCCGGTTTCTGTGTCCTTGTCAAGCCACTGAGCGGGTACCGGCACCTTGCGGACATACTGATAGACTCCGATGAACGCCATGACAGTGGCACTGGCCACGAGATGGGGAACCGTCTCACGGAGGAGGTCGGCGGCATTCCCGTCGACGAGGAGCCAGAGGACGACGAAGGCCATGAAGGGCTCGAAGGCCAGCCGAGCTTCATGGATGTAAGCGCCTGCATAGTAGGTGTTTGCAGCATAGCTCAGGAGGGTGGCAGCAAGAAAGAGCAGCCCCGTCAGAACGACCGGTGAGGCCAGGAGACGCCCGATCTTCCGCCAACTTGTAGCGACAGCGAATGCAAGGAAGAACAGCAGCATGATCTCTTCCCATAGACTGGCAAGAGGCACTTGCGTCTCACGGACACCCCAGTTGATGAGCGGGTAATAGGCGACTGCCAGCAGAAAGATCCTGGCTGCCATGCGCCTCTTGGAAGACAGGAGGTTCATCCAGTTCCTATGGGAGATCGTGTACCGTCAGGATTCGTGTCCAGACCTTCCACGTATCTCCATAGATAGCGACATTCGCCCCGGCGAGAATCTTGTCGCGGCCATACATGTAGGCCCAGGCTACCTTGACCTCGATTGACCGGGCCGTTATTACGGCATCCTTGAGGACGGGATGTCCGACGACACGCAACTCACCCTTGCTGTCGATAGCGTCCATCTCGGCTGGCGATGTCTTGATGCCTGTAACCGTGAAGCAGGCTTTGCCTGTCTCGTCATAGATGAGAGCGCCCGTCTTGATCTCGGCTGCTGTCTCCGGCCGTATTCCATATGCCAGGAACGTCGCCTCGATACGTTTGCCGCTGAGGCTCTTTGTCCCGGTGGATGGACGTGTGAGCTTGTAAGCCGCAGCAACACCCGCGATAACGACCAGTGCAAGAACCACCCCGACAATCCATTTATTCTTCATGTGGTATGACCCCCTTGTGCGAGTTCGCCCCTTCGGCCATGGAGACCGTCCGAGACGCCCTTTGAGAAGTAGTGAAGAAAAGCACGACGATTACTGTAGAAGAGCACGATGGAGATGAAGCGTCGAACTACGAAGAGAGGAAGGAACAGAGTCAGGAAGCGGGTCCGCGCGAGGAGCCGGCGCTGTGTGAGAATACAGTTCCGGGTTCCATAGTACAAGCGCCACGGCTGGTCAACCAGAACTGCGAGGGACCTTCCGAGAAACCGCAGCTGTCTCCGGTTGGCCGAAGGGTGCAGCAGACGGCTTGCGGGAACGGCGTATCCCTGGAACCCTGTAAGCGTTGCTCTCAGAGTGAACTCTGTGTCATCATACCAGCCGTAGAGCGAAGCGTCAAAGAGTCCCGCTTCGAGGAGCAGGGACGAGGGAACGAGCAAGCCCGCCATGGCACATGCATCAAATCGAAACTTGGGATACTGGTAGCATTCTCGCGCAACCGGCCTCAGCATCCCCGTGCGGCGACTGTACATGAATGAGTTGAAGAAGGGGAGTTCCGGTCGTGGCAAATTGTAGCACACAGAGCGGAAGTACACTCGCCTCCCATGCTCGCCTGTCACTCGCATCAGGCTTGCCAGAGCTTCTGGATCGACGACGACGTCATCATCAAGCATCCACACCCAGTCCGCATGAACTTCCAGTGCCTTCTGCTGACCGATGGCCGCACCGCCTGCAGGCCCGATGTTGTGTTCCAGACGGATGACATCCACATGCTCTCGATGTTCCTGCGGAGGCGCGTACGGTGTCCTGGACCCATTGTCGACGACAATGACACGGTCAGGCCGCCTTGAGCCCCCGAGGAGCGACGATACGCAACGCGATGCTATCGAGGGGCGATCCAGCGTGATGACGATGGCAACGACACTCATCAAGCTCCGCTACACCGTTGCTGTCGCCACCAGGCAGAGACTCCGTCCGTCAGGACCCCTGGTTGGACGGCACTGTCGGACTGAATAGCGGAGCGATCCTGGACTGCAAAGCCTCAGAGTCCGGGACGACATACGAAGTCCCGTCGATCATCCCTGGCACTCCAGGGAATGCGATCGTGGTTACTTCCTTGTCGGTTGTACTCTTGAATGCAAGAGCGATGCGAAGCATGTCGTTCGGGAGAAGGTCGGTCACAACCGCATCCTCGATGGCTCGGATGACGGGTGGCAGTCTCCAGACGTTGCGAAGAGCGGTAGTCTGAGCCATGACAGCTTTGAGAAGGGCCTTCTGTCGAACAACACGACCCAACTCCTCTCCGTTCGAAGAACCGAAGTCTCCGATTGCATCATGACGAAAGCGTGCATACCCCAGAGCTGTCTTGCCATCCATGTGCTGCACGCCCGGCTTCAAGTTGATGAGCGTGTCGACCGCCTTGTAGTACATCGCCTTCTCGACGTTGATCGTTACGCCTCCCAGGGCGTCTATGACTTTCTCGAACCCCGAGAAGTCGGTCTTGGCATAGTAGTTGACCTTGATACCGGGGATCATTGCTTCGACCGTCTTCTTGAGAAGCTCGATTCCGCCATCGGAATAGTAGTCGGGGTTGGTCGTTGCATTGATCTTGTCATAGCCATGTCCCGGAACACTGACGCGAGAGTCCCTGGGGATCGACATGACCGACATGGTCCGGGAGACTGGATCAAGGCCGATGAGCATGATGCTATCAGAACGGCCCGGATCACTCGCGTCTCGCGAGTCGACGCCGACGATCAGAACGTTGATTCGCTCACGAAGGTTGAGTGTCGACTGCTTCGAATCGGCATTGGGGCTGATCGAGCGGAGAGAGCTGTACAGAGAGATGACGCTATATCCTGCGAGACAGACTACAGCCGCCAGGATCGAGATAACCGCTATGAGGAGTACTCTGCGGACCTTTGTCGAGCGAGAAGACAGCGTCATTCCGGTGGTATGCGTTTTCATTGGCACATTCCTTTACCTGAAAGTCCAGGTTCACTCATCTATGTACTCAAAGAGTACGCATTTGAAGCGACAGTGCAAGACGTAAACACTGAAGGAATGCGTCAGTCTACGGGGACTGCCACCTCTACTTGATGAACAAGGGAAGGAAGCTGAGCGAGACAACCGATATGAGCTTGATGAGTATGTTGAGTGAGGGTCCTGCAGTGTCCTTCAGCGGGTCGCCAACAGTATCCCCGACGACGCTTGCCTGATGCTCAAGGCTACCCTTGCCGCCAAGCGAGCGTTCGATAAGCTTCTTCGCGTTGTCCCATGCCCCACCGGCATTTGCCATGTAGAGCCCGAGCAGCGTGCCTGTCACCGTGGCGCCCAGCAGAAGCCCGCCGACAGCTTCCTTTCCAAGCAGGAAGAACGTGACAAACGGGGCTGCGATGCCAAGCAGAGCTGGTGGCACCATGTACTTGAGTGAGCCTCGCGTGCTGATGGCAATACAAGCATTCGGGTCAGACGGTGCAAGACCCTGGAGAAGACCGGGGATTTCGCGGAACTGCCTGCGCACCTCGGCGACCATGAGCATTGCAGTCGAGCCAACAGCCTCGATAAGCAGTGCCGAGAACCAGAATGGCAGAACCGAGCCAAGGAACATGCCTGCGACCACGCGTGGGTCAAGAATGTTGAGAACTGACAGGTTCACAGCCTGCGCGAAGCTGCTGAACAGTGCCAGCGACGTAAGGGCCGCTGAGCCTACCGCAAAACCCTTCCCCATTGCTGCAGTCGTGTTGCCCAGCGAATCCAGCTGATCTGTGCGCTCTCGGACGATGGGGAGCTGTCCGGTCAGTTCGGCGATGCCGCCCGCATTGTCGGCGATCGGTCCATACGCATCGACTGACAAAGATATGCCGAGCGTCCCCAGCATCCCGACTCCCGCCAGGGCGATGCCATACATCTCAAGGCTTGCATAGGCGGCAAGCAGGGCGGCGGCAATCACGGCAACAGGAATGACGACGCTGCGCATGCCGGTGGACATTCCGCTGAGGATGTTGGTTGCCGCGCCGCTCTTGGACGCAAGCGCGATCTGTGCGACGGGTCGTGACGATGTGAAATACTCTGAAGCCAGGCCGATCAGGACGCCGGAGACAACGCCCACGCCTACAGCAGTGGCTGCCCTCACGTTGCCGAATACTCCAAGAGAAAGGGGGAACGAAGAGGCTACAAGAGCGACAGAAGCTCCAATAGACCCATATCGCAGCAGAGACGCCGGCGAGAATCGGTCGCTTCTCGACAGGAGCTTCACCACGAGTACGGCTAGCAGGGAGAACAAGAGACCTGCCGCAACTACATAGTAGACGTAGCGGATCGCCAGAAAGACGTCAGCTATTCCATGCTGGCGGGCGAACCAGTAGCCCAGGATGTTCGCAGCCAGGATGGCCCCGATGTACGACTCGTAGAGATCAGCGCCCATGCCTGCAACGTCGCCCACGTTGTCGCCCACGTTGTCTGCGATCGAGGCAGGATTTCGAGGATCATCCTCCGGGATTCCGGCTTCGACCTTCCCGACAAGATCTGCTCCGACGTCAGCCGCCTTGGTGTAGATGCCTCCACCGACACGGGCAAACAGCGCAACAAGCGATGCGCCCATGGAGTATCCAGTGGCTGCGACGAGAGCCTTTTCGGGGCTGTGAAGGATGGCCAGCGTGGCATATATCGAGAGGAAGGACCCCGCAACTCCCAGACTGCTCACGACGATTCCCATGACGGATCCGCCTGAGAAAGCCATGTTGAGAGCTGCGCCCAGGGAGCGTCGCGCCTCCAGGGTGGTACGTCCATTGGCCATTGTAGCGATCTGCATGCCCACATACCCGGCCAGTACTGAGAATCCTGCTCCGACCACAAAGGCAAGCCCTGCCACAAGTCCGTCGCCAAGCGCAAGAAGAACGCCCACGACGGCTAGAATCGGAAAGAGCACGGCATATTCACGCGCGAGGAACGTGGTGGCGCCACGATGAATCGTCAGCGTGATCTGGAGGATGGCGTCATCGTCAAGGGAGTGGCGGGCAATGGATCTCGCCAGAACTGCCACGAAGAGGAGCCCGACGACTGAGAGGATGGGAACGAGAATGAGCGGATAGGATATGGCTGCCTGTGATGGAATACTCACTACAAGTGTCCTCCTGTACTGGGTATCGCGAAGTAGAAGCTAAGGCAAACAATGGAGCCGGCGATCTGATTTGAACAGACGACCTGCTGATTACGGATCAGCTGCTCTACCAACTGAGCTACGCCGGCACACAAGAAAAGCCAACTGACCAGAACAAAGAAATGGAGCGGAAGACGGGATTCGGACCCGCGACAACTGCCTTGGCAAGGCAGCGCTCTACCCCTGAGCTACTCCCGCTCTGGCGGGATCGACGGGATTTGAACCCGTGGTCTCCGGCGTGACAGGCCAGCGTGTTGGACCAGCTACACCACGACCCCGTACAACACTTAGTATAGATTGTTCTGCGAAAAGTCAAGTGAGCATCCGGTGTCTCAGCCTCACTCAGCGCACAATGCTGTTGCCATAAGCGATACGTGAAAGATGGTGGGCGGAACAGGGTTCGAACCTGCGACCCCCTCCGTGTGAGGGAGGTGCTCTACCGCTGAGCCATCCGCCCGTAAAAAGTGGTGCCCTCGAGGAGAATCGGACTCCTATCGCAGCCTTGAAAGGGCCGTGTCCTGACCATTAGACTACGAGGGCATTGGTGAGCCGTACAGGACTCGGACCTGTGACCCTCTGCTTAAAAGGCAGATGCTCTGCCAACTGAGCTAACGGCCCGCGCACCCGTTCATTCTACTGAGAACCGGCTCCTCGTCAATACTTGGGGCGGCTGAATGGTCGCGTCAGTCCTCTGCAGTCGTGTCGAGAGACTCGAACCGCGTGTATCTCTTGTCGAACATCAGCTTCACGTTGCCCTGCTTGCCATTACGGTGCTTGGCGACGAGAGCATTGGTGGGTGTCCGGGTGTTGACCTCCGAAGTGTCGACCCCTTCGTCGGTGTACAGAAACACAACAATGTCGGCATCCTGCTCGATTGCCCCACTCTCGCGAAGATCAGACAGCTGAGGCTTCTTGCGATCTCGTTTCTCGATGTCGCGTGACAGCTGAGAAACGACAATGATCGGAACATTGAGTTCACGGGCCAGGTTCTTGAGCATGCGAGTGATCTGCGCCACTTCAAGGACGCGGCTCTCGACCTTTTCGCCGGAGGCGGCAAGCTGAAGGTAGTCGACGATGAGAAGCTCAACCTTGGCCGTGACCGCAAGTCGCTTCGCCTTGGCCCGTATCTCGAGGGCTGTCAGTCCAGCCGTGTCATCGATGTAAAGGGGTGCCTCCGACAGCTTGTTGCTGACCTGCGTCAGCGCCTGCCAGTCTTCTTGTGACAGATAGCCCGAACGGAGCTTGTCTGACTCGATCGAGGCTTCAGACGAGATGACCCGTTCTGCCAGCTGCTCTCTGGACATTTCCAGACTGAAGATGCCTACGGGCTTCTTCAGGCGAACTGCATTGTACGCTGCGATGTTCAATGCCAGCGACGTCTTTCCGACGCTTGGTCTCGCGGCAAGGACAACCAGTTCCTGAGGCTGGAACCCGCCGATCTGAAGATCCAGATTCTTGATGCCCGTGGCGACCCCTCGAATAGAGCCCCGATGGTCATAGCGCTCTTCCAGGACCTGCAATGTTGTGGGGAGGATACGTTCCAGTGGCTGGAAGTCGCCACGCACCATGCCCTGAGACGCATCATAGATGAGTTTCTCGGTTCTGTCGATGAGTTCCATTGCGGTGACCGTCGGAGAGAACCCCATCTCGTAGATGTCTCGACCTGCACGGATGATACTGCGCTTGACAGACGACTCTTTGATGATCTCGGCATAGTACTTGACGTTCTGGGTCGTCGGAACAAGTTCCGTAAGCTTGGCCAGGTAGGCCACGCCGCCAATTCGATCGAGGTTGCCGCGGCTCTTGATGTCGTTGCTCAGAACAATGACATCAACAGGCTTGCTGGAAGCTCGGAGGCGAAAGATCGAGTCGCAGATGGCTACATGCTCATCAAAGTAGAAGTCATCAGGCTTGAGATAGTCCATGACCTCGTCGACCGTGGCATTCGAGACGATGAAGGAGCCGAGCAGGGACTGCTCGGCTCCCATGTCATACGGTGGAACGACGTTTCCTGGATTGGAACCAGCTTCGTTCTGCCCGGCTTGCGGACGAGCTTCGCTTACCTGGACATCAGTCCGGTCGGGCATCCTTATACGGCTTCCGCAACAGTGACGGAGACGAGAGCGGTGACCTGAGGGTTCAGCTTCAAAGCCACTGAATAGACCCCGAGTGCCTTGATGGGCTCGTCGGTGCTGACGGTCTTCTTGTCCACGGCCACGCTGAGTTGACTGACGATGGCCGCGGCGATCTCATCAGGGGTAATGGCGCCATAGAGTCTTCCCTGTGGCGTTGCCTTGGCGCGAACCGTAATCGACTGACCCGCGAGTTTCTCTGCCAACTCCTGGGCACGAGTGAGTGCAACATCCTTTTCCTGAGACAGTGCCATCCTGTGTTTGCTGAGGACGGCCACTTTCTCGGGTGTTGCATCGATAGCCAGACGCTGGGGAAGGAGGTAATTGGCGGCATAGCCCACAGAAACGCTGACCACGTCATTCTTGTGACCCACGCCCTTGACGTCGGCAAGCAGGATTACCTTCCTGTCCATAGCTGGTGTTGAACTACCGGTTCACAAACGGCAGGAGAGCCATGACGCGAGCTCTCTTGACGGCACCTGCAAGCGCACGCTGGTGTTTCGCGCACACGCCTGTCGCACGGCGAGGAAGAATCTTGCCCTTGTCGCTTACGAAACGGCGCAAACGTGACGCGTCTTTGTAGTCGATGTCATCGGTCTTGTCAGCGCAGAAAGGACAGAACTTCTTGCGCGCACGGAAGTAGAAAGACTTCTTCTTGCCTGTCTTGCTGGGTTTCTTGAATGGTGCGTTTGGCATAGTAGTTTACTCCTTCGTCTCAGTTGAATGGCACGTCGTGGTCTTCAGAGCCGGAACCCTGCTGCAATGACCCCTCGGGGACTTCAAAGTCCTTGAGAAGGTCATCTTCGCCGGGCGCTTCGCCGGGCTCACCGGAACCCTGACGGTTCTGAGGAGCACCGATGACCTCGAATGTCGTGGCGACAATCTCAGTTGCACGCTTCTTGGTCCCGTCGTTGGCGGTGTATTCTCGAATCGACAGGCGTCCTGTCACGAGAACGCGCAAACCCTTCTCCGCCGACTTCTCGATCTTGTCGGCAACAAAGGTCCATGCGCTGATGTCAACGAAGAAGACTTCTTCCTTCCAGTCGCGGACAGACGGGTCTTTGGACGCGTTCCAGCTGCGGTTCACAGCAATCGAAACACGCGCCGTCTTCTTGCCCGATGGCGTATAGCGGATATCCGGGTCCCTGGTGATCCTCCCCGTGAGAACAACCTGGTTCAGGTCGTTCATCCCTATGCCTCAGGTGCAGGGGTGGGTTCGGACGCCGGTGCAGCTACTGGAGCAGGTTCAGGTACGGAGGCAGGCTCAGGCGCGGGGGCGGGTTCGGACGCCGGTGCAGCTACTGGAG
>CAYRQW010000024.1:0-1723 GCA_964426505.1 uncultured Caldisericota bacterium
TGTTTGGGTCGAACGTAGGTGCGCTTGCCAGCGCAAGCAGTTCGCCATTGCGCGGGTCCATCATGATGGCCGCGCCCTGGTTGGAGCCGAGAAGCTCCTCACACGTTTTCTGCAGACGGACATCGATGGTCAGGATGATGCTCTTTCCAGGCACAGCGGTGTTTTCCTGAAGAGTCTTCACGGCCTTGCCGTCGGCATCTACTTCGATGAGTTTCTGACTCTTCTGGCCGCGCAACAGTGACTCGTATTGCAGTTCAATGCCGTCTTTCCCGATCGTGTCCTTCATGACATACCCTGCAGCCTGCAGCTTGCTGAGCTCAGCGTCGCCTATTTCGCCCGTGTAGCCGAGGACATGTGCCGCCATGGTTCCCTGAGGATATGATCTTCTGGTCGACATGACAAGCTGGATACCAGGCAGGTCAGGTTCCTGCTCTGCAAGCTTGAGCGCGACTGTCTTGCTGACGTTGCGAGCGACAGTGATGGGTGTGAAGGGTCCAACGCCGGCTTTCTTCACCGCGTCCTTGAGTGCCTGAAGCTTCGTGCCTGTCAATTGAGCAACGATTCCCAGTTCCTGGTCCGGGTTCTTGAGGTCATAGGTCGTCACGACGATGTCGAATGATGGAACATCGGTTGCAAGAACGACGCCGTTCCTGTCACGGATCTCTCCGCGTGGAGCATCCGTGCTGATAATGCGCAGCCGGTTGTCTTCTGCTATTCCTGCGTAATACGTGCCTTTGACGACCTGAAGGTAGTAGAGACGAGCCATGATCCCTAGCAGGACCATCGTGCAGAGCACAGTGACTCCAAGATATCGCCGAGTCTGCCTGGACCGCTGAAGCTTATCCATGAGTCTGCTCCAGAGGCGAACGCCTGACCAGATAGCGGGACCCCACCAACCCCGTGACAGCTGCAACAGCAAAGCAGGACAGGAGGGCAATAAGGCTGGGCGTATCGTTGCCTCTGGCGAAAACGGCCAGGGCGAGTACTGTGACCGCGTAGGAGCCCATGTAGGCCAGACGGGCAAGACCTGGTGCAAGCTGCTCGATGTAGGGCGACACGCCGACGACGACCAGCAGCAGCAGTGCGGTCGGCAACTCCCGTGACTGACTGAAGTAGGAAAGCAGGAGCGTGTTGAAAAGCACGGCCGCTACGCCAAAGGAAGTGGAATGATGGACACTGTAGTAGAAGACCACGGCTGCTGCCACGAGGAGGCTGAGAGCCCCTATGCCTGGAACGTGCAACGCCATGACGCAAAGCAATGCAAACGCGAATGCCTCCAGAATCAGAGTCCCCGCCAGAAACGCGTATTGACGAGTTGGAGTCATTCCGAACTCTGCATCACGAGCAGATATCGTGCAGCCCAGACGTTCGCAAACGGGCGGAGGACCAGCCGTGTTGCGGTACCGTTTGTGAGTGCGTCGACTCGGCCGATCGGGATGTTGGGGGGAAAGGTTGTTGAACTGCTGGACGTGACGATGATGTCTCCTGACTGCAACTGAGGCAAGGGCGAGATGGAGGACAGTTCGCAGTACTCGCCGTCAGTGCCCCTTACGAGGACGTCTTCTCCGGTGCGGCGATTGATGCCGGAGATGACGCACCTGCCGTCCAGTAGCGGGATCACGACGGCGTTTGACTTGAATGCGCCTCGGACTTTTCCGAACACGTAGGCCTGGCCGGTGAAATCAGCGACAAACACACCAGCACCATCGGACACGCCCAAGGC
>CAYRQW010000024.1:1733-17068 GCA_964426505.1 uncultured Caldisericota bacterium
GTTCCATGATCTATGAACACGTCCATCGATCGTATCCCGGCTGCTCTCCCTGTCACCTGGGCAAGAGAAGTCTTGACAGGCAGCTGCTGTTGGACCGCAAGCTGCGCCTGCAGTCGTTTCAGTTCGTCGTCGTTGTCCAGAGCGAGACGCAGTCGCGCGTCCAGATACCGGTTTTCGCTGCGGAGCGTCTCGTTTTCGGCATAGATTCCTCGGGCGAACAGTAGAGCACGACCATATGCGACCACGCTGTTGGTCGCGGCCGATACGGCCCCGCCAAGCGTGCGGGCGACACGTTGAACGCCGCTGAACGCAAGGTTTCCGAGCGTAACGCCATAAGAGGCAAGTCCGATGATGGTTGCCAGCGCAAGGAAGAGCGCTATGAACAGCAGGCTAATCGACCTGCGGGTAGGCTTCCGTACCGGACCGGGCATTCGTTATATCAAAACCTCGTGGAGCGAATCGTAGTTCTCGAGAACCTTGCCTGCGCCTTTCGCGACACACTGCAGTGGGTCCTCCGCGATGCTTACCAGAATCCCCGTGCGAGTGGAGATGAACTTGTCGAAGCCCATGATGAGCGCTCCGCCGCCCGACAACATGATGCCGCTGTCGATGATGTCTGCTGAGAGCTCGGGTGGGGTCAGCTCGAGCGCAGACTTTATCGTCGCGAGGATCTGCTCCAGGGGCTCCTTGAGTGCGTCGCGAATCTCCTCGCTGGTTACTTCGACGGACTTTGGCAGGCCGTTGATGAGGTCTCTGCCCCGCACCTCATATGTCTTCTCGCTTTCGAGCGGGTATGCAGAGCCGATGGCGAGCTTCACTTCCTCGGCTGTCACATCCCCGATGAGCAGGTTGTACCGGCGCCGAATGTGGGTTGCGATGGCATCTGTCATTTCGTCGCCTGCAATACGCAGTGACCGGGACGTAACGATTCCCTTCATCGAAATGACCGCGACCTCGGCCGTACCACCGCCGACGTCGACGATCATGACCCCGCGAGCTTCGGCGACGGGGAGATCGGCACCGATCGCAGCAGCCATCGGTTCCTGGATAAGCTTCGCCTCTCTTGCGCCGGCGTTCAGGGCCGCGTCGATGACAGCCTTCATCTCCACCTGGGTGATGCCGGACGGGATTCCAACAAGCACACGTGGACGGGCAAAGAGACCTGTTCCAGATGCTTTTCGGATGAAGTACTCAAGAAGCTTCTCGGTCACCGTGAAGTCCGCAATGACGCCGTCTCTGAGGGGGCGCGTGACGGTGATCGACTGGGGCGTGCGCCCTGCCATCTTCTTGGCATCGTCGCCGACGGCAAGCACGGTGCCAGATTTGGCATCGGTTGCCACGATGGTGGGTTCGCGGATGACGACACCCTTGTTCTTGACGTATACAACTGTGTTTGCGGTTCCAAGATCAATTGCCAGGTCTCTTGAGAAAAATGCCACGACTTACCTCCTCACATCAACATGCAGCTCACTACAGAGCGCATAGAAATCACTCATCGTGAAGCCGACGATCGTATCCATCGGCCCATCGGTGCGTTCAATGAAGCTTGCCGCGAGTCCCTGAACGGCGTATGCGCCTGCCTTGTCCAGATACTCCGGATTGCTCAGGTAGGCCTGCCGCTCATCCGCGTCCATACGTCTCATGAAAACGCGTGTCGCTGACAGTCTTGAAGCCACCGTCTTCTCCGGCATGAGCACGGCAGCCATTGCAGTGATAACTCGGTGTTCCCGTCCTTCCAGCAGGGCGAGCATGTCGCCAGCCTGGTTCTCGTCCAGTGGCTTTCCCAGGATCCGTCCATCACAGGCGACAACAGTGTCAGCGCCGACAACGAGTCCGGCATCCACGTGACGGCTTCCGGCCCATGCCTTCGCCAATGCGTTCTGAGTCGCGCTGCTCTCTGGTGCTGAATCAATCATGACCTCGTCCACATCAGCCTTCACGATCGAAAATGGTACACCCCAGTCGGCGAGCATGTGAGCTCTGCGTGGCGAACTCGAAGCCAGGTAGACTCTCATACGAGTGTCGAGAAGAAGAGAAAGAGCAGAGCAAGACCTGCCGTTCCGAGGTTCATATTCAGGGTGAGGCCCAGTCTGAGTTCCATGAAGCCAAGCTGAAGGGTGAAGTCGGGAATGCCAAAATGGAGGCCTGCCCGCATGAAGGGGTAGTACGCGCCCAGCACTTCGCCGAGTACGGACCCAAGGACGGCTCCCGCAATCAAAAATGCCACAGATATTGTTCTCTCTTTTCTTCTCACCGCGGCTCCATACTTATACTGCCATGAAGAGCTCGGTCGAGTCTTGTCAGAACGGCAAGCGAAACACCACCGATCAGATATCCGGCCGCTCCGCCCGCCACGACCAGCACCGGCAGATAATACCATAGTGTACCCACAGTATTGGTAATCAGCAAGAGCAGGTATTGCGATACATTGTTGACGACACCCCCTGCGGCGCTCACCGTAGGCAGTCCGAGGAGCTTTCCAAAAGCTTTCCGAAGGAGAACCATGACAATGACAGCGCCGAGACTGCCACCGAAGGAGAGCAGAGACGTGATGGTCATCAGGTTCCCCTTGATGACGCCTGTGGCCAGGACCCGCAGGATCACGAGTGCTACTGTCGCCAGTGCTCCGTACATCTCCAGGCACAGCATCGTGCTTATCTGGGACAGTCCCAGCTTGGCGCCAGGCAGAAGAGCCAGCGGAGGGTCGAAGTAGTTGATGACGATCGCGACTGCAGCCAGCAAGGCGAATCGCAGAGTATCCCGCGTTGTACGCTTTCTCTTACTGGGCGAGAGCATCGACCGCTCCTTTCCCTCTGACCGTGATGGCCATGTGGTTGGGCACACAGATGATCTGGTCACCAGGGCTGCGAGCTGGAACGGTATGGACACAGATCTGGTCCGGGCAGGTCGCCTCCGAGACGCGGATGGATCCCGTGCCGTCAGCCATGATCACGAGAGGTCCCACCAGACCTGCTATGTGCAGTGTCCGTGGCTCGCGGGATGTCAGATCTACTGTAGCGACGATCTGCCCGTCTACCTGTACGATCGCCACGGTACCTGCCGTGCGATGCATGATGATCCAGAAGGCTGCAGCAAGTGCTATGGCGGCAAGGATGACCAGCGCCGTGATCCGGTCGCTTCGCTTCATCGGACAGAGGTGGGCACGAGTGTGATAGGCCCCAGGGTGGATTGTGTTCCAGTGGCGTCGATGAGAACCACACCAACAACCCCTTCACTCTGGACTGTCTGGAAGAGCGAACGCTGGACCCCTGCGGCCAAACAGAAGAAGACCTTGCCAAGAGCATCGCCAGTCGCTCCGCGCATGGGCTGAGTCTCCGTGATGACTGTTGCGCTCTGATTGAGGATCGCCGGGTACCCCGTCGACGGGTCGATGATGTGGCAATATCTCTTGCCGTCTCGCTCGAAATACCGCTCATAGTCGCCAGATGTTGCGACAAAGGCGTCTCCCGATCGAACGTAGCCAATGATCCCCTGGCCACGGGGATCACGTATGCCGATCTTCCAGTCTGTCTTGCGGCCGCCGCTGTACAGAAGAAGGTTGCCGCCGAAATCTACGATGACCTGCCTGGGCTGGGGTTTGACGTTGCGGAGGTATTCGTCCATGACGTCCAGCGAGTAGCCCTTTGCGACGCCGCCCAGGTCGATGCGGGCACGTGAGTCCCGCAGTTGTACTGTGGTGCCCGAGAACACAAGCTGGTCAGAATGGGAGTAGGCCAGTGCCGCCGAGATCTCTGCTGCGGAAGGAATCCTGAAATCCTTCGTTGTGAAGCCCCAGAGCGACGAAACCGGCGAGATGGAGATGTCGAACTTGCCTCCATTGCCGATGGCCCCGACGGCTATGGCCGTCTTCAGCAGTTCTGCGTATTCGGGTGAGACAGACACGGGTCCCATGCCGGCGGCAGCATTCACACGAGAAGTCTCGGACTCGGACCTGTAGTAGCTGGTCATGCTCTCGACGCCGGATGCAAGAGCATGAAGATGTTCGTTGATGGCGGCTGCATCGCCGCCGGTGGTCTTGACGGTGAGGACTGTGTCCATGAGGAAGTAGGTGGAGGTTACCGGGTCGGGCGAAGCGCGCATGACGAAGAAGGCGGCCAGTCCTGCTCCAACGACGATGAGCGCCACAATCGGCGCGATTGCTTTTCTCACGAAGTCTCCTTGCCGAGTGTCAACCCAAGGTCGGTTCCGCAGTGGCAGCATTTCCCGTCGGGCACGAAGGAAAGGTCCAGCGGACGAGCCGTGCGGTCGATGACGACCGAATAGCAGTTGGGACACATCGTATTGTTGAAGAAATGCCCGTGGCAGTTGCTCAGGTATACGAAACCCACGTGCTGTCTTCGTCCAGATTCTACAAGGTTTTCGAGAAAAGGCATGAGGGGTCCATGGTGAATCGTGAAACCATGCTCCGGGGCGATGACCCTGATGTGCAGAGGGATCCCTTTTCGAAGATCCTGGGCGATCCAGGTGAGCATTGCAGAGAACTCCTGTTTCTGGACCGGAGTCTCTCGCGCTATGTCGAGCATGAGTTCGACGTGAATCCCTGTATCGATGGCACTTTCTACAAGGGCCTGGCTGTTCTCCAGGAAGCCGGTTGGCCCTCCCAGACTCCGATATGTCTCATCCGTGAATCCCTTGAACCTGACAAGCAGTGCATCCACTATCCCGGGTGAGTCCCTGAGAAGGTCCGGTGTCAGCCCGCCATTTGTGACTACGGCAACTCTCTTGCCTGACTCATGAACCAGTCGCGAGCACTCGACGACGTTGCCCCAGTGCAGGGATGGTTCACCGCCAGCCCACACGACGCCGGCAAACCCAGGCTCGTGGTCGAGCTTCTCCACGGCGGCCGCCACCCTGGCTGGGTCATAGGGCGACCAGTCCTGGGAACGAGCGAGCACGGGCCGGTCGCAGTAGGAACATCGCAGGGGACATCCAGGTACCTCCAGGACGAGCACGGAACTGCCAGGCATATAGTGATAGAAAGGTATCTCCTCGATCTGGGCGACATACGGCTGCCCGACAGTGCTGGACGACCGGTCGAATCTCATGACTTCACTGCCGTGACGTGCGATCGGGCGTTCGGCCTGTGTTTCAGGTGGAAAAGGCTGAAGGTCACGAAGGACACCATCATGGTGTCCTTCGTGACGAACGCGAGCTGTCCAAGGCCATCACCGGCCTCCCGGGCCGACCATGCAGCTCTCAGATGCGTATACCGGTCTTGGCCTGAGCCTCGACCATTTCCATGCCAAGGTCCAGGGCCTTCATGTTGAGGTCAAGAAACTGCTTCTTCACATGCATTGCAACGGCCCTGCGAAGCATCTCGACGTCCACAATGGCTGTCAGGCCCTCGATGATACCGAGCAGGACTATGTTGAGCCCGAGTTCGGACTCCAGCCTGCTGACGAGCGTACTCCGGATGGGAAGTGCCAGCAGGCCCCGGCAGTTTTCTTCGCTGAGGAAGTCGGGAGTTGACATCACCGATGAGTCGATGATGACCTCGGTCTTCCGGCTGATCCCTCCACCGTACTGCTTGAGCCCCTCATTGGTCATTGCTGCGAGCAGATCCGGATCCGTGACTTTCGGATAGGCGATGTGTTTGCTCGAGATGACCAGTTCTGCCTTGGTCGTTCCACCACGTGCTTCGGCACCATATACCTGGCTCTGTGTGACGGTTTTGCCTTCCATGATGGCGGCTTCCGCGAGGATGATGGAGCCTAGAATCAGTCCTTGTCCTCCACTGCCGGTCATACGGAGTTCGAAACGGCTGTCGTTTCCCATGTCAGACCTGTTCCCCGGCTGCAGCCGCATTTGCCGGCGCATGCCGCTCGATGTTGACGAATTCGCCGATGATGACCTTTCCTTCCAGTTCTTCGGGAGTCTTCTTCGCCGCAACGCTCTTGAGGACCAGCCAGTCTTTCTGCGATGTGACCATCTGTCCCGCACTGCCTTTCTTGTTGAATCGCCCAAAGTATGTGGGGCATTGAGCCACGGCATCGACAAGAGAGAAGCCCTCATGGGCGATGGCCTTCCTGAGGTGGTCGACAAGATGCTTTGTGAAATAGATGCCGGATCTTGCCACATACGTCGCGCCGGCGCCGGCTGCCAGGCTCACGAGGTCGAATGGGCGATCCAGGTTGCCATTCGGTGTCGTCGTTGTGATGGAAGAGTTGGGCGTGAGCGGCGACGCTTGTCCGCCGGTCATTCCATAGTTGTAGTTATTGAACACGACCACAGTGATGTCGACGTCCCGGCGCGCTGCATGGATCAGATGATTGCCACCAATCGCAGAGCTGTCGCCGTCACCGGTAACCACGATGACCGTGAGATCCGGATTGGCGAGCTTGATTCCTGTCGCGACCGGGATGGCACGCCCGTGAAGGGTGTGCACATTGTCGAAGGCGGTATACGCCGGTGCGCGCGAAGAGCAGCCAATGCCCGATACGAGCACGACCTTGTCGGGATCCAGCTGCAGCTGGTCGATTGCCTCGAGGAGCGCGTGGAGGACGATTCCATTGCCGCAGCCGGGGCACCAGATGTTGGGTAGTCGTTCGCTTCGCAGAAAATCAAGTCTCATAGATTCTCCTCCCGGACGAAATTGAGGATCTCCTGTGGGCTGATCAGGTCACCGTTGATCTTGTTCATCGGGACGACTCTCCGGGAGTCTCCAAACACTCTCTTGATGAGAAGGACGAGTTGGCCCGAATTGAGCTCAGGAACAACGATTGTCCGGGCAGAGCCAGCAGCCTTGCGGACACGGTCGTCATCGAACGGGAACAGTGTGATGAACCGCAGCGACCCGGCTTTCCGTCCATGAGAACGGAGCGATTCGACGGCCTCGCTCACTCCGCGGGCAGTTATGCCAAAACTCATGAAGAGAACATCGGCGTCGTCGACGCGATCGCTCTCGAACTGGATGATGTCGTCAAGGTTGTTGAAGAGTTTGTCGCGCAATCGCTCGACAAGTGCCTCCGCTACGTGGCCGTTGGCGGTCTGGAATCCGGATTCGCCGTGTACGAGGCCAGTGAAGCTGGTACGGAAACCAGTACCCACGTTAGCGATCGTCGGAACCAGGGACTCGTCCGTTTTGTAGGGAAGGTAGCCGGCTTTCTCAATTGGGAGTCTTCGGTCGACAAGGGTCGGCGGGATTCCTGTGTCAATCGGCTCACGCAGGTGGGAGATCGTCTCGTCGGACAGGACGATCACGGGATTCCTGTACTTTTCGGCAAGGTTGACCGCGCGTATGGTCAGCTGATAGGATTCCTCGACGCTTGACGGAGAGAGGACAATCACCCAATGGTCTCCGTGCGTTCCCCAGCGCGTCTGCATGAGATCCATCTGTGAGACCTTCGTCGCCATTCCGGTCGACGGTCCATATCGCATAGAGTCCAGAATGACGATGGGAGCCTCGACCATGCATGCATAGCCGATACCCTCCTGCATCAGCGAGAACCCGGGACCGGATGTTGCCGTCAGGACCTTCTTGCCTGCCATCGAGGCCCCTACGATCGCCATGATGCTTGCGATCTCGTCCTCCATCTGCATGAAGGTGCCGCCTACTTGTGGCATGCGCTTGGCCATAATCTCGGCGATCTCCGAGGATGGTGTGATGGGGTATCCGGCGTAGAACCGCACTCCCGCGGCTATTGCACCCTCTGCGACGGCTTCGTTGCCTTGCATCAGGACCATTTTCTCACTCATCCTTGACCTCCTCCACCGTGAGCGCGAAGTCAGGACAGTGCTCGACGCACATCTGGCAGCCGATGCAGTCCTGCGGGTTGACGATTGCGTGGCGGTCGTTCCGGTCTATCTCATAGACCTTCTTTGGGCACACGGCAACGCAGATACCGCAATCCTTGCACCACTTACGATTGTGCGCGATCTTGAATGTCTTCTTCTCCGGCATCTTCCCTCCTTTCGTGCTGATTGAACAACTCTCGAGCTGTCTTCTCTATTCGGTGGCTCAGGTCGGCTACATCCATGTCCAGCAGTGAAGCTGTGGCCTCGTAGGTGTGAACGACGAACGAAGGTTCGTTCCGCATGCCTCGCTGTGGCACGGGCGGCATATAGGGTGAATCCGTCTCAAGCAGCAAGCGCTTCACCGGACAGCTCTTCAGTGCCTCTCGCGACGCATGTGCTCCTGGGTACGTGATGTTGCCGGTGAACGATACACACAGTCCCATCCCGACTGCGCGTCCGACGTCCTGCGGGTTTCCCCCGAAACAGTGCATGACGCCACGCAAGCCGTCAAAATGCGAGATGGCGCTGAGACAATCTGTCACGGCAAAGCGCGAGTGCACGATAACCGGCAGCCTGAGGTCGGCAGCCAGCTGCAGCTGCTCCTCGAAGAAACGGATCTGCAACGCGTGGTCGGGAGTTCCTTCCTTGAAGTCCAGTCCGATCTCGCCAATGGCAACCGTTCTCTCCCTGTACTGGGTGATCAGGGTCTTCAGCTGCGCAAGGTAGTCCGATGGTGCCGCGGCGCAGTCCTCAGGGTGGACGCCCATAGCGGCGAGAACGCCGGCCTCCTGCTGTGCGAGTTGCCCCGCACGGTCCGATGTGGCAATATCGACACCTGGACATACGATCCAGCCAACACCGCTGTCCCAGCATCTCCGCAGGACATCCTTCCGGTCACCGTCGAACTCAGCCATCTGGACGTGCGCATGCGTATCTACGTAACAGGGTTCTTCGCTCAATGGATTTCCGCTCCGTCGGGCAACAGTGCCATCGGCGTCAGGAGGGCCATGTCGTCGCCGACCGAAGCCGCGAGGAGCATGCCCTGCGACGTGATGCCTTTGAGTTTCCGTGGCTGGAGATTCGCGACGATCACGATCTGCTTCCCAACCAGATCGACGGGATCGTAGTGCTTGCCAATGCCCGCAACGATCGTGCGCTCCTCAGTGCCGACCTTGACCAGCAGCTTGACAAGCTTGTCGGTCTCAGGTACACGCTCACCTTGAAGGATCGTGCCGACGCGCAGCTGCACCCTGGCGACGTCGTCAATCGTGATGAGGCTGGAATCAGTCGTCACAGCTGGTGTCGAGGCCGAAGCGGCGGGGGCAGCCGTCGAGACACCCTTGCGGGCTGTCTGGGCCGCCAGAAACTCGTCCAGCTGCTCAGGCTGGATGCGGGGGAACAGCACCGTCGAGCTTGCCGTGGGGAGCTCAGCACCGGGTCCTTGCCAGGAGAGATCGGCCCAGGCAACCTGCGGCCTGTTGATTGCCCCGAGCAGGCGGTCGGAGACCGTCGGCATGCAGGGTTCGACAAGGTTGGCGACATACCAGAGTCCTGTCAGCAGGGTCGCCAGATGAGTCGCCAGCCCAGCCGCGTCGCCACCCTTGGCCAGCGCCCATGGCTTGTCATCCTCGATCATCTTGTTGAGCACATTGACCAGCATCCATGTCTTCTCGAGTCCTGACGAAAACTGGAGGTTGCTGTAGTCGGCACTCACAGCCGAAAGCGTCTCAGCAAAGAGTCCGGCCAGGGCGGCTTTCGGCTCAAGTGGCTGTCCATCGATCTGTGGTCGGAACTTGGCGAACATGTTGAGCGTCCTGTTCAGCAGATTGCCCAGGTCGTTCGCGAGGTCCGTATTGAAGCGAAGGAGGAGGCGCTGGCTGGAGAAGTCGACGTCCAGACCATAGGTTCCTTCCCTGCACAGGTAGTATCGCAGCGCGTCGACAGCCATGGGTTCGTCGATCCCGATCAGGTGGCTGAGGTTCTCGATGAGGGCAGCCGGGTCGACGACATTGCCAAGAGACTTCGACATCTTCTCGCCCTCGAAGTTCCAGAAACCGTGGGCGAAGATGTGTCTGGGCAGTGGGACGTTGAGTGCCATGAGCATAGCTGGCCAGATGATACCGTGAAATCGCGTGATATCCTTGCCAATGAGATGGAGGTCGGCTGGCCAGTCGGCGGCGAAGCGGTCAGTCCCGTAGCCGGCCACGGTAGCGTAGTTGATGAGCGCGTCAAACCAGACATAGACCGTCTGATCAGTGTCGAAGGGGACCGGGACACCCCACTTCACGGTCGAGCGCGACACGGACACATCTCGAAGGCCGCCCTTCATGACGTTGACAAGCTCGTTGTATCGCATCTGGGGCTGCACGAAGTCTGGGTGTTGCTCGTACCAGGCAAGCAAGGCTTCCTGGTATTTGGAGAGGCGGAAGAAGTAGTTCACTTCGGAGACATGCTGAACTTCCAGGCCACAATGGGGACACTTGCCGTCCACGAGATCTGACTCGAGCAGGAACGCCTCGTCCTTGACGCAGTACCAGCCGTCGTAGGACCCCTTGTAGATGTCTCCCTGGTCGTAGAGCTTCTGGAACATCTCCTGTACGACCTTCATGTGGTCGGCATCAGTCGTGCGGATGAACCGGGAGTAGCTTATGCCCAGTCTGTCAAAGAGACCTTTCCAGGAAGCGGCAGCTGTCGCAGTGTACTGCTCGACGGACTGTCCCGTCGTCAGCGCAGTCCGCTCGACTTTTTGCGAGTGCTCGTCCGTCCCCGTCGAGAAGAGGACGTCTTTTCCCAGCTTCCGCTGATAGCGCGCAATGAAGTCGGCGGCGATGGTTTCTGACACTGAGCCGAGATGCGGCTTGTCGTTGATGTAGTAAATGGCCGTGGTCAGGAAGTATCGATCCATGGCAACTCCTCCAGCTGTGTCGGGTGCGATGCGTCGTTCAGGCAGACTCCGAAAGCTCCTTCAGGGCGCGGCCGATTGCGATCCGTATGATGCCGAGGTTGCTTTGCCTGGTCGTCAGGACGGAGAGAACAGTATCGTTCGTGCGAACCATCATGATACGCCCGGTCGTTGTCTCGACATCCAGTTCGGTCAACTTGCCCATGCTGAGCTGGGTGACGATCTGCTGCATGTATCCGGCAAACGACAGGATCATGCCGCGCGCAAGGGGTGGAGCGATGTCCATGTCTGAGGCCGTGTACAGAATGGCACCATCAAGATCGGTCAGTATGACAGCGAGAACACCTGAAGAAGACTTGAGTCTGTCTAGCGTCTCTTGCACCAGGATCACCAGCCTTTCTGTCTCTCGAAATGTGGTCCGAAACACGCGTCTGAATATGAGACATGATACGTGCAAAAAGGGTTTGTGCAACGGAGGAAAGCGCTGGCGTTGCTTTTGGGGCGTCAAGCCATACAATGACGTTGCAGGGCCATCTGTTGGTGTGAGGTGCTCATGAACGGCAAGCGACTTGCGAACCGGATTGTCAGCGAATGTGAGAAGATGGGGGCCGAATCGGTCAGGTTGATCGACGTCAGGAAGCTGGCTCCCTTCTTCGACTTTCTGGTTATTGCCACTGTCGATAACACGGTTCTGGCCGACGCATTGCTTCGCAAGGTTGCAAAAGCAGTGAAGCTTGACGACGGGATCGTCGCGTTCACGGAATCATCACCCGAATCGGACTGGGTCGTGAGCGACTATGGCGATACTGTGTTTCACGTGTTCGTCAGCAGTGATGTCCGGGAGCACTACGACCTTGAGGGCTTGTGGTCGTCGCCGCCCGGGAGGCGAACGAAGGCTGTTCCTGCTTCGTCCGGAGACAACCTGGAGAGCAGGTAGCCGGCGACGGTTGCGCCCGCGAGTGTTCCCCGTATACTGACACATATACCCTGAGGGGTATATGGAGGTGGACGATGAGCGAACGCACTACGGACATACTCATCATCGGAGCCGGTCCAGCAGGACTGGCGGCTGCGCTGTATGCCGGTCGATCACTGGTCAAGCTGGTGGTGCTGGAGCGCTTGAGCGTGGGAGGTCTGGTTCTCACGACCGAGTGGGTCGACAACTACCCGGGATTCCCCGATGGCATTGCCGCGCCTGAACTCATGGAGCGTATGCATCGACAGGCTGAGCGGTTCGGTGCCGAGTTTGTTTCGGACGAGGCGCTTTCCCTCACCAGGACAGACGGTGGGTTCAGCGTATCGACTGCCGGGGGCACGACCTTCATCGCTGGTTCCGTCATCGTGGCAACAGGGGCCACGCCCAGGGTCCTTCCTGTGAAAGAGGAGTCCAGATATCGAGGTCGGGGCATCAGCTACTGTGCTGTCTGTGATGCTGCCTTTTTCAAGGACAAGCCGGTCGCCGTTGTGGGTGGTGGTGGCTCTGCAGTGGAGGAAGCTCTGGTGCTTGCCCGCGGCTGCAGCAAGGTGAGCGTGGTGTTTCCACTCGACGCGCTCCAGGCGGAGCCCATCCTGATTGAGCAGCTGAAAGGGCTGCCGAATGTCGAATTCGTCCCGGGTGCAGCACCTGCGGGGGTCGAGGGAGAAGGAAAGGTGGAGCGGCTTCGGCTGCGTCTTTCTGCTGGAGGCGAGAAGACACTGGAGGTTTCGGCAGTATTCGTAGCTATGGAGTTTGTTCCCACGGGGGACCTCCTCAAGGGACTGGTCGAAGTCGATGCTCAAGGGTATGTTGTGGTGCCTGAATCGACGGAGACGGGTGTTCCGGGTCTCTACATAGCAGGAGACGTACGACGCAAATCGCTGAAGCAGATCGTGACGGCGGTGGCAGACGGAGCAGTTGCTGCACAGAGAGCTGGCACGTACGTGCGAAGCAGGAAGGTCAAGAAGAATGACACTCCTGAGGCCTGAGGACGTCGAACGAGTGCGAAGCCGCCTGGCCAGGGATCTGATCAGTCCGGTCACTCTCACACTGATAACGTCGTTTGACACTGGAGTGACGTGTGTTTCACCTGATGCAGCGCCGCCCCTGATAAACGATGCCAACAGGCCCTATCTTCCACTGGCCAGGCAGGTTCTGGAGGAAGTGACCGGGCTATCTCCGTTGATTACCCTGAGAGTCGTCCAGTACTCCGTCGTCGATGATACGGTCGCCGAGTTCAGGATCACCCATGTACCGACGATCCTGATTCAAGGCACCGATGCGAAGAGGCCTCTGTACTACGTCGGCACACCGCTGGGTCATGAGTTCACGACGTTGATCGACGGTATCGTAGATGCGTCACAGGGCAGGACACGCTTGACGCCAGCGACGATCAGCTCTCTCGAGAAGGTGACCGAGCCGACGTCGATCAAGGTGTTCGTCACACCCAGCTGCCCTCACTGCCCAGGCGCAGCGCGCCTGGCTCAGCAGTTTGGCATGGTGAATCCGCTTATTCGTGCCGAAGTCATCGAGGCCGGCGAGTTTCCCGAACTGGCCGATCAGTATCAGGTCAGTTCCGTGCCCAAGAGTATCATGAACGAAGACCGTGAGATCATCGGTGACCTGCCTGAGGGCGAGTACCTGAGACAATTCCTTGCCGCGGCAGGTGTCGCCGACTGAAAGGCATCGAACCCGGTACTGCCATGCACACGACGAAGAGGCCGGGGGTACCCCCGGCCTCTGTCCATGATATGTAAGTCGAGAGAACTGCTAGCCGAGGAGAAGAGCCAGGACGGCTTTCTGTATGTGAAGCCTGTTCTCGGCCTGGTCGAACACCACACTCTGAGGACCGTCCATGACTTCGTCGGTGATCTCTTCGCCACGGTGGGCGGGGAGACAGTGAAGCACGACGGCGTCCTTCTTGGCGTGCTGCATAAGGTCGGCTGTAAGAGAGAAGGGACGCATGACCTTCACGCGTTCCTCGTGCTCCGCTTCCTGACCCATGGAAGCCCAGACGTCGGTGTAGACTGCGTCGACATCCTGAACCGAGACAATGGGGTCATTGGTCACGAGAACGGTACTGCCGCTCTGCTTCGCGATCTCGGTTGCGGTCTTGACGATGTCTTCCCTGGGCTCGAACCCCTTGGGTGAGGCGATGGCAATGTTCATGCCGACGCGTGCGGCCCCGAGGAGCAGAGAGTTGGCAACGTTGTTACCGTCACCGACATAGGCGAGTCTGAGGCCCTTGAGAGTACCCTTCTTCTCGCGAATGGTCATGAGGTCTCCCAGGATCTGACAGGGATGACTCAGGTCGGACAGAGCGTTGATGATTGGAGAGCCGCTGTTTGCGGCAAGGTCGACAAGGTCCTGGTGAGCAAACACGCGGGCGACGATACCGGAAACGTAGCGTGAGAGGACATGCGCCGTATCCGAGATGGTTTCCCCACGGTGCAGCTGCATGTCGTTGGCGTTCAGGTACAGGGCATGAGCTCCAAGTTCGAATGCGGCGACCTCGAATGAGACTCTGGTACGGGTGGAAGCTTTCTGGAAGATCATGGCAACAGACTTGCCTTCCAGGTAGTGCTCCTGCTTTCCCGCCATGGAGTCCATCTTCAGTTTGTCGCCAAACGAGATGATCTCCAGGATCTCTTCTTTCGAGAAATCCTTGAGGCAGAGCAGGTCTCTGCCTTTGAGTTTTGTGGCCATAATCACTCCCGGACTAGATGAGACCGAACTTCTTCAGGACGTCGGGAATGGTCGGCGTGCCGATCTCCTGCAGTTCGTAGGTCACGCGGACGGACGGCTTGGTGAGCTTCAGCACGCGCAGCAGATCGATAGGAGTACCCATCACGACGACGTCGCACGGGGTTGCCTCGATGGTCTGGCGCAGGTCTTCGATCTGCTCATCGCTGTAGCCCATGGCTGGCAGGATGCTCATCTTCTGGGTGTACTTCTCGAATGTGGCCTTGATGGAGCCGACGGCATACGGATGCGGGTCGATGATCTCGGCTGCACCATACTTCATGGCAGCGACATATCCTGCGCCGTAGGTCATTTCACCGTGTGTCAGCGTGGGGCCATCCTCGATTACCAGGACCTTCTTGCCCCGGATCATGTCAGGGTCCTTGACGAACACAGGAGAGGCTGCTTCGATCATGATGGCCTTGGGATTCACCTTGTACATGTTCTCACGGACTTCGGCGAGTTGTGCGGGAGTAGCCGAGTCGACCTTGTTGATCACAATGACGTCCGCTTGGCGGAAGTTGGTCTCTCCCGGGTAGTATGTGAGCTCATTGCCGGCGCGCAGGGGATCGGCGACCGTGATCTTGAGATCTGGAACGTAGAACGAGAAATCATTGTTGCCGCCGTCCCAGATGATGACGTCTGCTTCCTTCTCTGCTTCGCGAACGATCATCTCGTAGTCGACGCCAGCGTAGATGACGGCGCCCATGTCGATGTGAGGTTCGTACTCCTCGCGTTCCTCGATCGTGCACTTGTACTTGTCGAGATCGGCATAGGTGGCGAAGCGCTCACAAGCCTGTGCAGCAAGATCTCCATAGGGCATCGGGTGCCGGATGGAAACGACCTTCTTGCCGGCTGCGCGCAGTGCGCGGACAACGGCGCGGCTGGTCTGGCTCTTGCCCGATCCTGTGCGGACGGCGCAGATGGAGATAACGGGCTTGGTGGACTTGACCTCGGTAC
>CAYRQW010000025.1:0-16865 GCA_964426505.1 uncultured Caldisericota bacterium
GGAAGGGCTTCGCCCAGCAGAGCAAACGATAAGCTTCTAGCGTCCCGCATAGATCGCGGCAAGCTTGGACAACTCCGCAAACAGAGCAAGCACGGCGGTGTTGTCGCCGTCGGCATTGGTGAATGCGATCACACCGATACCGCGAGAAGGCTGCAGCAGTACAAACGTGTCAAACGTGTCGCAGGTCCCCCGGTGCCAGCTTGTCGGTATGCCGTCGATCAACTCCTCGTGCCATCCACAGCTGTACGCCAGGACCGGTTGGTGGAGACGCTGGATCCGGGACGCCGACAGCACGGCGCCGTCGATGTTCTCGAGTCCAGCAAGGTGCAGGCGGGCGAACACACTGTAGTCCAGGATGGACATACTGACATCACCGGCCGGGCTGAGGACGGCGGGCACCTTGTAGTGGTCCGCAAGGTCGTGCGGCGCGACCACACCATTCTTGATCCGGTGACCCCATGGTTCACCTGCACCGGACAGGAGCGGCCAGCCGTATGCGGCTCGTATGTTCAGTGGACCGAATACGCGTTCCTGCATCAGCTGTTCCCATGACTCGCCGGTCACGCCTTCTGCAACGGCTGCGGCGACTGCGTACCCGGCGTTGGAGTACCGATAGATACCTGCCGGTCCGATGGGTGCTCTCGTCAGAAGCATGCGCGCGAATGCCTGCCGCTGCTGCGCCAACGTTCCGGTGAACGGAGGAATGCTCTCCCATTCGGGGTCCGTCGTGTAGCGTGGCAGCCCCGACGTGTGCGTGAGCAACTGCTCCAGCGTCACGTTACGGTAGCGCCTGTCCATGATGGACACCAGCGACGGAAACGCCTGCGCCATCGTCATATCCCAACCGAGCTTCCCTTCGTGGACCAGCGTCGCCAGCATCGTGGCCGTCATCGCCTTTGTCATGGACCCAAGATGAAAAAGGTCCTGCGGCGTGACCGCGTCTGTGCCGCCAGCCTTGAGCACGCCATCCATGGCGACCTCGACGATCCCCTGTGCGTTGATGACGCACAGTTCCAGAGCAGGAAGGTGATACGTCTCACTCAAGGTTATGGTGTCTCGCTGAAGAGCCGTTGGCCGCGCGGGAATCACAGTCCCGTTCGGCGGGTAGGTCGGCGCCTGAACGCCCATCATGGGAAGAGCCAGAACGGCAGTAACCATAACCGCTGCAACCAGTCCCGTTGCTCCCAGTGGTGTCCATCTTCGCATACGCATCCATTTATTGTAGCACGCGCCCTGGTCTCCGTTCCTTCCCTGTCACGCTCACAACAGCCTGATGTCGGTATACCTCTCTCACCGACTTCCTCCTGACCGGACGTTGCGAACGGCCAGTCCCCGTTCTATGATGAACACATGTCAGCATAGGCCGGAGGCAGTGCATGGACTTCACGCTTGAACTCGAGAGAAGCAGCGACGTCATCGGTGTGGCGCGTTCACGCGGCGTTGAGCTGATCTTCGATACTGGCAATGGCATCGACAAGCAGGGCCTGTGGCCGATGGAGGTCCTCATCGCATCGCTGGGCGGGTGTCTGAACCTGGACCTGGCGTCAGCCCTGGAGCTGGCGGGATATCCGGTGGAGAAATTGATCATGACACTGCGGGGCCACCATGACGACATTATCCCCTGCATCGACGCTGCATCGTGTCACATCGACGTCTGGTCAGCATCTCTCTCCCAGGAGGCCGCCCACGAATTGCTGTCGTATGCCCTGGGAAAGGGCACGATCTACAACACGCTGGCCAACACCATCAAGCTTGACCTGACTGTCACTGCTCACCCGTCGTGAACATAGCCGGACCCTTCACAGTCCAATAGGTGCATCCGGAAGCAATCCTGTTGTTATGGAGGTACATATGACAAGAAGAACTGCTGGATTGATAAGCATCATCCTGGTACTCGTCATCGGTCTCGGAGCGTTGACTGCCATTCCCGCTGTCCGCGCGGACGCAATCGTGCCTGTGAGTGCCACCGACAAGACTGCTATCGCCGCGCGACTGGCCACACTCAAGACGCTTGGCCAACAAGTGCGCGAAGCCGCCAAAGCGGTCATGGAGAAGGTCAAGGCTGCGAAGGCTGCAGGAAAGGACCTTACAGCATTCAAGGCGGATATCGCCACTGCGCTCAAGGGCGGTCGGCACCTGCGCCTTGATGTTGCCCGGATGCACAAGCCACAGCTTACCGAGGCTCAGCGCACGCAGCTCAAGTCGACACAGACGGCCATCGAGACTCAACGCAAGAACCTCCAGGCACGAACCAAGGCTGGCGCTCCGCAGGCCGAGCTCGATGCTCTGAAGGCTGGCATCAAGGCTGCTGTCCAGGCACGTGAGGCACTGATCAAATCCTTCAGGGTTTCAAATCAGGCTCAGGTGCTCCAGCGTCTGGACAACCTCATCGCTGAGGCGACCAACAAACTCACCTTTCTGCAGGGTCTCCTCACCAGGCTGCCCTAGCGCCTGACCAATCCTGCAAGATCGGAGGACGGGTGCCATAGCATCCGTCCTCCTTCCTATTTCCACAGAGCTCATGTATACTGACGGCGTCTGTCGTGTGCTGCAATTGCCTACGCACAAGCCGAGGAGTCTCATGAGTCACATGCGTTTTGCAGTCCTGTCATTCATCGTGCTTGTCTTATGCTGCGGTGTATATGGGTGCATCCCTGCAGTTCCTTCCACTGGCTCCAGCACAGCAACCCTGCGCGTCCTCAGCTACAACGTGGAGAACGCCTTCGACGACCGCGTCGACGGCACCGAGTACTCGGACTATGGCCACTCGTCCAACTACTATGTGGACCGCCTGTGGCAGGTGAAGATCGACCATATCCGTGAGGTCCTGCAGGCCGCGGACGAACCCCAGATCGTGGGCCTGGTAGAGGTAGAGGGACGGCGCATGGCCGCAATGATCCTCGACGCTGTTCGGGACCTTGGCTACAGCGGCATGGCTATCACATCAGGCGGTTCTGTCACGCAGTGCATGCTGATCTCCTCGTTTCCGATCCAGGACGTCGAGTCCCTGCCGACGAGCCGAGGCGTCCGCGACGTCCTTTTCGCGTCTCTCGATGTGGGTGGCACTCCACTGTATGTCCTGGTCAACCACTGGAAAGCCAAGGACTCAGGCGAGACAGAGTCTTTGCGCATCAAGAGCGCCCGGGTCGTGCGTGGCAGGATCGATCTCCTGTTGAGGCAGGACCCCGCGGCAGACATCGTCCTGATAGGCGACTTCAACAGCACGGAGGATGAGCACCGTGCGACGGGCAAGACAACCGGTATCAACGACGTCCTGCGTACTACGGGAGACCACACTTCCATGACGATGGCGCAGACCACCCAGTACCTGTACAATCCCTGGTTCGAGATGCCGGTTGCCCAGCGTGGGTCGGCGATACACGGCTCGCAATGGCAGTCTCTCGACCACATTCTCATGAGTCCCGGCCTGTTCGACCGGACGGGGCTGAGCTACGACGAAGGATCGTTCGACGCATTCCGCACGTCATTCCTTCTCTCCTACCAACGAGCGGCCGACGGCCGCCCTGTCCCCAACCGCTGGCAGGAGTCAGGAAACCGGCACGGGTCGGACGGCTACAGCGACCATCTGCCGGTGATCGCTGACTTCAGCGTCGAACCGAAGTAGGCACCCACACAGCTGTTTGGAGACAAGGAGTCAGTCTGCTATAATTCGCGCAAGGTGGTGATACCCATGAGAAGAATCACGGTTCTGCTGCTGGTCATCGTCTTGTCTTTCGTTGGATGTAGTTCGGGCCCCCTGGAGTCCAGTGAGGGCAACGTCAAGATTACACTCCCGACACGCCATGAGACAGTCACGTTTCGCAAACAGGCTGACGGCTCGTGGACAGGCATCGTTCATACCACTGGCGTGGCCCGCGTATTCGAGGCCACGGTCAGCTGGCAGGCGAACCAGCAGGTGTCTCCCGACGTCCTGGCCTCCCTGGGGCAGGGCAGCTTCATGACATCGGCAGGAGCGCCCGAGTACGGCACATTCGATCAAGCACTGGTGCTGGTCAGTGACGCCTCGAATCCAGCTCCACAAGGCAAGGGAACTCTGCGCATCTTCATAACCAGCATGAAGGACGGCAGTCAGCTGGATATCGTCGACATCCCCCTGACCCTGGTCGTCAGACAGTGAAGGTCAGCATTTGAACAACTGGGCCACCGTTGTAGTCTAACAAGTGCAGGCGAACGTCCCGAAGAAGTGAGGCAGCTGCAGCTGCTGCATCCAATGAGGGGCCTGATCCTGCAAATGGTGACGGGGAGGCCGTGCGTAGGCCTTCCCGTCACCGCGCTCGACCTACCGGTCCCGCGGGCGTTGTGAGCTGTTGATGACCCTGTCCTTCCAAATCGTCCGCCGCGTCATGGATTTCACCATCGACCGGAACGCGATGAAGACGCAAACGGGCTGTCCCAGGACCCACGTCAGGCTCAGTGTCCATGAGAAGTGGAAACGCACCGCGATGATGCCCCACTGAAGGACCGACAGGGCGATCGCTCCCAGCGCAGTCACGATCCCCTGGAACGGAATAGAATACCCAAGGGCGGCTGCAACCAGAACCGCCACCGGAGCACTGTAGACCATCAGGATGACGAGCCACACAAACGTAAGCAGAATCGCACTGTGGTAGAAGACGGCATACAGGTTCTTCGAAAATCCCTGAATGCTTTCGTGCAATCCATTGTACATGCGGCAAAAGACGCGGTTGGTCCCGTCTGTAAGGCGCCAGCGCATCCTCGACGCTTTGATGAGACGAGCCAGCGAAAGGTCGTCGACAGCGTTCGAGCGTATGCGCTCAAACCCGCCGACTTTTCTCAGCGACGATGTGCGAAACATCATGAACTGGCCGATGGCCGATGCAAGCAGAGGTGTTCTGGTATGAAATGCAAGCCACATCGGCAGGAGCGCGAAAAACGACCACACCGGCATCGGGACGGTCAGGAGTTCTCCGAATGTGCCCACGAGCTCACGCGGGATGGCGGACAACAGGTCCAGGTTCCACGCCAGCATCCCCGCGACCCCGTTGCGCACGGCAGCCGGATGATGCCAGGTGTCGGCGTCGGTATACAGTACGTACTCCCCGTCAGCCTGCTCCAGCAGCTGCTGACAGGCCCAATGCTTGCCGAGCCACCCGGCAGGCAGGAATTTACCCTCGAATACTCGCAGCCTCCCGTCGGCGGCTGCCAGCCTGCGAAGGATCTCCCCGGTGCCGTCGGTGGAGCCATCATCAAGCACCAGCACATCGAAGTCCGGGTAGTCCTGAGCCAGCAGTGACGCGACACAGCGTTCGATAACACGGGCTTCATTGCGTGCAGGCACGAGGATGGAAACGCGCGGCACCCGCGGCAGCCCCGTGAACTCCTCCAGACGCCGCAGGACCAACCAGTTGCTGAACTCGATAAGCGTGGTGACAACGAGGAAACCTATGACAGTCCACTGCTGGGACGCCCAGAACTCTCTCATTGCATCCGCCGACGGGGCTTGAAGAATGGGCGATGGAGATCTCCTGTATGACGCATGATGAGGAGGCCATAGTTGCTGATTCCCGCTACGAGTACGGGAGCCGACGGATACGCCCAGAGGAGATACGCGAGCACGAGAAACCAGGCCGCCATCAGAGTCCACACATCCTCCAGTCGTACGAAGAGTACCAGGACACAAAGGATGAGCCCGAAGAGCATGGGGACACGCCATACGGTAAGCCCCATCCAGACGCCGAAGGTCACTGCAATGCCTTTGCCACCGCGTCCACCCAGAAACGGCGAGAACATGTGGCCAAGCAGTGGAGCGACCATGATGGGGATGATCGCCCACCCCGTCACGTGCCAACGCCAGTACGCGAGCGCCACCGGGACAAAGCCCTTCATCCCTTCGAGGATAACGGCCGCCAGTCCCACGACCGGTCCAGCCACACGCCACGCATTGGCCGACCCGGGATTGTGATCTCCGATCATACGCGGGTCCCGATGCACAACAAGTCTCGCCAGTACTACTGCAATCGGAAGGGAGCCCATGAGGAAGCCGATTGCCGTCCACAGGGCCACTACCCAGGACGCTGGTTCTCCTGGCAGAAGCAGGGGCTGCGGGCCGTGAAGGAACCCGTAGAGCGTTCCAGCGTCTGCTATCGCTTCCACCATCTTCAGAGAACCTTTCCCGCCAGTGACGCCGTGCCGTGGCAGCAGTCCCTCAAGACGGCCGCGATGTCATCCTCCACATCACCCGGATAGGAGACATCCGGCACTAGCAGCCATGACTCGATGTGCTCTACCGTTTCGCCCGGTTGAAGTGTATTCAGGGGGGACAGCGTCTCCATCTCCAGCATGAAGTCTGTCGTGTAGCTCTCGTAGTTTGCAGAGTAGTCGGCGTACTCTGCTCCGCCCACATAGGCAAACCGCTTCACGAACACCGAACGTTTGTTGAAGTAGGCAGCCCACCCCGCCTCGTTTGTGAGACCCAGCTTGAATGGCTGCTTGACCGCCGGGTCCTGATGGAGCACGACGAATCGGTCACCCCATCGAACACGGGCATCGTCCATGCGCGCGTAGGGCCAGAGGGCAATGCAACGGTTGGGCAGTAACCCGGTGTCAACCTGCGTTTGAGGAATGACCTCGACACCTCCCGGCGCCATCACCGTGATGGCCCACGCTGCGAGGCGAATCGGCCACAGTCCCCGGTTGGTCAGCCGATGCGTGATGGTCACGCCCGTTCCCACCGCATCCAGGGACACCTTCATCTCCTTCTGGATCCCGGTCGCCACTTCGACCGCCGGCTTCAGGAGGATACTGCGCTCCCCGTCCTCAAAGGAAACCGGCTCGTTGTCCGGCTGATACGTCCGCGGATCAGCCTCAGGCCCATGCCACAGGCGGTGACCGCCGAAGTTGTGCCAAGTCTCGCCGCCGATCAATCCGTCCTCGTCGCGGACTTCGCAGAGGACATTCTCCTTGCCCTCAAACCCATACCGTACCACGCGCGGCCCGACATCCGTTGTCACCACCAGATCGACGTTCCCGTTGCTGAGCCGCATGCAATGCTGCCACCCACGGAATGTCACCTGTTCGATCATCACTTCCTCCATCACTGTCAGAAAATCCCCGCGTTCCATTCCTGGTCAGCCAACCTTGTGATGTCTCGCCTGACCAATCTATGCCCCGCCACGCGTTCACAATATGACATGCAACTCCGTTCCCAGTGTATGCCCATGGTACGATCACGCAAGAATCGCCGGATCCGATGGTTCCGCGAAACGATGAAGGGAGAGGACCAAAGTCCTCTCCCTTCCTACGTGCGGTTTCGCGAAACGGTCTCAGCCGATCACAGCCTTCTCGGTCAGCAGCTCGCCGCGGGCGAAGCGGCGGAAGTTATAGTGCTCGATGTCGATGCTGGGCTTGCCGTCGGTGACATACTCGGCCAGCAACCTTCCGACGATGGGGCCCATCATGAACCCGTGGCCCGAGTAGCCGTTGGCCTGGAAGAAGCCCGGGACCTCGTCGATGGGACCCAGCACGGGATGGGCGTCCGGCGAGACAACGTAATACCCCGCCCACTGCCGCATCAGCTTGACGCCGGCAAGGCGCGGTACGATCTCAGTCGCCTCCCTGGCGAACTTGGTGAGGAACTCGAACGTGGAGTCGATGTTCGTAGCCCCCTTCTCACCGGTGTCGGTACCACCGACGACATTGCCACGGTGTGTCTGCAGGTAATAGAGTGAGCCTTTGACCAGCATCGGGCCCAGGAATTGCTCGAGTGGCTCAGTCGCCATGATCTGGTGCTTGTCGAGGCGGTAGGGCAGGTCGACGCCCAGCATCGCAGCGAGAGCCTTCGAACCCGGCCCGGCGGCGTTGACGACATTCTTCGTCTCGATGTTGCCCTGGGTCGTGTGCAGCATGAATGTATGAGCGGCCGTCGACTCCAGCTCAAACACGTGCGTCGTGGTCATGATATCCACCCCAAGACGCCGTGCCGCCTGCGCATAACCGGTGACGGTGTCGAAGGGGAATGCCATGCCGTCCTTGTCATGCCACTGACCGGCAAGGAACGAGTCGGTGTTGAGCGACGGGCAGATCTCCTTCGCCTCCTGACGGTCGACAATGCGACTCATGACACCATGCTTGTTCTGGAATGCGACGTTCTGCTTCGCCTTCTCGACCAGTTCGGGCGTGTCCCACAGGAACAGATAGCCACACGCCTTGAAGTGGATGTCATACCCCAGCTCGTCGGACATGTGCGCCCACATCTCTTCGGCTTCCCGAAGCAGGGTGATCTGGTCAGGCCCGGTGAACTGTGCGCGGATGCCCGAACCACAGCGCCCCGTCGAACCACTGCCCAGGTAACACTCGTCCAGAACTGCGACATCCTTGTAGCCCCTCCTGGCAAGTTCGTAGGCGATGGCAAGTCCTGAGATGCCGCCGCCGACAATGACGCAATCGTAGCTACTTCTCATCGTCCACCTCCTTGCCCTTCACGAAGAAACCGATGGGAACGGGGTCGACCGGCGGACGTGTCGTAGGCGTCATGATCTGGTCAAGTGTCCTGCCCGTTTCGCGCGCGAGGATCTGTGCTGCAAGCAGGATACACGTCTTGCCCTGGCATGGTCCGAGGCCGAACTTGGCGTAGCGCTTCAGTGACTGCAGGTCGGTGTAGCCTTCGTGGATGGCGTCCTTGATCTCCTGTACGGAGATGTCCTCACACCTGCAGGCAATCGTCTTCTCGTCTTCTCTCGTCATGTCGTCACCCCACCTTGATGTTGCGTACCTGCTCACAGAGAGCGGGATCGTCGAACTCGACAGAGATGAGCGATGACCTGCTGACATTGTCGGCAGGCAGGACAAACTTGACCGTCCCGTTCCCGAGATCAGTTCCGTCACGGCCAAGTAGTGTGACCGTCCCGCCCCTGACAGGCAACGGAAGGTACTCGTATGGCACCACGACCGACGGCTTCGCCTTCGACTTGTCCTGGATGAAGATGGCAAGACCAGGGCAGATCTTGAGGCAGCTCATGCAGCCAGTACACTTGGTGAAGTCGACGTGCGGGATACCGTTGATCCCGTCCATGATGATGGCGTCGAACTTACAGGCGCTGACACATGGGTTGCAGGGAATCTCCTGGATGCACTCGATGACGGCGACGGGTCCCTTCTTCTCACGCTCTTCGGGCGGGAGGAAACCGTTCTCGCGGAGATAGGCAACGTCGATGATTCCGGTTTCAAAGTAGCTCATTCAAGCACCTCGACACATTTGAGTCCGATACAGATCTTGGCGCCGAACGGTCCGGCACGGAGGTCATCCAGATTATGCCTGGTCTCCTTCTGTTCTTCGACCGGCACATCCACGTGTCCAAGATCATACGCGGCCTGGAGCCCTGCGATCTTGCCTTCCATCATCGCGGTGGAGGCCTCTTCGACGCCCGAGGCGTCACCTGCAGCGAAGACGTCGGGATTGCTGGTACGCATGGCCCAGTTGCGCTTGGCGACCCAGCCGCCCAGCTCGCCCGTATAGGCGAGGTCCAGCTTGGCCTGCTCGAGCAGTTCGGTGGAGGGTTTGAGCCCAGCTGACAGACAGATTGTATCGCACTCGATGCGCTGCTCTGTCCCTGGAATGGGCTGCCACTTCTCGTCGACCTCGGCGATGATGGCCGCTTCGACGTGGTCGGTACCGACCGCCTCGAGCACTGTATGACGCGTGAGGATACGGACGCCGTTTCGCGCTATCTTGCTCGCGTGGACGAGATATCCACCGACGCGCGGCGCGCCCTCGATGACCGCCACGACCTCGATGCCGGCCTGCATCAGCTGGTAACTGACGATGAGACCGACGTTGCCCGCGCCGACCATCAGAACCTTGTTACCAGGCTTGATGCCATAGACGTTCATCAGCGTCTGCGCGGCTCCCGCCCCGAAGACACCCGGCATATCGTTGTTCCTGAACATCAGCATCTTCTCGGCCGCGCCGGTGGCAACGATGACCTTGCGGGGATGAAAGAGAACCGCGTGGTCCTGGTCGGCAGCACACACAGCGCCCTCGAACCAGCCAAACGCGGTGAAGCCGCTGTAGACGGTGATGTTGGGCATGGAGGTCACCTGCTCGATCAGTTTCCTGGCGATGGTGATGCCGCGCGTCCCGGCGTTTTCCTTCGCCGAGCCGAAGAACTTGTGGGTCTGTTTGACCAGCTGGCCCCCCAGCTGGGGGTTCTGGTCCAGCAGGATGACGTTCGCACCGGATTTGGCTGCCCAGAGAGATGCTTCGAGACCTGCTGGCCCGCCACCGATGACCAGGACTTCGGCATCCTTCTCCTTGACACCCTTCATGGCTGCCTGCACGTCGGGGAACTTGCCGTCGCCGTGCTGCGTCTCGACTTGCATCCCGTCCCGGACCTGCAGGACGCAGGTACGCGAATTGGGAATGCCATCGACGCGCATCATGCACGATGAGCACTTGCCGATGGCGCAGAACATGCCCCTGGGACGGTAGAACCGGGAGGAGGTGCTGTACTGCTTCACGCCGGCCGCATACAGAGCCATCGCCACTGTTTCCTGGGGATAGGCGGCGACTTCCTTGCCGTCGTACGTGACATGCACCGGGTCTCCCCGGTTCCACGCAAGGATCGGATGCGTGGCAATGCGATTGTCTTCCACTTTTTTCACCTCTCCGATGCGAATTGGTTTCCTACGCTTGCAGTATAGAAGCACCCTTTCTTTTTTCTACAGGCCAGTGAAAGAAACGACAACTCTCGGACACAGAACGACGTCTTCGAGCGCATGAGAGCAGGATTCGGCGGACACCGGGATCCGTCGAGCCGCCATTTGACAGGGCAAGAGATATTGTATTTTTTCCGACATCTATCAACATTGAGCGGGACCACGGTCCAGGAGGTACAACAAGAAGAAAACGAACTTCGACAAGACGGTACGGTACCAGAGGCTCTACCGAAAAGCTCGTGCATATCATTGATTTCACTACATTCGCGCGAGACACAGGAGGTAAGAGAATGAGAAAGTCCGTATCAGTACTGCTGATTTGCCTGCTGGCTGCAGCCATAGTTCTTCCCGGCTGCACCAAGGACACCGGAACCACCACTGGTCCAATTCAGATCGCGCTGCAAGCTCCAATCACCGGTGATTACGCGTACGAAGGTCAAATGGCGAAACAGTCTGTCGAAGTCGCCGCTGAGCTCATCAACAAAGCAGGCGGTGTTCTGGGACGCCAGATCGAGGTCACCGTTGTCGATGACGGCTCCAACCCGAAAGACAGCGCCATCGCAGCACAGAAGGCTGTTTCGCTCAAGGTCTCCGCTGTCATCGGCAGCTACGGTTCATCGGTGACCGAGCCAGCTATCGACATCTATGAGAAGAACAAGATGGTTGCCGTCGGATACGGCTGCACTGCCATCCGTCTGACTATGGACAAACAGCGGACGTACTTCTTCCGCACCTGCGGCCGTGATGATGCCCAGGGTCTCTTCTTTGCAGAGTACGCCGTCGAGACGATGGGTGCCAAGCGCATCGCTATCATGCATGACAACAGCACCTTCGCCAAGGGTGTCGCAGAGCAGGCCGAACTCGCTCTCAAGCCCTTCGTGGATGCCGGAAAGTGCACCATCGTCTACTATGATGCCATCACACCCGGTGAGAAAGACTTCTCGGCCGCTGTTACGAAGCTTCGCAACACGACTCCCGACATCTGGTACTACACCGGCTATTACACTGAAGCAGGTCTGCTCATCCGGCAGGCACGTGATGCTGGTCTGACATGCCCATTTGTCGGCGGAAACGCAGCCATCAATGACGATTTCATCAAGATCGCCGGTATCGCAGTAGCCAAGGGAGCTCTCATGACACAGGAACCCCTGGTGACCGACGTGACGACCACCATCGCAGACCAGTTCCGCACGCTCTACAAGGAGAAATTCGGCGACGTACCCTCCAGCCCTTGGCCGGTCTATGCTGCTGACGGTCTCTACGCCATCGTCGGCGCCATCAAGAACGCCAACTCCCTTGAACCAGAGGCCATCGCCACCGCCATGCACACCAACATGACCGGTGTCGAAGGCGTCACCGGACCTATCCTGTTCTCTGACAGGGGCGATCGCCAGGACGTCCCCTACAAGATGTACGAGGTGACCGCAGACGGCAAGTACGTTGTTCGCGCACAGTAGTTCCAATCCCTGATTGAAGCGAGGTCACCATGGCCACGTTCTTTGAGCAGTTGATAAATGGCCTGACCATCGGTTCGTTCTACGCGCTGGTGGCGCTGGGCTATTCGATGGTGTACGGTGTTATGAAACTGATCAACTTTGCCCATGGTGACCTCTTCGCCCTGGGTTCGTATCTGGGCTACACCCTGTTGGTAGCAGGCTCGTCCTGGGTGACGGTCCACTTCGGGCTCTGGGGAGGCATGGCAGTCGCGATGCTGTTTGCCTTCATTGGAATCGGTCTTGCAGGCGTCCTGATGGAACGGGTCGCGTACCGCCCCGTCTATCCGGCAGGCAGGCTCTCGCTGGTCGTCTCCGCTCTCGGCATGTCCATCTTCTTGCAGAACGGCATCATGGCAATCTGGGGCTCCCGTCCGCAGGCATATCCCGCAGCCGTCGTTCCCTCGACACGCTTTTCCCTCCTGGGACTGCCGGTGACCAGCCTGCAGGTTGTCATCCTCCTGCTCTCGTTCACGCTCATGCTGGTCATCTGGTTCATCGTCGAGAAGACGACATTCGGCGCGGCCATACGCGCCACGGCACTCGACCGCAGCACAGCGACACTGATGGGTATCGACGTCCGCGTCGTCATCTTCTTCATCTTCGCCCTGGGCCCCGCGCTCGGCGGCATCGCGGGTGTCATGAACGGCATGTACTACCGCGCCATCAGCTTCAACATGGGATGGACCTACGGCCTCAAGGCATTCACGGCCACGATCATGGGCGGCATCGGCAACATCCCGGGCGCCATGATCGGTGGGCTGCTGCTGGGGCTCATGGAATCACTCTTTGCCGGCTACGTCAGCGGAGCCTGGAAAGACGTGTTCGTGTTCGTCATCCTCATCGTTGTCCTCCTCTGGCGGCCGACCGGCCTGCTGGGTGAGAAGACGGCGGAAAAGGTCTGAGGTCGCTGCCATGGGAATCACAGAGAGTATCCTCAAGCGTGTTGGTCTGGGCAAGCCAACGGACGACCAGCCCCCCACATTCTGGTCCAGGAATCGTGGGTGGATCCTGCTCGCCATCACTGGAGCCCTTTTCGCCGCGTATCCGTTCCTTCCCTTCATCTCCGATTACTGGATCGACGTCGCCTTCTTCGTCGGCATCTATGCGCTGCTGGGCCTCAGCCTCAACATCGTTCTTGGCGAGGTCGGTCTGTTTGATCTTGGACACACGGCATTCTATGCTATTGGCGCATATGTCACCGCCATCCTGAACACGACCCTGCACGTGCCGATCGCTATTCTGTTGCCATTGAGCGCCGTGATCGCCGGCGGCTTCGCCTATTTGGTGACATCGCCCATCATCCACCTGAAAGGCGACTACCTGTGTATCGTGACCATTGGCATCGGCGAGATCGTCCGCCTGACGATGATCAATAATCCCTTCAACCTGACAGGCGGACCTAACGGCATCAACGGCGTCGGCGGACCCAACCTTTTCGGGCTGGCAATCAACTCATCGACACAGTTCTACTTCTACACGTGGGTCATCATCGGGGTCGTCGTCTTCGGGCTGGTGCGTCTCCAGCACTCGCGCATCGGCAGAGCATGGAACTACATCCGTGAAGACGAGACCGCCGCCGAGGCCAGCGGCGTCGACGTCCGTTCCTACAAGCTGCTGGCTTTCGTCCTGGGTGCTGCGCTTGCCGGTGTCGCAGGCAACATCTACGCCTCCAAGCAGATGTCCGTCTCACCGCAGAGCTTCACCTTCATCGAGTCGTCACTCCTGTTCTGCATCGTTCTGCTCGGAGGCCTTGGCTCCATCCCCGGCAGTATCCTGGGGGCGGCCGTCGTCGTCGTATTCCCTGAGATCTTCCGGCAGTTTGCCAGCTACCGACTATTGTTCTTCGGACTTGCGCTCATGCTGATGATGATCTTCCGTCCGGGAGGCATCTGGCCACGCAAGAGGGAGGGCACAGGGCTCGACGGTCTCGGCATCCGGGGTCTTCCCAAGAACGATGACGACCTCATCCCTCTTGGCAAGCCCGACCCATCCATCCTCAAGCCGGCCACGACGGCCGCAGTCAGAGGAGTCAGGCTCCCACCCATAACCGTGGCGATGGATGAGGGAATGCTGCTGCAGACACACGGGGCTACATTGAAGTTCGGTGGGCTGACCGCTGTGAGCAGCTTCGACCTCAGCGTACGGAGGGGCAAGATCACATCACTCATCGGACCAAACGGAGCCGGCAAGACGACGCTGTTCAACATGATCACCGGCATCTACAAGCCCACGTCGGGAGAGATCGACTTCCTCGGACGGAACATCACCGGTCTCAAGCCCCACACGATCATCAGCTACGGCATTGCACGCACGTTCCAGAACATCCGACTGTTCCCATCCCTGACATGCATCGAGAATATCATGTCCGGCCCCCACTGCCATGCGCGGTCCGGGACATGGGCAGCCGTCATGCACACCCTGGCCGAAGTCCGTGAGGAACGCGACATTGTCGCGACCGCCGCCTACCGCCTCGATCAGGTAGGTCTCTGGAAGTACCGCAACGAACTGGCCAAGAACCTGCCCTACGGCAAGCAGCGCTACCTGGAGATTGCCCGCGCGCTCGCGACGGCTCCCCACCTTCTGATTCTGGACGAGCCCTCCTCCGGGCTCAACGACAAGGAAAGCGAAGATCTGATGGTCCTGCTGCAGTCGCTTGTCACGGAGGGATTCACGCTGCTGCTCATCGAGCATGATATGCAGGTTGTCATGGGTATCTCGGATTGGGTGGCCGTCATGGACATGGGGCAGAAGATCGCCGAAGGTCTGCCTAAGGACGTCTACAACAACCAGCGCGTCATCGAAGCCTATCTGGGCAAGGAGGATGACTGACATGGCGACAGTCCTGACCGTGAAGAGCCTCGTCGTCAATTATGGAGCCGTGCAGGCCCTCAAGGGGATCGACGTCGAGTTGGGCGAGCACGACATCGTCGCCGTGCTCGGCGCAAACGGGGCAGGCAAGACGACGCTGCTCAAGTCCATTTCGCGAATCCAGACCATCAAGGGCGGCACCATCACCTACAAGGGGAAGGACCTTGGCACGGTGCCCGCGTTCCATCTGGCAGGACTGGGCATCGCCCATGTGCCTGAAGGCAGACACGTCTTCGCGACCCTTACGACGGAGGAGAACCTGAACCTGGGCGCCTATGGAGTCCGCGGTCTCCCGGCGGGCAAGGAGATGGAGAAGACAAAGGAGTGGATCTTCAGCCTCTTCCCTATCCTCAAGGAACGCCGAAAACAGCTCGCGGGGACCCTCTCAGGTGGCGAACAGCAGATGTTGGCTATCGGGCGCGGACTGATATCAAAGCCACATGTCCTGTTGCTGGATGAACCATCGCTCGGACTCGCTCCCATTATCGTCCAGGAGATTTTCCGGGTCATCCGGCAGATCCACGAGGAAGAGGGTGTCTCCATCCTGCTGGTCGAACAGAACGCCCGCAAAGCACTGGGCGTGGCACGCTACGGCTACATCCTTGAACTCGGCAAAGTCGCCATCGAGGGCAACGCATGTGATCTCAAGAACGACGAGCGTGTCCGCGCTGCCTATCTTGGAGGCTCCAAAGTCAACTGCTGACCTGAATCAGTCTTCCTTCTCCATGGGCCCGGCGTACGCCGGGCCTTCCTGTCGAAGAAGAGGACTCGCTGACGCGGACAGCTGATACTGACACACAAGCGTGTGCTGCCTTGAACGACGCGTTGATTGATCTACCATGTGAACGGATTCACAACCAACTGGAGGCTCAGAGTGAAGACCATCGAGGAAATGCGGCAGAAACACAAGATCCTGGCTACGTACTCCTTCACGCCGGGCGGCGTGGACAAGGGATACACCAACAGGAGACTGTACATTGATCTTACCACGAAGAGCATCGAGGAACGCCCGATCGAGCCAATGGTCAAGGACAAGTTCACGGGAGGCCGCGGATATGGCCTGTACTATCTGTGGCAGGCGGTCAAGCCGACCACGCGCTGGAATGACGCCGACAATGAGCTGATCTTCACTGCAGGGCCTCTCACGGGGCTGACGCAGTATCCCGGTTCCGGCAAGACGCACTCGGTCACCCTTTCACCGGAGACGGGCCTGCCCGTCGACAACAACGGCGGCGGCTTCTTCGCACCCTTCATGAAGTTTTCCGGCTTCGACTGCCTCGAGATCCAGGGCAAGGCAACGGAAGACGTCGTGCTCGTCATCGATGGGAACAAGGGAATCGTCACCATCGAGACAGCACCTGATGAGCCCACCAACAGCTACGATCTGCCGGAAGTGCTGCACGCCATGTATGCCGACAGTGATGATGACCGAAAGAACATCAGCGTGGCGACGTCCGGTGAGGGCGCCGAACACTCCCTTCTGGGCCTGATCAACCTCAGCTACTGGGACGCGAAGCGCAAGCATGCGCGCATCAAGCAGCTCGCGCGCGGCGGACCCGGCACCGTCTTCCGAGACAAGGGGCTCAAGGCCGTCGTCATCCACTTCAGCGGGACGACAGCGAACCTCAACTGCCCAGCCGACATGGAGCCGATCAAGCTCGCGGGCGGACGCATGAACAAAGAGATCCTTACGCTCGACCATACGCACAACCGCATGCGCGAGATCGGCACGGGCAACACCGTCGAGATCCTCGACAAGTGCGACGTCCTGCCGGTCATGAACTACAAGTTCGGTTCCGACCCGCG
>CAYRQW010000026.1:0-16762 GCA_964426505.1 uncultured Caldisericota bacterium
TCCGCGACGGCCTGCTGCTTCAGTTCGTCAATCCCAAAGTCATCCTCTTTGGTCTGACGATGTATGCCACACTGCTGGCTCCGCTGACAAAGAGCTGGCTGGCAGTCGTGGTGTCTGCGGCTGTGCTTGCCGTCCTGAGTCTCTGTTCGACTTCGCTCTGGGCTCTGCTGGGTGCCGCAATCCAGCGTTTCGTCGCCAACCCGAAGGTCAGGTTGGTTTACTCGCTGGTTCTTGTAGGCCTTCTGCTCTACGCTGTCTGGTCGATCATCGTGTCCTAGACGGTCCGCGTCCGGAATTGTGAATCCCTTTGGGGTCAGGCACTATGGTATTCACAATGTGGGTTTGCCGAAGTCATAGCGAATGACATGGTGGGGGCAGACGTCGATACAGGTGCCACACAGGATGCATTCGCTGTTCTCCATGTGATGCTGCTGCACCATTTCCTGGACAGGGAGACTCATCGGACACGCGGCCGTGCAGGCACGACAGGCGATACATGCGGGCGTGTCGGCGCGCAGCTGGACCGCAGGGAGGTGGAGTACGTTGCGAAGGCCCCTGCCGGCCATCATGAAGGGCGCCATCCAGCAGGCATGGTGGCAGAACCCGCGCTTGCCCGCTGTCAGTGACAGGACGAACAGCAGGGCAAGGACTGCATAGAAGATGATATAGGGCCCCATGCCGCTCGCAGTCGTCAGTGAAACTCCATGGTCGGTCTGATACAGGAAGTCGATACGCCGAATGCCGCCTGCCTGCAGCGTCGCGAGGACAACGACAGTTATCCATGGAACCCAGACAAGCCACCGGGTCCAGTTGAGTCTGTTGTTCGCCCTACGGTTCTGAACGGTGAACAGCGCCTCGCCCAATCCTCCGGCAGGACAAACCCAGCCGCAGAACAGGCGACCCAGCACGAGAGCAGTGAGGATCATCATGCCGAAGACTACCATGCTGCCGGATGCCGTGCCTTCGGCGGCCCCCATGATGATGAGATACGGAGAAAGGTAGTAGAACGTCACAGGAAACAGCAGAAAAGAGACAATCAGAATGGCCCTGCGAACATCCTGACGCCTATGCAGACGGGACAATGGCGCACTCATCGAGTCACCTCCTGTGAACCGTATCGCGACACCATGTCGCTCTTCAATGTCGGCGCTGCATTGCCCTGACTGATCACAAGCTCCCCCGCCAGGGAGTGACGCTGACTACTTCATGGCGAGCGAGAACAAGGATGCTCCTACTGCCAGATTGCAGGCACAATGAGCTACCATGCCTATGTACAGGTTCCTTTCCTTCCATACAGTGTAGTGAAGCGGGAGGAAGACGACTATTCTTGTCAGATTTTCCCACGGAGTGAAGAGGTGATAGGCAGAGAACAAGACTGAAACAACGAGAGGCGCCCATTTGCCAAGGTACTCCATCCTCGACATCAGGTAGCCCCTGAAGTAGAGTTCCTCTACTATGGGGCCAATCAAGCCAGTGACAACCAGATTCGTTGTGCAAGTCAGAACAATCACGGTCTTCGGAAAGCCTGCAAGCTGAGTGGCAAATGTTGTGGACCGCAGAAAGCCTGGAACGAATCTGAAGACAGAGCCTAGCAAGAGGGAGTTCTCGATAGGCTGCAAGAATGCATACACCAGGCCAGCCCACCCGAACAGAACCAGTCCTTCCATCACGATTCTCCAGACCGGCATTGGCTCATGTCTCCTGAACGCCACTCTCAAGCCGGCTCTACCGTATTGTCTCCTGTTGGCGGCAATCAGGACGGAGAGTTCAAATGGCACCAGAACGACCAGGATGGCAATCGGCAAGCTCAGATAGACAGGACCATGGTGCTCGAGCAGCACCGCAGAGAGAACAAAGACTGACAAGAACAGTACAGCCGGCATGAAGAACAGCGAGACGACTCTCTTCATGGTCAACTGCTCTTCAGAATACGCCGTTGTCATAAGAGCCTCCATTGTCTTCTCCATTGCTTCAGTCCCGTGGAACGCCAGCAATGGGCTGCAGCATGCCCCGACCCTCCACAGGAGGGCGGGAGTTCCAGTCTTCTAGACGCTTTCCAGTGCTGTATTGACCGCATCCGAGAGCTCCTGGATGCTGTATGGCTTCGGCAGGAACCCGTCGGCGCCTCCAGGTGCGCTCACCAGCTCCTGGATGCCGCCACCCAGCGAGTATCCTGACGAGATGAGGATGGGAACTGTGCAACCCAGCCGCCTCAATTCCCACAATACCTGATCACCCGTCATTCCGGGCATGGTCATGTCCAGCAAGACGAGGTCCACGGCAGCAGGGTTCTCCCGGAAGAAAGAGATTGCCGACGGCCCGTCTGGAGTGGTCACCACTTTGTGGCCAGCGTGTTCCAGCATGCGCCTGGTGAGCAACAGTATCATGTCCTCATCGTCTACAACCATAACGGTCTTCTGCCCCCGTGTCTGCTGTGGATGCAGTTCCAGTACTGTCGCATCCTTCGCCGGCTCCCTGCACCGCGGCAGGTACGTCGAGAAGGAGGTGCCTTTTCCTGCCGCGGTGTCCACGATGATCCATCCTCCAGCCTGCTGGACGGCACCGTAGACGACCGCGAGACCAAGCCCGGTTCCCTGCCCGACAGGCTTGGTCGTGAAGAACGGCTCGAACAGGTGCTGGCGCACCGTGTCGCTCATCCCTTCGCCAGTGTCCGCAAACTGAAGAAGAACGTGCTCACCGTACTGCGCTTCGGGATGAGCCTGGACAAATGGCTCATCCACGTCGGCATTTCTGGTTCGGATGGTCAGTGTCCCCGAGCCGCTCATGGCATCTCTGGCGTTTACGACGCAATTGATGACGATCTGCCCGAGCCGAACTGGGTCCATAAGAACGTTCCAGAGATCTGGATCGTAGTCGCGGACGATCGTCATGGTCGGTGGCACCAGCTCAGCAACTGACTGCAGCGTGAGGTCGACAGACTCGCTGAGATTGACAAGCGTCGACGTGGGACTTCCATTGCGGCTGAACGTCAGCAGGTTGTGTGTGAGTCCGGCAGCACGACGGGCCGCCATCTCAGCCTGGGCCAGCGGCTCAGCGATGGATTCCGGTCGGCCCATCTGGTCGTGGATGATGCTCAGGTTACCGAGAATGCCTGTCAGGAGGTTGTTGAAATCGTGGGCGATGCCACCCGCCATGAGGCCAAGGGCATCCATCTTCTGTGCATGGAGCAAGTACGTGGCCATGCGCTTGCGCTCAGTCACATCCATCAGCAGGACGAGTCTCCCCATGCTCTTGCGAAGTGGAGCGACGTGGAGGTTGTAGGAGCGCTGTACTCCGTCACGGACGAAGTCCATCTCGATGTCGGTGCCCGGCACTGCCGATGAAAGGGCGGGCAGGATCTGTGCCCCTTCAGCGCCAAGCACCTCACGGGCTGAGCACCCCAGGATCGTCTCAGCTGCCGGGTTGATATCCACGATCCGACCTCGCCCGTCGAGAACGAGCACGCCATTTGGGCTGGCTTCGAGGACGAGTGAGCGGGGGATCGGGACAAGGTCCAGGAAACGGAACCGGTACAGGGCAAAGAAGATGGCCGCTCCGCTCAGGGCGAAGGCGAAGGGAGTGAGGTCGACGCCAGTCAAGGGAGTACGCCTGATCAGGAACAGGATGTTGGCAGTCCACGGCACTGCCATCGCGACCAGAACGGCGATCGTCTGTCCACGGTAGGCGGAAGAGGCCCGGAACATGCCGCGCATCAGGATCATGACACCCCATAGCAGCAGTGCATACTGGTAGACGTTCCAGACCCAGAACAGCGGACCAAAGCTTGTGTCGACATGCATGAGCGAACCGGGAGCGGTGGTCGGCACGGCACTGACCTGAGTCCAGAGCAAGTGGTGCATGTCATTGAACCAGGCAAGGACGAATACTGTCGTTGGCTCTATGGCCGCGAGCGCGGCGATGCGCGTGACCTTACGCAGCGGTCTTCCGTTGTACCTGAGCGTGAAGACCAGCCATGCTACGCCAAGAGCGCCACCGACAAACGACATCTTCACCCAGAAAAGGAAGGAACCCAGAGTTGTACTGCTGAGGAGAGACAGTGAGACGAGGACATTGACGACAACGAGAAGCATGATCGCTGAGAAGGCGCGCGCGCCCGGTGACGGTCTGCGTCGCCACGCAAGGACTGCGACAATCCCTGAGACTAGTGCCGCTGAAAGCAGTAATGGCGTGTACAGCGCCATTTGCGTACTCAATCCTTTTCCATCCGTGTCATGTGCGTGACTACTCCATTGGGGCCACTTCCGGCCTGGTTTCTGGTAAGGCCGCTTATACAAACATTGTACCAGCGGATGCCGAACGTGTCAAAGAAGGCCGGCCGCTCAAGGACGAACGAAGAAGCCCCGGGACTACGGTCCCGGGGCTCGCGATCAGGTGGTCTGTAAAAGACTACTTGGCGTTGCCCGCATCCGGCTTGGGAGTTCTCTGCCCCCGCTGGGGCTTTGAAGGAGCCTTTGCTGCCGCGGTGGCTGGCTTGGGTCCGGGCTTCGGACCTGTCATCGTGAGGGCTTCCTTGCCAGTCTTGACAACAGGAGCCTTGTTCGCAGCTACTGGCTTCTTCGTGACAGGTCTTGCCGGTCCGCGCTGTGGCTGGGCTGTCGCTGCAGGCTGCTGCCCCCGCTGGCGAGTATTGTCCGTGGTGCCCTTCGTCTGGACAGGCTTGGCTGGTACGACCGTCGGTGCACCCGTGACCTGCGGCCTGGGAACGCCAGGCGCCTGAGATCCGGTTTTCGACTGCGCAGTCGCCGGGCGTGACGACCTGCGACTGCGCCCATGGGATGGGGAGATCGCCGGTGTGGTCGTGGTGGATGGAGATCCGATCCTCTCCGAGGGACGTTCTTTGGGAGCCCCGACAGCGGATGGCTGCTGGGACTTCGTGTCTGTGGACCCGACAAGGCCGGCCGCCGCCATTGCTGCGCGGACTTCGGCGCGGAAATCGACAACGGGTCTGGTGGAACCAGCAGGTCTTGCTGCCGGCGCGGTGACCGGGGGCACCACCGGGGCGACTTTCGTCTCGACAGCAGCGCGCTGCGGCGTCGCCGATGGGGTGGGCTGGGACTGAACCACAGGTGCCGGTGTCGGCTTGGCTGCCATGGGCGTTGGTGCAGGAGCCGACACTGAAGTCGCTGCAGAAGCTGTCATAGCCGGTTTCTGTTCCCGATCGCGGCGATCGAAGCGGCTGCGTCCTCTGCCACGGCTACGGTCACGTTCAGGAGAACGTTGAGGCGTTGTGGACGCGGTGGAGGACTGGGTGGAAGCAGGTGCTGAAGCCGTGATGGCCGGTTGTGCTGCCGGTTCAGTGAGACCGTTCTCCTGATGGTGGACGCGTCCATGCACATCAATGAGATCAGGCTGCTGACGGGCGGGCGTTCCCGGACGAAGGCGCGAAAGATCTGTCTTCACGCCCTGCAGGGATGGAAGGAACATCAGGCGGAGAGCACACCACCATAAGTATTCGGCATCAGGTCCCTTGAAGTCGTCGAGATCCAGCAGGCCATGGGCCAGTTCATTGCGCATGTTTGAGCCGAATTTCTCGACAAGCAGACCCCTGAGATCGAACATGAGGTCGCGCCCGAAGACGCGCTCTGCTTCGTCCATGTCCAGAAGTGCCCCGAGGACACGTTCCTGCTCGACGTTGCGCATGTCGATCTTGCTCGTGACGACACCAGCCTTCTTCAGGACGATGCGTACGGCGTTCTCGACTTGTGGTGTCAGCAGCGAGACTGCTACAAGAAAGTCGCCGTTCATGCCCGCGTCCATGCCACGTGCAAAGATCTCCTCGCGGCCTACGGGGACGAAGGGGTTGTCGGTCGTAAACGCACGCCAGTCGTCCAGCCGGACAACGTGATCCGAGAGGACCTGCCGGCGAGCAGGGTCAAGCAGAGCGAGCACGGCGATCTGGCGGTTGCGGGCAGCCTCCTGGTACAGTTCGGCGTCCTTGGCCGTACGGATCTCGCGGGTGTCGCCCGTGAAGGCAGCGGGAGTATGAGAGGATGCCTTGCCCTCCTGGTCCATGCCAACCGTGCTGATGAGGTACTGGAACGGCATCCGGCCCGTCTTGGCGTCGACCTGTTCTTCCAGCTCCGCGGGCTTGGGTGTCTCGGCCAGATTGGCAAGTGCGACGAGCGCGCCGCGCAGATCCTTGTTCTTGACCTGGTCACGTGCCCACTGGGTGATTCCGGCTGGATCCATACGCGATGGCTTCTTCATGGGAGCGTCGTTCCGCTTCAGTTCGAGTGCGTCCACCTGCTTCTTGAGCTCGATGACAGCCTGCTCGTTTCCCGGGACCTTGGCAAGCGATTCCATGGCACTGCGCATCAGTTCCAGCGCGTGGTCGGTGATCGGCTGAGCTTCAGATTGCACGATGTCGGCCTGCTTGACGTATGTGTCGGAGGCGCGCTTGAGAGCGATTTCCCTGTTCTTTTCCTGTCCTGCGGCGGTTTCGCAGCGAGCCTTGACCTGCCAGTACAGACGCGCGGTTTCCCATTGCCCGGCGGTTTCGCATCGTTGCGCGCTTGTGCCGCAGATACTGGCAAACCGGGAGGCGTTGCCTTCGCCGGCATCCAGCAGCAGATTGATGAGCTTGGCCCACCAGGGTGTCGGCTCGTCGGCACCGAACTCGCTGAGTTGCTTCTGAAGATAGTCGATGGTCTTCCGGTATGCTTTGGTCTCCTTGCCCATGAAGACGGCAATGTCGAAAGAACGCTTGAGGCGGTCGTAGCCGTCTGCCCACTGAACGACGTCCTTGAGATGCAGGGCGCTGCTCAGGTAGCTGTCGACGGCCAGACTGGCGACGCTGGCGTCACCCTGACGTACCCAGAGGATGTCGGCCAGCCGGGACCGCAGTTCCGCGTCCTGGACGGTCTCGATGAGCTGTTTGATGACATGCAGCTCGTCGGCCGAAAAATCTTCAGGGAGCGGCGTGCGCGAGTACTGCAGATCGGCCGCGGGGACGAAAGGGTCTCGCGACGGCGTCTCGAGCTTGAGTTCGGGCGAAGCGACGGCGCCGAGGAACGTATAGACGGCCTCTGTGCGCGAGTCATGCGCCTTGCCCGCCTCCTGCGCGCGCTGATAGAACAGCTTGCCGTACACCGAGCAGAGTTTCTGGTCGGCCTCGACCAGAACCTGTTGCCAGGCTGTGCGGTCGATGTCTTCTTTCTTGATGACGAATCTGGTGATTGACACGGGTTCCTCCGAATAGGTGGATGTTGTGGGAGTTGTCACGTGGAAAACGGGAGGCTGATGCCGGGAAGCAGTTTCTTGAGGGCGCGTACAAACGTCTTGAACTCGTCCGTCGCGCTCGACTGACCAGAGGCAGTGACGCGCTTCGCACCAGTATCCAGTGCGATCCGCCAAAGCACAGGCTGGTCGGCCTGCAGCATACGGTCCCAGTTCCAGACGTTCGCCTTATCGGCGGCGCGCCAGAAGCGCTTCCATGCTTCGAGAGAAGGCTGAAACGCGAGCTGAGGTTCTGACCCTGTGCGCGCGTACAACGTCCCTTCCTCCCAGTGGACCACTACGGTCCGCGAGGTGCCACAGCCGAGCGCCACTTCCACAGTGACGGGCTCAGCCGGCTCAATAGCAAGAGTCATACAATCCTCCTTGCGGCCAAAACGCTGTCCCACGGCAGCGGACGGCCACACGCACGACTTGGGGGTGCGATCGCCCGTGCACTCGGCAGCTCAGGAGCCCCCTTCAGGACTCACAGACGCCCGTGCACCTCTGCCAGTATAACGGGTTTGTGGCCCGACAACAGGCACGGTCTCAGAATTGTCGTATCGATAGAAGAGATCGCCCGGCAGGGCAGCCGGGCGATGTGGAGGGAGGAGAAGAGGGGAAGGTAGTCTGAACCTTCCTTGTATGTCCTGTTGGCTCAGCTGAAGTCCGACCCTTGCCGACCGGGCTCTCAGTGTTCTGTTGCCACCTGTGCTACACACTTCCGGAGACATCCGTACATCGCGGTATTCACGAGTTTGCCATGCGGGCATCGAGTCTAGCGGGATCGTGATCACAGGGTGCAGAGCTTGATCTGGTCGCGCGATCTCGCCGGTTTTCGTGAGTACCCTCGTCATGTCCACCACGGTGAGTTCGATTCTCCTGCGCACTTGGAGATGATGCCCGGGTTGCCGCGTCGACGAGAGTGTCAGCGTGCGAGATCGAGCTGGAAGGTGTTCGAGTGGCCGTACTTGCGCCCCATCGTGATGCTGACGTCGCCCGTGCTCATCCCATAGACGACGGACCACTGCGTGTTCTGCTGAGACACGTCCGCCAGGAGGCTCATCGCATCTCGGGCATTCAGAGATCCCGCACTTGCGGCAAGTGTCTGGCTTGCCTTGTCATATCGGTAACATTGCCCAGAGACACCCCCGGCGACGGAGGTGACCAGGAAGTTCGTCGCCAGGTGCCAGGTCTTGTCACTAGGAATGACGTGGACTGAGCCCCGGTAGAACTCGACAAGCGCGGCTGTCCCCGATCGATCCGCAATGAGGTAATGAAGAGGTGGTCCGCCGCCCCAGTTGATGTTGTACTGCTGGAGGATGGCTACTGCCTCATCTATGCTGGCCGCCTGATCCAGGATGAGGCGCATTGCCATCAGCGAATCGACGGTGACCTTGTCCGGGTCGGGCTGCACGTCCCCAGCCGGCACTGCCGCCATACCGACCACCAGACCATGGTCGTTCATCCCGTCGAACGGCAGCGAACAGGCTCTCAGCAAGGCTTTCCGATCGTCGAGCGACAATTCGGTCAGCCTGTCCACGTCTTCGCCGAACCCCAGGTAGGCCAGATCCACCATCGAGACTGAAGCATAGCCACGTGTCGGGTGAGTGAAGAGGAGCAGTGCAGGGCTCGCTTCCCAGTCGAAGTTGCGGCCGTAGGTCTTCTCTGTGCCGGCCAGTGCTGCGAACAGCGCACATCCCCACGTGAACGAGGTGTCTGTGCCGACCAAGTCTCTGCCGGTGGCCGGTTCCGACAGACTTAGTTCGGTTGAGCCGTAGAAGTGCATCGTGTACAGTGGATGACTGTCGACCTTCTCCAGGCTGCTGAGGGTAGCGATCTGCTGGACCGAGAGCGTGCTGTCGGATGTGGGGGACAGAGTAGGGGCACGAGCTGCCGTTGGACTGCAGGCCGCCAGGACCAGACCCACTGCCACTGCGATCCTCAGCGACGTAAGAAGTCGCCTGCGGTCCCTCACGGAGGGCAGCATTGCACGGTCATCCATGGACGTTCTCAGGGTCGGTCTCAGCAAGTGTGCATCACTTGATCAACGCCAGCGGCGTGAGCACAGCCACCCGTACAGGCATGTTGGGCGTCACCTGGATCTCACTCCCCTCTCTCACGACAGTCATGTCGGCGGGCAGAGTCCCGGCGAACTCGTCGACAGTAGGTGCTCCCTGCCAGCGAGTGGTCGTGCTGAGACTGTAGTGCATGGGGATGAAGGTATGGACCCTGGCCCGCTGGATGAACGGCACGATCTCGTCTGGCGGAATGACGTAACCATCGATATTGGCGAGCAGTACATCGGCGTTCTCGATGGCTGTCAGGACGTCAGGCTGTGTGATGGGACCTGAGTCCCCGAGGTGGACGATCTTGACCGAGCCGATCTCGAACACGAAGACGATGTGAGGCATTGTCGACGGGCCGGATGGTGACCCTTCGTAGCCGGCGTAGCCGGTGACCCTGACCATGCCGACCTGATAGGTCCCCGGCGCCGTGATGAGTCGGGGTGTGCCGCCTACGGCTTCTACGTTGTTGTGGTCGGGATGGGCGTGACTTACAGTGACGGCGGTCGCTGTCAGGTCTTCCGGCAGCGTGTCCAGTCCGGCTGGATGCTCGAATTCGCCATAGGGATCACTGACGATACGTGTGCCGCCTGGTGCCGTGATCAACGTACACGAGTTGCCGATGAATTGAAGCGTTATGTTTGTGGACGGAGGAGTTGCAGCGGCGCATCCGGATACGAGGATCGGCAACGTGCAGAGCATCACGGCCAACAGTAGACTTGGTCTCATAACGATTCTGCCTCCATATCGAACTGACAGGAAGACACGCCTGGTGAGCGTCGAGTGTCACGATTCATGCGATGCTGCGCTCAGGATAGTCACGGAGCGAAGTGCGTCAAGTACGGCTGCACAGCCGGCACCCTGGAGACGGGTAGCGGCAGATGCAGCCGTCCTCAGATTGCTGCGACCTCGCCCGGCACGATGTCCATGATGACCTCTTGCACAGCGCGCGCTCCCAGGCGAACACCCCGGCGCCTTCCGACCTCGCGGAACCCGGCTTTCCGGTATGCGGTGATAGCTCGCTGGTTGAAGTCGTAGACATGCAGGATGACACTGCCCAGTCCCAGGATGTCGAAGGCGTACCGGGCCAGCAAGGCGACAGTCTCCGTTGCGTACCCGCGGTTCCAGCAATCCTTCTCCCCGATGATGAGTCCCAGTTCGGCTGTCCCTGCGGCGTGGTCGATGTCGAACAGTGAGCAGTCTCCCACGAGGCGCATGCCGTTCACCTCGTGGATGTCGAAGTTTACACTGCTTCCGCCTGCCTTGGCAACGTTGCTGTCATACCACTCGTATTCGTTCTCGATGGACACGCAAGCGCCAACGTCGGTCAGTCCGGCGTTGACGGCAGGATCGCAGATCCATCTCCAGTACGTCGGGACGTTCTCCCGCTGCTGCGGGGTCAGTGCGACTTTCGTGCCGCCGACGACGATCGGGGCGTCACTCATTGTCCGTTCCTCCGGCAGCATCATGCGTGGATGCCGAACACTGCCTGCACCAGGCGGCCAAATGCGTACGAAGCCGCGGCGGCGCCGAGGCCAGTGGTGACCATCTCGCGGATCTTGCGGCGGAAGGCGTTGCTGCCGGCTGTCAGGGTGATGATGCTGGCAACGGTGGCAAGTGCAAGCCCTGCGAAGAAGACGCTGAGGATCAGCGCCGTGAACGAGTTCTTCGCGAAGAAATAGGGCAGGACCGGGAACAGAAGACCAATGAGGTAGGCGGCGCCCGTGAACAGCGCGCTGCGGATCTCGTTAACGGGCGTGTGCTCTGTGAGCAGTCCAATCATTGCTTCCTTGTTCGATGCCAGCTTGCCGCTGATCTCAGCGGTCAGATCGGCGGGCATGCCGGATTCTGCAAGCTTCTTGGCCAACTCCGCCTGGGCTCTCAGGGGTGCGACGCTGAACAGGAGATCGGTTTTGCGTCGGATCCCCTCGTTGACCTGGCGCTGACTGCGGACCGACACCCAGGTCCCGATGGCCATGGAAAGGGCACCGGCGAGACCGACAACAAGGCCACTGACGCCCACGATCTGTGGGCGTGTCGGGTAGACGGCCGAGAGGCCGGTGACAGCGCCAAGCAGTTCGACCAATCCGTCGTTCATGCCCATCACGAAATCGCGGACGTTGTCCTTAGGCAGTGCATTGAACTGAGATTCGAGTTCCTCCTCGTGACCAAGCTCATCCTCGATGATGCGCGCGATGTCGGTTCTCTCGGACTCCTCGAGAGTCTCGGAGTTCAGGAACTGATAGTAGGAGTCGACGGCGGTCGCCTCGGTGATCTCGAGGAGGGACAGGTAGCGCCGGGTCCCAAGGATCTTGCGCAGGAGTCGTGCCCATGCGAACGAGAGCCATGATGGTTCCTTTGTCGTGATACCGCGCTTGAGAAGGAACGCACGCCAGAAAGCCATGTGAAGAGTCTCGACCCTGGCAAGCTCCGCGAATCGCGCCCGGAGGCCGGGGTCCTTCTCGGATCCGGCCAGATAGGCATACAGGCGTGACGCTCCGCGTTCGTCGGCGTAGAAGCTCATTGCTTTTGCTGTCTCATCGATCATGGACGACTCCTTTCAGATTGGCCGAATTGTGAAGCCCTTGGGGTCAGGCACCATTGTCTTCACAATTCAGCGGTGGAATGTGTGCCGGAGAACGATTGCCTGCTGGGGGCACATCTCGTGGCAGCAGTAGCAGAGCACGCAGGTCCTCCGGTTGAACTGCGGGTACGGAACCAGTCTGATGGCCCTGGCAGGGCACCGCTCGGCGCAGATGCCGCATTTGACGCACTTTGACGTATCGACAACGGGAACCGGTCGGTTGGACGCGCCGACGACACGCTGGAGGGTTGCCATGATCGGCATAACGGCACCACCCATGTAGCTGCGGGGTCTCGCGAATGATGGCTGGATGGACGTGAGATCGCCGACTGCGAGCGTGCAGTCGGGGACGGGAACGACATGCGACAGCGGGGTGAGCTCCCAGTCGATGCCCATCATATGACACATGGCCCAGTCTGCAAGGATCGGATTGTCCGCGACGATGACGGCCCGCAGATGCCGCGGCCTTCCTGCTGATGGTCCCTCGCCGTCCATGCCGAGAATAGCATCCATGACGATCCGTTCCGGGATGGGGAGCGCGGTATGGAGGTCCAACAGACATCTCGCGAACTCGTCGCCGGATGGGATCATATGGAGGCTGGCGCGCTCGGCCTTTGGCGTAAGACCAAAGAGGTTCTTGACGGCGCCCGTGATCAGAGTCAATGAATGGGTCTTTGCCTTGGGCAGGTTGAAGAGGATCTTGCACTGCCACAGCAGATTGGGCAGGGTGACGGGCCTGGGGCTGCGTGGGTGTTCGAGATGCACATGCCTGAACCCGTGCTGGTCCAGGTTGCAGATGGTGACACGATCATCACTAGCGTACTCCTGGAGGCCGAAGTCGGCGGCCAGACGCTGAGTGGGGACATGGTTGCCCGGAATGTCGCCGACGACGACATGCAGCCCGTGTCCGAGCAGGAACTGGACGAAGGCATGAATGAAGTGAGGGTTGGTCGTCAGGGCCCGCCCGGGTTCTGCTTCCTGAAGGATGTTGGGCTTGACAAGAACCGTGTTGCCGGGAACGAGTCCGCTCAGAAGGAACTCCTGGCGGCTGGTGAACACTCCAGTCAGTCGTTCTTCATCGTAGTCGTCAAGCCGGTCGATCCATGCCTGCATGCGTGCCTCCTGTCGTGCATCCACAGGATAGCCGCTGCAGCACGTGACTCAAGACTGTTCTTGTGGAGGGACTGTCTCGAAAGCCGCCCTGATGGCGTGGCGCGTGGGCAGAAGAAAGGAAAGCACTACCAGGACGGCCGCAACACCCAGCAGCAGACGATATGCCGACGTGATGCTGGTGCGCTGGGCCCATTGACCCAGAGCAATGACGACCACGCCACCGATGCCCCAGGAAAGGCCCATGATGGAGGCCGAGACCAGACCGCGATGGTTGGTGACCAGTTCGTGCGCGAAGACGATGTTGGAGCTCAGGGTGAAGCAGGCGAAGAACGTCATCGCCGGGAACCAGAAGATACTGGTCGATCCGGTGAGGACGAACATGAGGAGTGTGACGGCCACGCCGGCTGCCCCGATGATGTTGATCGTCCTGCGGCCAATGTGGTCGGAGAGTTCGGCCCCAATGACATTGGCAACGGCACCCACCAGGGAACCGACGGCAAGATAGACGCCAGCCTTGCCCGGCAGGAACCCGAGCTCCTGAAACAGCAGGGGCAGCAGGATGGTGACACCGTTGTAGACCATCGCCGTGAGTGTGGAGTCAGCCACGAGCATGAGATATCCCTTGAAGGCAGGACTGTCTGTCATGCGACCACCATTGCCGTTTGTCGTGCCTGCTCCGCGGTCTTCTTGCTGGGGGAGTGCGAACACCTGAAATGATGCCAGTGCGATGCCGGGGATGGCCAGGATCCAGAAGCGCTCGAGGTGCAGCAGCCCAAGAAGAGGGATGACGGTCAACGAGCCGACGAAGGAGCCCATGGATCCACCAAAGTTGAAGATCGACATGAACCGCCCCTTGTTCATCGTGGACAGCTGGCTGGTACCGGCGGCCCCCTGTGGATGAAACATGGCAAGCGACAGTGCGATGACGGTGAAGATCAGCAGGAGCCAGCCAAAGCTGCGGGCGAACGGCAGAAGTGCCAGTGAAACGGCAGCGAGTATGGAAGAGGTGACGACGAGCGCATTTGCATGTCTCATGCGATCAGACAGCAGACCGAAGATGGTCTGGACCAGACCGGAGACGATCGGGAGGCTGGCACCAAGTGCGGCAGCGGCGCCCAGGGAGAATCCAAGGCGGGTGCGAAAGACAGGAACAAGAGGAGGAAGAAAAGCGGCGTACCACTCGACGAGGAAGTGACCACCTGAGATTGCCAGCAAAGCTTTTCGCATACGGCTCATCGTTCTACTCTCTCCTGGGACATGCGAAAAAGGCAACCTCGAAGCGAGCAGACGAGTCCGCCATGAACGCGAGCAATGTTCCGCGCGAGGCTACCTTCTTCTGTTATTAGTATAGCAAACCTTTGGACTATGTCAACATCCGAAATAACTCAGGCTGCAAGCCGCTTCCAAACATTCGTGATGCAACGAGCGGCATCAAGACTTACGCCCTGGGATTCGGTGACAGGCGCGGCAGTTCGGCGTTGACGGTCCCGGCTACCCAGATCGTTCGTCCATGACGAACCTGTCTCCTGCGATCGCCTTGAGCAACCGGCGCAGTTCGCGTAGATCAGTGTGGCCGTCGACCAGCAGGGAGATCGCCCCCGTTGTCGTAGTGAACATGAGTTTATGAGGCGGCTCTCCCGAGGCACGCTGGCCAAATCCGGCCGGTGCAGTACCCCGGACGAGATCGGCCTCCTCGATGTCGGCGTAGGAAAGCACGCGCGCTGTGGGCAGTTCCTTCAGAACGTCTGGGAGTGTCATCCCTGAATATCCGTCAATGAGAGCGAAAGGCGCCTGGGCGGCATACCACATCTGCTGGAAACGGCTTGCCCCCCGTGCTTTTGCGTCAGCCGCCCTTGCTTCGCGAATCCTGCGGACTTTCACCTGATCGAACGGCGCGAGCACAACACAGGATCGGGTCAACAGCATGGTACGCTCGAGGGACTTGAAGGCTCCCTGTCGCTCGATCGCCTGACAGGCGAGGAGGATGGTCTCTGCCTGTGTGGGATCCATCAGAACCTGAGGTCCAGAAAGAGGACGACGGCCGACACGAGAGCCATGAGCACCGAATAGGGAACGGCAGAAACGGACTCCGGTGCACGGCTCGCGGACTTCCAGCTGACATAGAAGACGAGGAACAGCGCCGGGATGAGCAGGCCCCAGTAGTCCGTGCGCGAACCAAAGCGCCAGAACAGCGCCGCCATGACAGCCGTGCAGACGATGGCGACAATCGCCACCAGCAGTTCACTCACCCATCGCTTGCTCACGTTGACCCCCTCTCACCAATGTCGCCCGAGTAAGAACGCATTGTCAGGATAATCCAAGGCGACGCAGGGTCAATGATGCGAGATGTCTCGGGCAGCGGCGGCGAGCGATGTCAGCTGGGTCTCATTCTGTGAACCAGCTCGGCATGTAACGTATTTGGCCCGATCGCCGTAGACAAGGCGTGGAGGTGATACAAGTGGAATTGATCCTTGTACCGTTCGGCATTGCAGTGGCAGGACTTCTCGTGGCGGGAGCCGTCACGGGGGCTGCCTTCAAGTTGGTGTGGATCGTACTCAAGATCGTTTTTGTTGTGTGTTTCTGGTGGCTGCTCCTGCTCATCGGCGGGGTCGCTCTGCTGAGGTCGATCGTACACTGACCAGCCCAGCATTCACACACGCAATTGCCAGGCACCCGGTTCTCCGGGTGCCTGGTGCATTTCTGGATATGTGACAGGATGACAACCTGCAAACGCTGTCACGACGTGCAGTAGGTCCCCCTTCTCCTTGATATCTATACAGGAGACCATTGACGTACGAAGAAAGCACTCTAAAATTAGGTTATCAAAGTAAGGGGGAACCGCGATGAAGAAGAAGACAAACAGCAAGCGTATGGAACTAGTTCTGGTGAGGCTTCGCGCCTATTGGGATGCCCAGGATCCACGTCGAGTCGGTGGACTGACGGCGTCTCAGCTCGGGTTATTGCTTTCGCTGTCCGAGCACCCGGGATGCCGGGTTCAGGATACCGCTGAACGGCTTGACCTGACTGCGCCGACCATCAGTATCGGAGTCCGAAGACTGGAGAAGATGGGGCTCGTTCAGCGCGATGAGGATCCCGACGACCAGCGAGCCGTGTGCCTGTATCTGTCGCCACAGGGAAGAAAGATCGCTTCCAAGGCACGTTCTCTGCGGGCAGGCAAGCTGGAGACGATACTTGGGGTTCTGACCGCGGATGAGCAGGAGTCGCTGCTCGCAATGCTTGAGAAGGCTGTTCCAGAAATCAACTGAACTAACGTTGCTGTAGCCTGTCAACAAGGAGGAGGTTACCGTGAATGCACGCCCAATAATGCCAGGCATCACCCTCATGGGAGCGGTCGACTGGGACCGCAGACTGTTCGACTCGCTGATTCCGCTTCCCGAAGGGACCAGCTATAGCGCTTATCTGGTGCAGGGTAGTGAAAAGACCGCACTGGTCGACACGGTCGACCCGGCCAAGCTTGGTGTCCTGATGGCCCAACTCGACGCGGTCGATCACCTGGACTATCTTGTGGCACAGCATGCCGAACAAGACCACAGTGGTTCCATTCCGGCTGTCCTTGCCCGGTATCCTGATGCTGTCCTAGTGACAAACCCAAAGGCGAAGGAACTGTTGCAGGAGCATCTGGATATCGCGGACGATCGGTTCAGAACTGTCGCCGACGGTGAGACACTGTCGCTGGGTGACAAGACCCTGCGGTTTGTCTATCTACCATGGGTCCACTGGCCCGAAACGATGGGCACATATATAG
>CAYRQW010000027.1:0-15804 GCA_964426505.1 uncultured Caldisericota bacterium
GGGTTCTATCGCAGGCCGGTGCGCGTCGTGAATGAGTTCGTGGAGGTGGGTGGCGGCCGCGTCACCGAGCTGGCCGCACGTCCACTGCTGAACCTCTGGTATCCAGAACTCGGAGGGTTGTTCCAGCCGCTTGCCGGCACCATCGCGGCGCGCGCCGGGATCCTGCGCGATCTGCATTTCTTGACCGGTTATGGCGTCGAGATCGGGCACGTCATCGAGTATGCCCACAAGTATGGCATCGAGGGTCTGGCACAATCCGAGCTGGGCGAGATCATCCACCGCAACCAACCCCTTGAAGCACTCTCCAAGATGTCATTCCAGGTCCTCGAGGCATTCTTCCGGTTGTCGCAGAACCTGATGGTCCCCGGCGCTGTCGACCACATGAACGGGGTCCTGCGGCAGCCCTTCCTGTCGGACACGGGGTTCACGCTCTACCAGGCGCGTCTCGGGCAGGAGATGCGATCTCCCGTCTCGTCACTGCCAGCTCTCGGCACTCCCACCTCGGCCACACCACCCACATGAACAGCCAGCCAGGCATGGCTGAAAACGAAGATCAGAACCAGCACTGGTGGAAGCGAGGCATCATCTACCACTGCTACGTCCGCAGCTTCATGGACGGCAATGGCGACGGTGTTGGGGATCTCTCCGGACTGATCAGCAAGCTGGATGTGCTGCGCGATGGCACGCCATCGTCGCTTGGCATCGAGGGACTCTGGCTGTCACCTGTGTACCCTTCTCCCAACCGCGATTTCGGCTACGACATCTCCGACTACCGCTCGATCGATCCTGTGTACGGCACGATGGACGACTTCGACCACCTCGTGGCCTGTACCCGCTCGCGCGGCATCCACCTCATCATGGACCTCGTCGTCAACCACAGCTCGACGGAGCACGACTGGTTCAGGCAGGCCCGCACATCCCGGAAGAATCGATTCCATGACTACTACATCTGGAACGAGGGAACCGACGGCAAACCTCCCAACAACTGGGGTTCGTCATTTGGAGGCTCCGCCTGGGAATGGAACGAGCAGACCGGTGAGTTCTACCTGCACAGCTTCCTCAGGCAACAGGCAGACCTGAACTGGCGCAACCCCCGACTTCGCGAAGAGATCCACGACATCATGCGGTTCTGGATGGAACGAGGAGTCGACGGCTTCCGTCTCGACGTCGCCAACTACTACGTCAAGGACGACCAGCTTCAGGATAACTCCCACGTATTCGTTGCTGTTCAGCCCATGCCCGGCAACCCTTCGAAGACCCTGTCCATCCCGATGTTGCGCGAGGTGTATGACCACACGGTGGATCAGCCGGAGACGCATCACGCCCTGCGGGGAATGCGCCGTGTCATCGACGAGAAGCCCGGACGCATGATGGTGGGCGAGATCACACAGCGTACACTGGAACAGGTTCTTTCATACTATGGGAACGGTGATGACGAGTTGAACCTGGTGTTCAACTTCTTCTTCTTCGTCAGACGCTTCCGGGCAGCGGACTTCCGAACCATCATCCAGACAACCTTGGACCGTATGCCCCAGGGTGCGTGGCCCGCGTGGGTCCTCAGCAACCACGACGTCGTCCGCGCAGTATCACGCTACCATCTGACACTTCCCATGACCAGGGCCATGATGGGGCTTCTCCTTACCCTCAAGGGGACTCCATTCCTTTACAACGGAGAAGAACTGGGCCTTGCCAACACGACACTCCCGAAAAGACTTCTTCAGGATCCCGTGGGCAAGAGATACTGGCCCCTGCCGGTCGGCAGGGACGGTGAACGCACGCCCATACCATGGGATACGAGACCAGGTGCCGGCTTCACCACTGGACGTCCCTGGCTCCCCGTCGGCACTTCAGGGGCGACATACGCTGAACAGTCGGCTGACCCGGCTTCGATACTGAGCTTCACGAGACGGCTATCGTGGTTCAGGTCGCATCACCCTGCGCTGACCACAGGCGACATGTCCATCGTTGATGGTCCGTCCGACAACTGCCTCTGCTTCACCCGCACGTCGCCTGTGGAACACATGACGATCACCATTAACCTCTCCGGCCGGGCTGTTGCGATACCGCGGGGCAGCTTCACGTCAGATCAGAGATCCCTGTTTAGCTCAGAAGAACAGCCATCCATGGACATCCTGGCTCCGTGGGAGTTCAGGGCCACCGGCAGGGACTAGTCTGAGGGTGTACCGACTGGGATCCTGTCGGTCACGTCGCGTCCCAGGACAACGACCGAGTGCAGGCTGTTGACCGCAGGAGCAAGTACTGCGCTCACCTCAAGCAAGCGTACCGCTCCTTTGGCATTGGCCACACGGACAATCTCGTATCCCGTGCTTCTGTCTGCCGCTGCCTGCTCGATGAGGGAGATCATGCGTTCGCGATCGACCGGCGCGACCATGTCGGCCAGGTCTTTGCCTTCGAGCTCAGAGGGGTAGGCGCCCAGGAACTCGCACATCCGTGGGTTCACAAGAACGATGCTTCGATCGCCGTCCAGGACACAGATGTGCTCGGGTGATCGTTTCAGGAAGTTGCTCATCTGTTCCTGACTCTGTTCCATCTTCTGCTCGACCTTCCTTGCTTCGGTCACGTCAAACCCGATACCCGCCACACTGACGACGAAACCACGGATGTCAAACACAGGTATCTTGACCACCCGAAACCTGATCTGTCCGTCACCCCGAGACTCAGTGTATTCACGCTCCCAACGGCGCCCCGTCGCAGCAACAATGTCGTCAGTCTGTTCGAACTCCTTTGCTCGCTCCGACTCATACAGCTCCCGATCAGTGTGTCCCAGCAGATGAGCCAGTGAGCGGTCTGTCCACGCCGGTCTCGCCGGGTTGTACTGTGCCCACATAAGATTCGCAGCCTGGTAGCGGTGATCCAGGGTCTTGAGCCAGACAGCTACCGGGAGGTTGTCCATCAGCGCACGTATGAAGGCACGCGACTCCTCCAGTGCGTCCATGCTCTCCTGCCGGGCAAGGGACGTCTGCTGGACAATGAGAGCGCGCACCGCCATCCAGATCAGGACACCGCTGAGGAGAGCTGTGATCGCCATCAGCATCTCCTGCCCACCGCTCAGGCTGTCAGAGAAACCACCCAGGAGGGCGCTCCAGATAACCACGTACAGGCATGCCACCATTGTGGCTCCGATCCTCGCCCGCCTGGGCCACCACCTCGGCTTTCCTGTCCCGCCTGCTGCGTTGTGATGAGTGCTTGTTCCTGGGGCGTCCAGGTTCATCTGTGCACCTTCCTTCTCTACATCCTTGAGCGTAGCCATCATGAAAACCCTGTCAAACCCCCATGAATGGCAGAAGCCGTCCGAAGCCTCTCCTTGACAAAGGAAGACGGCCCGCTAGAACATTCATGGGAAGGACCACCGGTCGTATTGCTGGACGAAGATGCGCTGGCGGATACCTTCTGCCGGATACGCCATGGCGTTCCGGTTCACGCCGACTGGAGGCAACGATGAAAGTCAGCATCATTGGTGGAGGCGGAACAAGAGTTCCGATTCTCGTAGGTGCTCTCCTTGACCTCCAGGAGCAGCTCGATCTTACCGAGATCTCGCTGATCGATCCGGACGACGAACGGTTCGCCGCCATGGACAAGGTCGTAGCGGCTGTCGTCCAGGACAGAAACAGCGCCGTGGAGATCTCACACCCAGCCACGTTCCGCGAGTGCGTGACAGGAACCTCCTTTGTCATCGCTGCCATTCGCGTTGGCGGCGACCACATGCGCACGCTGGACGAGCGCGTCCCTCTCTCGATGGATGTCCTGGGACAGGAGACAGTCGGTGCAGGCGGCTTCGCCATGGCTGTCCGAACGATTCCTGTGGTGCTGGATATGCTCAGGGAGCTGCGTGAGGTCGCCCCCGATGCCTGGTTCATCAGCCTTACGAATCCGTCGGGCATCATCACGCAGGCCATGCTCAGCCATGGAGGTTTTCACAACGTTGTCGGCATCTGTGATTCGCCGACATCCCTCGGCATCCTGCTTGCCTACCTCCTCAAGGTGGAACCGCAAGACCTTGTACTGGACTACTATGGGCTGAACCACTGCGGTTTCGTCAAGAGCGTTTACGCCCTCGGGCACGACGTTCTGCCCCAGATCCTTTCCATGATCGAGCAGTTTCCGGGTTTCGAGGAGATGACACACTTCTCGCCTGCTTTCCTGCGGCGCCTCGGCAAGGTCCCCAATGCATACATCTGGTACTATGCCTTCAAGCGCGAGTCGCTCGCGGCCCTCAAGGCCGCCACGGAAACCCGCGGAGAGGAAGTGGAGCGCCTGAATGCGCAGCTGTTCGCTGATCTGCGGACCACCGACGATCCCAAAGCTGTCTACGACGCATACATGAACCGGCGTGAGGATGGTCACCTCACAGAGGAGTCTCGGACCGCCATGAGTCTCAAGACCGGGGAAGGATACACGGCTGTTGCCATGGACGTGCTTCTTGGTCTGTCAGGCAAGACCCAGGTCGTCGTCCCCGTCAACGTCATGAACCGCGGAACGATTCCGAGCCTTGCCCTCGACGATGTCGTCGAGGTACCGTCACTGGTCACGGAGCGCCTCATCCGCCCGCTGACTGTCGGACCGATCGACATGGACTCTCAGTTGCTCATCCAGCAGGTGAAGTTGTATGAGCGGTCCCTCGTCGACGCCGTCGTGTACCGCGACCTCGAGGCTCTCATCGATGCATTGGCTGCGAATCCGCTGGTACCCTCGCCGGCCGTTGCCCGAGACCTCGTTCTCACGTTCAAAGAGCAGGAAGCCCCGTATTTCGACGGCTTCAGGTAATCGCACGCATCCCCAGTCCGCTGGAGGCAGCATGAACTTCTGGAAAAAGCTCGCGTATAGCTTCGGTTCGATGGCGGCAGGCCTGCCGGAAAACGCATTCACGGCCTGGGCGCTGTACTTCTATGTGGACAAGCTGGGCTTTCCACAACAGCTGTTCGCGACCGCCATGCTCATCTACACTATCTGGAATTGCATCAACGACCCTCTTTTCGGCTACTGGTCGGACCGGACTCACACGCGGTGGGGGCGACGCATCCCCTACATCGTCCTGGGGACACTGCCGCTCGCGCTCGCCTTCTACCTCATCTGGGTCCCGCCGGCCGGCATGTCCGCCTCAGCGCTGTTCTGGTACTATCTCGCCGTCATCTTCGCGTATGATGGGTTCTATACGATCGTCATCATCAACTGGACGTCTCTGTACCCCGAGACGTTCTCCACCACAAGCGACCGCAGCACCGTCAATGCCTGGCGCCAGGCGATCGGAATCCTCGGCGCCATGGCCGGTCTGGCCGCGACGCCGCTCATCGTCGCCAATCTCGGATGGAGAGGCATGGGCGTCATCTTCGGTGCTATCACGGCCATTTCCGTCTTCGTATCACTGCTGGGGTCGAAGGAGAACCTGCACGCCACCGGCGAGCCTCTGGCACTGGGCCCTGCCATCAAGAACACGCTGGCGAACAAGTCGTTCCTGACCTTTGTCATGTTCAACCTGTTCGTGAACTCGGTCATCGTACTGGTACCCCAGGTGATACCCTTCTTTGCCAAGTACGTCCTGCTGATCTCGGACTCCCAGAGCAGCCTCATCATGGCCCCCATCTTCATCGTCGCTATTATCACCCAGATCTTCTGGTCAAAGGTCGTCGTCCGCAAGGGCGTTCGCACGACAGCCATGATTGCCTGCGTTCTGTTTGGTCTCACGCTGCTTCCCTTAGGGCTGGTCCGGACGATGCCACAGGCCATCACCTGTTTTGCCATAGTAGGCGTCGGCCTCGGAGCTCTTCTCCTGGTAGGCGACATCATGGTCGCCGACATTTGTGATGAGGACTATCTCAAGACACATACGCGCAGGGAAGGCATGTACTACGGCGTCAACGCTCTCATCATCCGCATGAGCGTCGCCATCTCGGCAGGCACGATCTCGTTCGTCCAGACCATCACGAAGTACAAGCCTGTGACTGATCCAACGCTGATGGCGCCAGCCGCCGTCATAGGCTTCCGGTTCCTGGTGAGTGTTGTCCCGGCCGTCCTGATAGGCATCGGGCTCATCTTCGTCTTCTTCTACCCGCTGCATGGCAAGAAGCTGGATGACGTCAAGGCGCAGTGTGCTCTCAGTACTGCATCGTGCCCCGAACCCGTGGGACCGGGGACTCCTTTCACCGGCACGCCTGCAGCCTGAACGGAGGTCATGGATGATGAACTGGAATGAGTTCCTGCCGATCCCGCCCATCGATTCAGCACAGAAGTACGTCTTGTTTCAGCCGCACTCCGATGACGGAGTCTGGTTCGCGGGCGGCCTTCTGCTCAAGCTGGCCAGGGCAGGAAAGGAGGTCACGCTGGTCACGATGACTGATGGCTGCCTGGGCAGCACGGACATCACGATGACGCGCGAACGCCTGGTCGAGATCCGCCGCGAGGAAGACCGGCAGGCAGGACTGGCCGTGGGGATAACCAGGCACCTGTATATGCCTTTCCGCGATGGTGAGCTGCCTCACTGCGGCGAGACGACCGCCGCGATGGTCCGCATCATCCGGCAGGAGCGTCCGGACGCCGTTCTGGCGCCCGACCCGTGGCTGGCATATGAGGCCCATCAGGATCACCTGAACTGCGGCTGGTCCGCGGCAGAGAGCCTGATCTACTGCAACCTGCCCCTGTATCTCCCCGAACTGCCTCCTCACGACGTCCGATTCATCGCCTTCTACCTCACCGGCAGGCCGAACCAGTTTGTCGATGTCTCAGCCGAGAACGATGCGAGGCTGGCAGCCCTCAGCCTGTTCAGGAGTCAGTTCACCCCGGAGACGCTGGAAATGGCAACACAGTACCTCAACCTCAAGGCCACAGAACTGGGCGAGGCTCACGGCATGCGACTGGCAGAGGCATTCAAGGTCCTGACTCCGCTCCACCTGCACACCAGTGTCGACTCGGAGTCCCTCTAGCATGGCTGTGACGTACTGTCTCGGCGTGGACGGAGGGACGACCAGGACGAAGGCAGTCGTCGGTGACGATGCAGGCCATATCGTCGGATCCGGTGAAGGAGGAGCCTCCAATTACCAGGTCGTGGGACTCGAAGCGGCCATGTCGGGCATCACTGAGGCCGTACAGCGTGCCCTGACGGCTGCGGACCTTTCGATAGCACAGATCGAACGCGCCGCCTTCGGGCTGTCCGGCCTGGACCTGCCGATGCACCGCGAAGAGCTCGATGCGGCGCTGACCGCCACGTTTCCCGGCCTCATCTTTGACCTGGTCAACGATACGTGGATCATGCTGAAGGCAGGAACAGACAAGGGCTGGGGGGTCGCCCTGGTGTGCGGTGGAGGCGCCAACGCCTGTGCCTGCAGCCGCGACGGCACGTGGGTCACGCTCCGAGGCCTCGGCTATGAGAGCGGACTGCGCGGCGGCGGACTGGACATGGTGAGAGACATCCTGCACTTCGCATTTCTCTCCCACGACGGGACGGGGCCGAAATCCGTACTGGAGCAGGTGGTGCTGGACGTGACCGGCGCCCCCGACTACGACACGTTGCAGCTCATGTTCCTCGAGGCAGTGCAAGACATGGCGGGGCACGGTGAACTGCTGCGTCGAGCCCTTGCAGTCGTCCCGCTGGTGTTCGACGGCGCGACAGCCGGAGACAAAGTGTGCATGCACATCCTCCTGCTGCAGGCGAAGTCTCTGGCGGAGGGAGTCACCGGGCTCGTGCACAAGATGGGCTTCGAGGATGAGGCAGTTGATGTTGTCCTGGGAGGCTCAGTCTTCGGGGGAAGCAATCCCCTTCTGGTCGACAGGCTGACCCTGCTGGTCCACGAAGCTGCACCACTTGCTCGCCTGCGACTGCCACTGCTCGATCCAGTTCTCGGCGCCTACGTGATGGTGTTGCAGAAAATGGGCAGGTTCGACACCGCGAAGACATACGCGGCCCTCACCGACCAGGTGGTCTAGGAAAAACGGGGGTGTCTGCTACACTAAGGATGTGCCTCTGTCCTGAGGCTGTGCTGATTCGACCGCGTCAACCCAGGACCGAGGCATTTGTCTGTGTCTAGGGAAGTTGGCTGAGGCGGCTGGAGTCGAACCAGCAATTCATGGCTCCAAAGGCCACTGTCCTACCATTAGACGACGCCCCAACATGCGGCTTTGCTGCAGTATTCTAGTGCTGCCTCGGGTGCTGTCAAGGAGAGCGAGGCGATGAATCGTTGACAATGACGGATCATGACGAAAGCACATTCCCGTCAGGAAATGCGCTGCCGACGCTGGAGCAGTCTGATGCCCTCAGGCTTGTCGCCATTGTCTCCATGACCCTTGACCACGTGGGAGCCATCCTGCTGCCACAGGCAGGCTGGCTTCGCATCATCGGGCGCGTGGCCTTTCCCCTCTTCGCCTACCAGCTTGCAATCGGCTATATGCACACCCGCAACCTTCCGCGCTACGTGCTACGGCTTTCCGTCTGGGGTCTGGTCAGCCAACCGATCTACATGATCGCGTTCGATGTGCGCCCGTGGACCCTCAACATTTTCGGCATGCTGCTCCTGGGACTGCTGGCTATCTGGGGGTGGGATCGCCGGAAGTGGTGGGCGATCACCCTTGCACTCGGCATCGCTGCCATACAACTCTGGCTGCCCGCCGTGGGTCCGGATTACGGTCTCTATGGCGTTCTGCTCTGCCTGGTCAGCTTTGTGCTGTCTCGGCACAAGGAGCAACTCGTTGCCGGCCATGCACTGCTGCACTGGCTCGCCGGGATCATGTTCTGGCCATCTCAGGTCTACGCGATGGCCAGCATCCCGTTCATCCTCTGGCCGTTCCAACTGCACCTTGGCCGTCTGTCACGACTGTTCTACGCATACTACCCGGCTCACCTGGCTCTTCTCGTCCTGATCCGTCTTCTGCTGATGCGTTGAAGGCATTGTTCGAGCGCGGGCCCGTCCTATACTGATAGCCAGCATCTGGAGGCAACCGTGAATCGCAAACGCATGCGCACATTCGTCACCATTCTCATCGTCCTCGCCCTCGTCAGTGGAGGCACGGTCACGCTCATCTCCGCTCTGCGCGGGACGATCGTGGAAGAGCCCATCGCCATGCTCCCCGGTGTTGCCCTCAGCCCGCAGGATCTGCAGGAAGTGGGTCTGGGAACGGCCGTCGACGTCCAATATGCAGGGAAGACGTTCGTGTTCTTCGCCGACAGTTCAGGCAGTGAACTTGCCGGGGCAAAGAGCGGCATGATCATCGATTTCCGCAGCGGCTCCGTCACATTTCTCGGAGGGCAGTTTTCGCAGTACAGCAGCTCCACGACCCGTGACCAGGCATACGCCTGGTATCGAGATAAGGTAGCGAGCACCGGACTGGCCGACGACAAGGGAACCGCGGTCGTCGGAGACGCCTCGGCACGGTACTCCGACCCGGACGTAGCAGCCCTGCTCGTGCGAAAGAACGAGACGGTGTTTACCCTCCTGTATACGCTGACTGCTGCTGCCACAGACGATACGCCTCGACCGATCATCGCTCTCGAAGCACTCGCCCGCCTGCTGGCCTCGCGCTTCTAGCCGCCGGGAACCCTGCAGTCCGGACAGTCGTCCTATCGTCAGACTGTCGCGAGCCGTGCTGCAGTCGAGGAGGAACAGATGAGACGTTTGGTTCTGACCCTGACGGTTGCCATGTGCTGCATGTTTGCCGGCTGTGCCACATTGAGTGAACCAGTGACACCCGTTGTTGCCACAATCTCCGGCTCTGTGCCGGTCCGTCTGGGCACCTATGGATGGCGATCCCCTGGACAGGGAATCCAGTCTGATGCCCCCGTGCCGGACGAGTTTGTCACCGACGTCACTGCGGTGACCGCACCCTGTGGTTCCACAGTATCAGTCGACTATGGCCGCCGACCGCGCGACCTGTTCGCGTATCTCTGGCACGATCACGAGCCCACACGTGTCGAGATCCGGGGCGGCACATTCACGCTGCCTCCGGATCCCGGAACGTACATCTATAGTCTCGAGTCGACCTGGCGTGAGGGACACGCCAGTCACGTCATCAAGCTGGAGACGCTCGTCAGGTAGACCTGTCTAGCTGGACTGGCCGTTCCCGGGCTGCACGTCATCAGGCTTCGCCGGCTCGGGAGGCGTGATGATATCCATCTTCCTCTCTACCGGAGGAACGGCCAGTGTGGTGTTCCATGTCTGGGTCGGGCCACCACGGTCAGACCATTTCTGCTCCCGCTCACCGCGCCGCCGTTCACGTTCGGCAAGCCTTGAACTGCGCTCACCGGGCGCCCCCGCAAAGATGACGATGACACCCGCTGCCAACAGAACCACGCCAGGGACCCAGGTCGCGATCCGACTCAGTCCAAATCCCTCGAACCCAAGCCAGCTCTCGAAGGCGAAACCGAGCACGAGGAACATGACGATGCCGAACGCGAACCCGCCAAAGCTATCACGCACATGGCGCCAGTTCGCGTGCACCGTCCCGTGGATGATCCCCGCAAGTCCGCCTGCGGCAGGAAACACGAGTGCCCAGGCGTATGCCCAGCTCTCCCACGTGCCGGTGACCTCCTGGTACCAGAGCAGAGTGCCGACCGCTGCGGCCACCATTCCCAATCCAGACAGACCCTCGCCCGCATGGTCTGGCAGAATCAGCCCGACGACAAACAACGCCAGTCCTGGAATGATGATGCGCAGTGGCCATGACAGATCGGCCCAGCGCTGTGGAAGCCAGCTCATGTCGATATGAATATACTGCAATGCGAGGACGACGATGCCCACAGCAATCAGCAAGATGCCAAGGTTCGCCATCGAAGAACGAGTGTTGCGAGTGTCCTGATTAGCCATATCTGCTCCTTACCCACATAGCCGGTCTTCCGGGAACACTGACCGACTGTCCACTTCGTATACGTCGACACCCCCGCGGAGGTTACCGCGCATCCGCCACCTCGCACTGCCCACCGGCATCGCTGACGGCTCCTCTCCTGCGCGCCATCCAGATGAACGGAAGGGCCAGGGTCTGCAGTGCCCCTCCGAGAACCCATGCTGCGGGGATGGAAACGGAGCGCGACACGACCCCGAGCCCCAGCTGCCCGACCGTGCCACCAGCCTCGCCGAAGAGCGAATTGAGCGAGATGAGGGTCGCTCTCTCCCGCGACGGGATACAGGCGTTCAACCATGCCATGCGCACAGGGCTGGCGATACCGTCCAACAGGCAGGCCAGAACGTAGAGCGGGACCGCGACCCAGAACACGCGGACGAGCCCCGCCACCACGACACAGGCAGTCGCTCCAGCGGCCGTCCAGACGAGGACGCTCGACCTGCGCGGTCCCCGGGCCATGAACGGTCGCACCAGCGCTCCTCCCAGCGCACCGGCCAAGCCGATCGTGGCGGCAATGATACCTGCGACCCACACGGCGTCGCGTCCCAGCAGGTCAAGGAAGTACCGCTGCCACGAGTAGAACCCGTACATGCCAAACAGGCCTTGTACGCAGCCGGCCAGCATGAGTGACCGGACGAGAGGGCTACGCAGACCGTGGGAAAGGCCCACAGCAGCAACCCTGCGCACTTCGCCCCCGACATTGGACCACCGCAGCTGCCTGCGCTCGAACCCAAGATCGGGCATCGAAACGATACCGAGGATAAGCGCGGGCACCAGCAGGACTGTTCGTCCGACGTACGGCAGCCACAGACCAGCCTGGCCCAGCGCTCCGCCCACCGTGGTCCCAATGACCATGGATATGCCAAACACGACGCCTGCCCGGGCAAAGACAGTCTCAGTCCGCAGCGTCGAACCAGTCGCGCGCAGCGCATCCACCATCCAGGCATCGACTGCCCCCGTGTAAAAGGTGAACCCGATCCCCAGCAGGACCGACGCAAGACAGAACACGAGGATCCCGCCCCTGGAAGCACCGACCCACATGTACAGGATCGTCGCGACCATGATGATGGATACAGACAGCAGGTAACTGGTACGCCGTCCCCAGGTATCGGCCACGACGCCGGTCGGTATTTCGAACAGGACCTGCGCGACAGTAAACGCAGCGTTCGCAACCATCACACCCAGGATATCCAGCCCGGCATGCATGAGGAATAGCGTGTTGACGCCCCAGATGAGTGACTGCGCGAGCGTCGTCAGCGTCGTGACCGCAAGGTATGTCCGGACGATGCCTCGCTCCGAGACGGCGCCGTCTGTCACGGACGCTCCAGTTCGACCGCCAGAAAGTGACAACCGTCATGTTCGGTAACAGCGCCGATGACCATCCTCAGCGCGAAGGAGAATGAGGGAGCGTTTGTCACAACGGTATGCAGTTCGCCTCCTTCGCCGGTGGGGTCGCACCCCGCTGCTCTGAGTTCGTCGATGCAGGCCTCATCGAGCTTGCGGCTCAGAAAGGCCTGACTGACGGCTGTGTCTCGTGTCGTCACTATGACGGCACGAAGAGCATGTTTCAGCTGCAACGCCAGGACGGCATCACCGCCCAGTTCCCAGAGCGGAAGATGCGCCATCATGCCGGCCGTGCTCATGATCCGCTCCACCCATTCGCGGTGCGCCACCCACTCCGGGTGACCCGCGACGGTCATGTCACCGAACACACCGTCGGTGATCCCCATACGCTGAATCTCCTCCAGTCCATCGGTGAATGCGGCCTCGTACGCTGCCCAGGACGCGCGGCGAACAACGAGCGGCAACCCGAGCGCATCTGCCTGGACCTGCAACGAAGCGAGCGACAGGCCGTGCGAGTGTGATCGCGCGCCTGTCTCGTCCATGACAGTGAACAGTGCTGCCGGCCGCGCGCCAGCCTCTGCACTGAGCTCAAGCGCCAGGCAGCAGTCCTTGCCCCCGCTCCAGGAACAGAAGAATGGGGTCCCCGGTGCCAGAAGACTCGGCCGCGGGATGCTCATGTTGCCTTCCTGATTGCCAGCCGCTTGCGCATCACGGTGATGCCGGCCTTTGGACCCTCCGCCACCATGAAGCCGTGACGTTCGAACATGCCACGTGTTCCGGTATAGATGAAGGCATCCGGCTGTATGCCGCCACGTGTGTCCTTGGGACAGGCTTCGACGACCTCGGCTCCCTCACGTTCCATCAGCCTCAGCGATTCTGTCAGCAGAAGGTCGGCCACGCCGCGGCGGCGCCATGCCCGCTCGACAAAGAAGCAGCCCACGAACCAGACCCCCTCCGGCTTGGTCCCCTTGAACGAAGGTGAGCGCTCCAGCCGCGGAAACGAGGACCGTGGCTCGAATGAGCACCACGCCACAGCCCTGTCGCCGTCGAACGCGAGAACACCGTGTGCATGTCCCTCCTGCACCTGTCGGCAGAGACGAGAGTGCGCAACTTCGCCTTTGACATCCTTCCAGTGTTCAACCCCCGCAATGCGCCACCACTGGCACCAGCAGCCGCCACATGCCCCGTTCGTACCGAACAGCGCCTCCAGCTTCGGCCAGAGGCCCGGTTCAAGTTCACAGCAGACGACGCCTGGAGCATCCGATGCGTCCACATCTCACCTCATGTTTCTTCCGAATGCCCTGCATTGTACCACAGTCCACTTCGACTGCTCTTCGGAACGGCTCTACTCGACGGTTCCGTGCTGATGGCTGCGCTTTCGAGCCTGGTTCGGGGCTTCGGGTTCATCACGGCCTTCCTCCTGCTGACACTCGCAGCCCAGAAAGGTACTCGCGATTTCCCGCGCTTCATCAAGACGCGACTGCAGAACCATGACGCCAAACGTCCCTTCGAGGCCTGTCGACGCATGGAAGAACGCTGTTATGTCCGCAGTTCCAAGAGCCTGCACGATGCGCTCGGCCTCAGCCTGTCCTGCAACAACAATGACTTCCGCGTACTCGTCCACTGTTTCTCCTCCCTGCCGGCATCACAAGGAAAAATGGAAATGCCTGCGGTCCAGCGCCCACCCGATCCAACTCAGCGTTCCGAACGAATGACAGCTAAACACTCCCTTCCACCACGACAGTGCTCACCAGGTTTCGTCAAGGTATCCACAGATGACGCTTCAGATCGACGCCTCCCTGCGCATTGAACGTGACCCCTTCATCTTCCAGAAGCAGCCGCTGGACCCCCGGCCCGCCAAACACATCCTCCGGAGAGAGTTTTCCCGTCGCCGTGATCACTCGATGACATGGCAATTCCGATCCTGCGGGTGCCGCCCGCATTGCCCACCCGACGGTCCGGGCGGCTCCGGGGCTGCCCAGTGCCCGCGCGATGGCGCCATACGTCGTCACCTTGCCGCGCGGCACCCTTGCCGCCACGGCCCAGACGCGCTCAAAGAATGTTTCCGCTGTCCTCATCCGAGCCTCCCGGGTCAGCAGGCTCGGCTGCGCCTGGACCCCTCACTAGTGACTGTACCCACTCGCGCTGTGACCATAGTGCACAGCCTCCATTCGTCTCCGTCAGCCTTGCATGATTGTTGCGGATGGCAGCAAGCAGGGGCGATGCGAGAGCCTCACGCAACGGTACATCTCGGACGCTGGTATCGGAATACGGGGCAAATGGACACGGCTCCACCCGACCCGACGGGCTGATGTGGAGGAACCCACGCCCTGCTGCCAGACAGCCTCCCAGAGCCTCCTCGTCGCCAGGGAATGCGATGAACAAGCCCTGCAGACGTCGCTGCAGCGAAGCCACGGTCGCGGCCAGCTGTTCCCGCTGAGCCCCATCCAGGACGAGTGACTCGGTGCCCTCCCGTACGGGCACGTATTCGACGAAGAAGAACAGGCGGCATCCAAGGTCCACGAGACCGCGCAAGTACGCCTCGTTGAGAACCGTATCGATGTTCAGCCGGGTGACTGTCAGCGAGGTGCCAAAGAAGATGCCTGCCTTCCTCATCCGCGCAATGGCTGCCCTTGCCTGGTCGGCGACGCCTTCGCCCCTGCGTGCGTCTGTCTGCGCGGCGTGTCCCTCGAGGCTGATGACCGGGATGACATTCCGCTGTCCGCGTATGCGTCCTACCAGCGACTCATCCAGCAGCGTGCCGTTCGTGAACACGGCGAACACGACGTCGGGCACTTCACGCGCAATCGTAAGGAGATCGTCCGCCCTCGTCATCGGCTCGCCGCCCGCAAGAAGCATGATCCCGACGCCGAGCTCGTGCCCTTGCCGGACGACGCTCAGGAGCTCCGTGGGCGACATGTCTGGTTCCTCGTGGCGCTCCTGGGCCTGTGAATAACAGCCTGCACACGCCAGGTTGCAGCGACCAGTCACACTGAGGATCATGAATGGCGGCACATGCACGCCCTCTTCCGCGAGCAGGGCGCGGCGGTGCTCCGCCACCCGCTCGGCGCGGCGCATCCGCACGAAGAACGCAGCAACGGAAGGGTCTCGCAGTGTGATGCGTACCGCATCGGAAAACAGAGTCCTGATAGCGGCGTCAAAGAGCTCGGTGTACTCAGTCGTCTCATGCATGTCGTACTCCTCGGAACCCGTCCCATGTTCGGGATTGACCTGCACAGTATAGGCGGGCGCCATGTATAGCCAAGATGCCGCCGATGTGTTTGCATTGTGTCCACACTGATTTCATGGTTGAGAAGACAGGTCGCATATAGTTGACTGCGCGGTTGTCATGCGTTTTGCATTGACACAAGCATGCCTCAAAAGGAGCGGAATGATGAGAATGAAGCTTGCAGTCGCATCGCTGATCCTGTGCCTCGTGTTCGCTGGGACGTCGATTCGTCAGGGGGATCTCGATGCCATCACGGCAGCAACCAGTGCCAGCACGCCAATCGTCACGACGCTTGTCCTCACCATCGGTGATCCCGTCATGCTCGTAGACGGTATGCGAACGATGCTTGAGGCTGCTCCGTTCATCAGGAACGCCAGGACACTTGTCCC
>CAYRQW010000028.1:0-15675 GCA_964426505.1 uncultured Caldisericota bacterium
GATCTCCTCGGCGTGGGCAACCTGAGACTCCCAGTTCGTATCGGGGTGAACATGCGTGAACTTGTCACCCTGTTCGAAGTGGACGTCAGCAAGAACGCTGCCCTGGTTGGCAACAGCCTTGTTGACGAGGTCCACACACGCCTGGTCGAGAGCCACCGGGTCGAAGCTCGCGGCGATGCCGATGTCGGGAACGATAGCCGCGTCGTTGAGGTCCCAGCAATCGCAGTTCGGACTGACGTTCATGATGAAGCTGACATGAAACGCCGGCTTACCATGCAGAACGGCATAGGCGTACTCCGCTATCTTCTCGTTGAGCGCATCGTTGGTGCCCTGAAACACGGGGCGCGCAGCACCGTACATGCAGACCGCAACACATTGCCCACAGCCAACACACTTCGCGTAATCGATGGCAGCCTTGTGATCTGCGTTCCAGCCGATCGCAGCCTGGGGACACGAACCGACACACGTGCCGCAGGCAACGCACCTGGCGACATCGATGCGCGGTTTCGATTCGGAGTGCATCTGCATCTTTCCGCCCCGTGAACCACTGCCCATGCCAACATTCTTGAGGGTGCCGCCGAAGCCGGCCTGCTCATGTCCCTTGAAGTGCGCGAGTGAGACGATGATGTCGGCGTCGGCGATCGCCGTACCGATCTTCGCGGTTTGGCAGCGCTTGAGATGAATGGGAACCTCGCGGTAGTCGGTGCCTTTGAGTCCGTCGGCGATGATGACGTCCGCCCCGACGCCAATGCGGTTGAACCCGTTCTCCTGGGCAGACTGCAGGTGGTCGACCGCGTTGGACCGGCCACCCGTATACAGCGTATTACAGTCGGTGAGGAACGGTTTGCCTCCGAGTTCACGCATCAGTTTCACGACCCGCGCAACGTAGTTCGGGCGGATGTAGGCAAGATTGCCGGGCTCTCCCAGGTGAAGCTTGACTGCGACAAACTTGTCTTTGAAGTCGATGTCGGCGACACCGGCAGTGCGCATCAGAGCCTCCGTCTTGTCCAGCAGATTGTGGCCGGGACGCGTGCGGAGGTCGGTGAACCAGACCTTCGACGCGCTCATGCGTGTACACCAGCCGCGCAGGACTGTCTTGAGGCCATTGCCTGGCTGAAATCCAATTCCTTCATCTGTTCCTCCTGGCATCTCGTATCTCCATGGTACTGTAGCGTGCCAGAGCCTCGTGTGCAACCTCCCCTTCCCAAGCTGAAACAGCATCCCGTCATCGGCGACAGACGCAGAACAAGTGCTGAGAAGGCCAGACGCCAGGCAGTAGCAGGTATTCAGTTCACAATCTGTTCACGCAGAAGACCATGCCTTCTTGTCCCGGAATCCCTCTCCAGGACTGCCCTGATGCTCGTGCACACCATTCCAGCCCACATGTTGACTTCTTTCGTTCGGTGTGCCATAATCCTCCATGGTCACACACGCGATACTACTCTCTATGACAGTCGACCCATCTCATCCGGTTACCATGGCCACACTTCACGTGCCCCGTCCGCTGTCGCGTCGCAAGGTTATGAAAACAGCGACTCCGGGCGCAACAGACCGCGCGCACGTGCCTGACTGCGCCAACATACCGGGTGAAACCGGCCTTGCAGAAATCTCTCCTGCAAGGCCGGTTTGCGTTCGTCGAGGGGGGTGATGCCACGACCGGCGATTCCGTGAAGCCTCTCTATTCGAACTACCAAGAATCTGTATCCTGGAGGAATCATAATGAAAAGAACTATCGCCCTCTTGCTCGTGCTCGCAGTGTGTGCAGCAGGCCTCGCCGGCTGCGGCTCACCCGCCAGCGTGACTGAACAGACACTCAACATCGGCGTGATCGCCCCTCTGACAGGCAGTGCAGCTACCTTCGGAGTCTCCAGCAGAAACGGGATCCTGATGGCCGTCGATGAGTTCAATGCGGCCGGAGGAGCAATGATCGATGGCATTGCATCTACTGTCAACGCTGTTGTCGAAGACGACACGGGGTCGCCTGAAGTAGGAGCGAGCGCCGCCCAGAAACTGATCAGCCAGGACAAGATCATAGGTCTTGTGGGGGCCATCACCAGCAAAGTGACCCTGGCGGTCGCGCCAATCATGCAGGAAGCCGGCATTCCGACCATCACGGGCACGTCGACCAATGTCCAGGTGACGCAGATCGGTGACTACATCTTCCGAGGCTGCTTCATCGATCCGTTCCAGGGCACGGTCATGGCCAACTACGTGTGGAACACGGCCAGGGTGAAGACGGCCGCAGTCCTCTATGACAACGGCAACGACTACAACAAAGGCCTGGCCGAGAACTTCCGATCCAGCTTCGAGAGCCTGGGCGGCACAGTTGTAGCATTCGAGGCCTTCACGGACGAGGAAAAGACAGTTGACTTCAAGGCTCAGCTGACCAATATCAAGGCTACCAATCCTGCGTTCCTGTACCTGCCCAACTACTACGGAGCTACAGCACTCATCCTCAAACAGGCTCGCGAAATGGGACTGGACGTCCCCGCCGGCGGCGGCGACGGCTGGGATTCACCCAAGCTCGTGGAGGTCGGCGGTTCAGCCGCTGAGGGAGGCGTCTTCTCCAACCACTTCTCCAAGGATGACCCGCGCGCAGAGGTGCAGAGCTTCGTCACCGCTTACCGCGCCAAGTTCGGCATGGACCCTGACGCACTGGCGACCCTCAACTACGATGCAACAGGCTTGTTCCTGAAAGCGTTTGCCGACGCCGGTACCGTGAAGGGAAGCGCCATTCGCGATGCGATGAAGGGTATCAGTTTCCAGGGTGTCACCGGATTGCTGTCATTCGACGCGAACCGCAATCCCATCAAGTCCGCCGTCATCCTGACCATCAAGGATGGCGAGCAGCGCTACGTGACCACCATCAACCCCTAGCAGCGTCTGCAGTCCCGAGCCGGTCGATCTGGTTGATCGACCGGCTCTTTCTGTTCACAGCGGCTTCATAAGCGGAGAGTACGACTTCGCAGGAATTCGCCTTGCGAGTCACGACGCCACGATACTCATTCGCAGTGTTGACTTCAACGTCTCTCCCGACATACTGTGTCATGGCAGTCCTTTGCGCACAACCATTCTTGTACGATTTCCGCCGCCGCGGTTTCCGCGGTCTTCACCTCTTCCGAATGGTCATGCGCTGAAGGCTGTACCCGTCCATCCGGGGCAGCCTCCTCCGCTTCCCGTCGTGATCCTCACGTCGGGCATCTTCATATCTGCACCTTGTCTGTGCGTGGCCTGCCATACCCATTCGCCGAAAAGGAGTCACTATGAGAAAATCTCTAGCTGTGCTCGTCATACTGGTTCTCACAGCCGCACTTGTGACAGGTTGCGGTTCCACCCCTTCCGCCACGACGGGACAGGTTGTATCTCTCGGAGGCATCTTCCCGCTCACGGGAAGTTCCGCCGTCTATGGGGTCAACAGCAGGAATGCCATGACGATGGCGGTCGATGATTTCAACGCCGCCGGAGGCGCAGTCATCGACGGATTGAACACTACAGTGAGAGCCGTTGCTGAAGATGACACTGGATCGCCCGAAGTAGGCGCCAGCGCAGCCCACAAGCTCATCGATCAGGACCACGCAGTGGGACTCATCGGCAGCGTTATGAGCAAAGTGAGTCTCGCGTTTGCGCCGATCGCACAGTCATCAGGCGTCCCCCAGATTGCGACGATCTCCACCGCGACCGGCGTCACGCTCGTTGGAGACTACATCTTCCGCGTCTGCTTCATTGATCCGTTTCAAGGTCGTGTCATGGCCGATTTCGTCTGGAACAACCTGAGGCTGAAGACGGCAGCCGTGCTGTTCGACAACGGCAACGACTACAGCAGGGGGCTTGCTGACGTCTTCAAGACCCGCTTTAAGCAGCTCGGCGGACGCGTCGTCGCCTCCGAAGCATTCACCGATGCAGACAAGACCGTCGACTACAAGCCTCAGCTGACCAACATCAAGGCGGCACATCCTGACTTCCTCTATCTGCCAAACTACTTCGCCTCAGTTACGATGAGTCTCAAACAGGCCCGCGACCTTGGAATCACGATCCCGGCAGGTGGTGGCGATGGCTGGGGCTCGCCTGAACTTGTCAAGCTTGGCGGGGCTGCTGTCGAAGGCTGCTACTTCTCCGACCACGTTTCTCTCGACGACCCGAGACCAGAGGTACAGAACTTCACTGCAGCGTACAAGAAGCTGTATGGAGATCTGCCAGATGCAACCGCCATCCTTACGTATGATGCTACGAACCTGTTTCTCCAGGCGCTGAAGACGGCAGGAACAGCGAAGAGCACCACGTTGCGTGACACGATCCGTGACATTACGTTCAAAGGCGTCTCCGGGACAACGACGTTCGACGCCGACCGCAATCCCATCAAGTCCGCTGTCATTATCCAGGTCAAGGACGGAACGTTCAGGTACGTGACAACGATCCAGCCCTGACTCGTTTCAGAAACTGACTGATCCGGGATCAGGTGTCACTACCCCCCAAATGCCCTCGATTGCCTCTGTGGTGACACCTCAATCCGGAGCCGATTCCCTGGCTATTGTATTACTTCGCTAACCAGAATATTATGACTTGACATTGCAGGTTGATGTCCTGCGTCCGCGTTCAGAAGACTACGACTACAGGGAGCTCTTCATGGGAGACACACTGGCTATCCAGGTACAGGACCTGCACCGCAGCTTTGGAAAGAACCGGGCAGTCGACGGAGTCTCGTTTGATGTCCTCCGGGGCGAGATCTTCAGTTTGCTTGGCCCCAACGGAGCCGGGAAGACGACCCTGATCAGTATGCTCTCGTGTCTGCTCAGGTCTGATTCCGGCGACGCGCTGGTCATGGGACACAGCGTCTCAGGCGAACCTCAGCAGGTGAAGGCATCCATCGGCGTCGTCCCGCAGGAGGTTGCGCTGTACAGTGATCTGTCGGCCCGCGAGAACCTCCTGTTCTGGGGGAAGATGCAGGGCCTTCGCGGCGCACCGCTGGTTCGCCGTGTCGACGAGGTCCTGGAGGTCATCGGGCTCACAGACCGCCAGAGGGAACGGATCAGTTCGTATTCGGGCGGCATGAAGCGCCGCGTGAACATCGCCGTCGCGCTGCTCCACGAGCCTGCACTGGTGATCATGGATGAACCCACGGTCGGCATCGATCCACAAAGCCGCAGGTCTATCCTGGACAACGTCAGGCAACTTCGCGACCAGGGGATGACTGTCCTGTACACCACACACTACATGGAAGAAGCGCAAGAGCTTTCCGACCACGTAGGCATCATGGACCATGGCAAGCTTGTCGCTGTTGGCACACAGCGTGAACTGGTCAAGAGCGTGGGTGAGTTCGACCGCATCCAGCTGCGGCTGAGCGAACCGGCTGAAGGCTTTCTGGAGACATGGAAGACAGTAGAGGGGATCCACGACGTGACGTCGGATGATGGCATCGTGACCGTCATTGCGGCAGACAGCAACCGTGTGCTGCCCCGTCTCTTCGAGAGTGCCGCCAGAGCTGGTGTGCGGATCGTTTCTGTCGAGATCCAGGAACCGAACCTCGAGGCAGTCTTCCTTCGTCTCACTGGCCGTGCACTGCGCGACTGATCACCCATGCAAGCGCTAGACATCGCCCTCAAGGACATACGTCATTCGTTCACCAGCCTGTTCGGGCTCATATTCATGTTCGTTGTCCCCCTGCTTATCGTGGGCCTGTTCGCCGTGGCGTTCGGCGGGACTGCCTCATCGAAGGATCAGACGTTCGCTGTCCCGGTCACGAAGATCGTCCTGGTCAATCTCGACGCAGGCGATCAGACCGTCGACCTCGACCCTTCCGACAGCGACCCGTCAACCACAGCAGGAGATATCCTGACACACTTGCTCGCATCGGACGAGTTGAAGAAGCTGGTTGCCGTCACAACGGTCGTATCGGCCGATGCCGCCCATGCCGCCGTTGATAGCCGCACCGCGGAGGCTGCCGTCATCATCCCGGCAGCCTTCACCAGAGCCAGCCTGGAAGGAGCACAGGGAGGAGCCGTCGAGATCTACCAGGACCCGACCCTCACGCTCGGTCCCGGTATCGTCCGTGCCATCATCAGCCGGTCTGTCGACGAGTTCACGTCCGTGCGCATCATGCAGTCGACCGTGACTGCGAGTCTGGCCAGAACAGGGATCACGCTGTCGCCCGACCAGGCGGCTCAGTCAGTCCGACGATTTGTCGGTGAGACGCTGGCCGCACAGACGGGGCGTGGTGCGATCAGTATCGAAGCGCCGCCTGCAAAACTGCAGAAGTCAGCAAGCCTTCTGGCCACCATTCTCGCCGTCAACATGGCAGCCATGATGGTGTTTTACGTCTACTACACCGGGACAGCCGGAGCCGAGAGTATCCTGATGGAACAGGAGCAGGGGACCCTGCAGCGCCTGTTCTCCACCAGGACTCCACCGACCGTCGTCATGAAGGGCAAGATGTTGTCGGTCCTCTTGACCACTGTCCTCCAGATGCTGGTCCTGATGGCATTCTCGGCGCTTGTGTTCCGCTTGCACTGGGGCGGCATCCTGCCGATCCTGATCGCTCTCGTGTCGACAGCGCTATGTGCCTCGGCCTTTGGCATCTTCCTCATGTCGTTCGTGAAGACGACCCGACAGGCCGGCGTCGTGTTCGGCGGCGTTGTGACAGCAACGGGAATGCTGGCACTCGCAAGCGTATTCACGATGAACGTCCCATCCGCCGCCCGGCTTGGACAGCGGGTCTCGATGCTCGTGCCACAGGGATGGTCACTCCTCGCCTTCCGCCAGGCGATGGACGGAGCTCCGATCGGCAGTCTGCTCATGACCGCGACAGTCCTGCTCGCCTGGACGGCCATCATGTTCCTTATCGGCCGCGCCCGCATGGCGCGCCGGTTCGCATAGATCCCGCCATGGGAGCCGTCGACCTGATGATCAAGGACCTCACGCAGATCGTGCGTGACCGGAAGTCCCTGATGTTCATCCTGATCATGCCCATCGCGTTCACGCTCATGTTCGGGTTCGTCTTCGGCGGCTACGCCGCTCCCGGGGACGCGCGTCTTCCGGTGGTGGTCGCTGGCGACGCGGCTGACCCGGCCCATGCAGCGTTCACACATCTCGTGGCATCGTCGACCGTCGTCCGCCTGGTCGACCCCGCTAGCGCCGAGGATCAGGCCCTTCGGGCCTCTGTCCGCGACGGCAAGGTCACCGCAGTCGTCTTCATCCCCGCCGGATTCCTGCGGGCCTTCTACGATGGCAGGGATTCCGCAATTCCCTGCGTTGTCGACGTCGCCAGCACCAGTGGAACGACAGCCAGCAATGAGTTGAGCAACCTGTCGACGCGCCTTGCGAGCGCTGTACGCACAGCACGTGCGACAGCTGCCATTTACCAGGAGGTGGCAGCTCCTGCGACGTCCGGCAAGCCCTCCGCGCTCACGTTTGAGCAGTTTGCGGAAGCGTTCAGGACCTCTGTGTCTTCCTGGAAGACACAGCCTCCAGCCGTGGCGGTGACGGTATCGAGCAAGCTCACGGAACAGCAGCGCAACGCCGGTGGCTTCGCACACACGTCCCCGAGCATGATGCTGCAGTTCTCCATCGCAGGACTTATCGGTGCTGCCGGGATCGTTGTCGAGGAACGAAAGTCCCGGACCCTTGCCCGACTCAGGACAACCAGGTTGTCGCGTTCCGGCATCCTGCTGGGGCACTATCTTGCCATGTTCATCCAGGTCTTCACACAGCTGTCGATGCTCATCCTCTTTGCCACCCTGGTCCTCCACGTCCAGTACATGCATGCTCCCCTGGCAACGCTGCTTGTGACGGTCTGCACATCGGCATTCGTGGCGGCGACCGGTCTGCTGATCGGCGTCATATCACGCTCCGAGGAGGTGGCCACAGCGTTCTCGCTCATCCTCATGTTCGTCCTCGCCGGCCTCGGTGGCGCGTGGGTCCCTCTCCAGTTCACCGGCGCAGCTTTCCAGAAAGTGGCGCACGCAACGCCGGGCGCATTGATCGTGGATGCTTATGAGAACGTTGTCCAGCGAGGCCTCGGCGTGTCGTCGGTCCTCATGTCCTGTTCTTTCCTGCTGGCGTGCGCTTCCATCCTGGCGGTCCTGGCGGTACTCCGCTTCCGCAGACAGTCAGTCTGACGCGCAGCCCGGTTCAACCCTGCAGAATCCCTGATACACAGGAAGCCACGTACTCCTTGACAATTCCGGCGGCACCGCAATAGTGTGTGCAGTTGGGAGGTCCACTATATGACGCAACGTGACGAAGGCTGCGGAACAGGGACGACGCGCATGATGCATATTGCCGAAACACCATGCATATGCACCCACTTGCTCGCGGTTGGACCCGTTGGTCCTTCTGGTGTGGCCGCGACACCAGACTCCGACGTTCTCCCTGCGGCCCTTCCACGGGCCTGCATACCGTCGCCGGTTGGCTTCTTGCAGCAGGCATTCATGGTCTCAAGTCTCCGCCTATTGACTTCTTTGTCTACGTTGCGAGAATGCATTATGGATATCGGATGTTTCCCCCTCTTTGTCTCATACATCGACTCACCACACCCATACGGTTCATGCTCACGGCTTGGGCCAGATGGCTGTGCCTTGAACTCACCGAGCCCGACTCCACCCGGAGTCTGCGGTGAGAAGGGCCCCAAGCCCTCAGCTTGCGCAGCAAACAGAAGACCTCCCGGAGAACGCGCGGTGAGGTCTTTCCGCTTTCTTGGGAAGGGGGTGTCACCGGGCCTGCAAGCCTGACGATGCTCTTTCGCTTCGCTAAACAGCACGACACATCCATATCAGGAGAGGAGAACACATGAGGAGACTGTTTGCCATTATTCTTGTCTGCGCACTTGTTGCCGGTGTCGCCGGATGCAAGACCGCCACGCCAGAAGAACAGGTGGTCAACCTGGGTGGCATCTTTCCGATGTCGGGAGCCTCGGCCACGTTCGGGTCTTCCAGCAAGAACGGCATGGTTATGGCCATCGAGGAGTTCAACGCCGCTGGTGGAGCTACCATCGACGATGTCAAGACAACGGTCAACGGCATCGTCGAAGACGACACCGCGTCCCCTGAAGTCGGCGCAAGCGCCGCTCAGAAACTTCTCAATCAGGACAAGGTCATCGGCATCGTCGGCGCCGTCATGAGCAAGGTCAGTCTGGCTGTCGCGCCCATCTGCCAGGCTGCCGGCGTTCCACAGATCTCGCCCACGTCCACCAACGCCATGGTCACCAAAGTTGGCGACTATATCTTCCGCGCTTGCTTCATCGACCCGTTCCAGGGCACCGTCATGGCCAAGTACGTCTACGAAACGCTTGGCTTCAAGACGGCCGCTGTTCTCTATGACAACGGCAACGACTACAACAAGGGTCTGGCAGAGAACTTCAAACTGAGCTTCGAAGGACTGGGTGGCAAGATCGTCTCCTATGAGGCGTTCACTGACGAGGAGAAGACCGTCGACTACAAGGCTCAGCTCACCAAGATCAAGGCTGCCAATCCTGCCTTCCTCTATCTGCCCAACTACTATGGTTCTGCCGCCCTCCAGTTGAAGCAGGCCCGCGAAATGGGGTTCAATGCTCCTGCAGGTGGTGGCGATGGCTGGGATTCGACCAAGCTCGTGGAGATAGGTGGAGAGGCCGTTGAAGGTGGCGTCTTCTCCAACCACTTCTCGAAAGACGACAAGACGCCAGCCGTACAGCAGTTCGTCACGAAGTACACGACCAAGTACGGGGAAGCACCCGATGCACTCGCTGCTCTTGCCTATGAAGCTACCGGCCTGTTCCTCGACGCATTCAAGAAAGCCGGTTCCATCAAGGGCTCAGATATCAGGGACGCCATGAAGAATACGACCTTTGTGGGCATCTCAGGCGCCTACAAGTTCGATGAAAACCGGAATCCAATCAAGTCAGCCGTTGTCATCAAGATTGCCGGCGGCCAGCAGACATACCTGACAACCGTAAACCCGTAACATAACGCACCTCGGTGCAGCGGGAGCATATCCGGTTCCCGCTGCACCTACTGTCGGAGGAGAAAACATGGGTCAGTTCCTGCAACAACTTATCAACGGCATTCAGATAGGCAGCATCTACGCCCTGATTGCCCTGGGCTACACGATGGTGTATGGCATCGTGCGCCTCATCAATTTTGCTCACGCTGACATCTTCATGGTCGGCGCCTACATGGGCTTCTTCCTTGCCCCGGTCATGACAAGAGTGTTCGGTGGGGCGTTCATCCCGACCATTGTCGGCGCTATGATCGTCACCGGCGCTCTGGGCTTCGTTATGGAAAAACTGGCCTACCGCCCCCTGCGGTACAAGTCACGGCTGTCAGCTCTCATTACGGCACTGGGCGTGTCGCTGTTCCTGCAGAACTTCTGTTCTCTCCCGTTTCTCTTCGGACCGGAGTTCCGCAAGTTCCCCGACCTGATCGTGACCAGACAGATCAGCATCCCCGGCAGTCTCGGACTCACCATCTCCAACATCCTGCTGCTCGACGTCGGCGTTTCGGTCTTCCTGATGGTTCTGCTGTTCTGGTTCGTCAACAAGACACTCATTGGCAAGCAGATGCGTGCAGTCGCGTTCGACAAGTCGGCGGCAAGCCTGATGGGAATCAACATCGACGTCGTCATCAGCACTGCTTTCATCGTCGGCCCTGCGCTGGCTGGTGCTGCCGGTGTCTTGTACGGAACGACGTACGGCATCCTGGCTTCCCCATTCCTGGGGACCTGGCCGGGGCTCAAGGCGTTCATCGCGGCCGTTCTCGGTGGCATCGGGAACATCCCGGGCGCCGTGCTTGGAGCCTACATCATGGGAATTTCGGAAGCCTTTGCGACATCGGTCAACTCCAACCTGGGGTATGGCATCGCGTTCGCCATCCTGATCGGCATCCTTCTTGTGAAGCCAAGTGGATTGCTGGGCAAGTTCATGCCGGAGAAGGTGTAGAATGGAGTTCCTGCGAAAGCACCGTACTGCCACCAATATCCTCTGCGTCGTACTGGCCTATGTCATCCTCAAACTGCTCTACGTGACCGGGATCCTGAATGGCTACTTCATCCAGCTCATCGTCCTGGTCGGCATCAATATCGTCATGACCGTCAGCCTGGGCATGGTAAACGGTTTCACCGGCCAGTTCTCGATCGGACACGCTGGCTTCATGGCTGTGGGAGCCTACACGTCGGCCATGATCACGACGGTCTGGCTGCGCACGAGTACGTCCAATCCGTGGGTCGGATACCCCATCTTTATCCTCGCAGTCCTTGTGGGCGGGGTGCTGGCAGGTGTGGCCGGCTATCTGGTTGGCGCGCCGTCGCTGCGCCTCAAGGGCGACTACCTGGCTATCGTGACATTGTCTGCCAATGAACTCATCCGTACCATCATCCGTGTCACTGAAGTACTCGGTGGCCCCCGCGGACTCGGTGGCATTCCCAAGTTCACGACGCTGGAGGTCGTCTTCATCTTCACGACCGTCAGCATTGTCCTGATGCGCAACTACCTGTTCTCCTCCTACGGCCGTTCAATGAAGGCCATCCGCGACTCAGAGATCGCTGCGGAAGCCATGGGCATCAACACGACAAGACAGAAAGTCTTTGTGTTCGTGTTCTCGGCCTTCTTCGCGGGAGTTTCGGGCGGCATCTTTGCCCACTTGCTGCAGTTCATCCACCCGGACAACTTCAGCTTCGTGAAATCGCTGGAATACCTGATCTACCTGTACGTCGGAGGTTCCGAATCGATCAGCGGCGCCATGATCGGCCCTGCCGTGTTCACGCTCATCCCTGAGCTGCTCCGCGGGCTCAAGCAGTGGCGCATGGTCATTTACCCGCTCGTGCTCATCCTGGTCATGATATTCCGGACGGAAGGCATCATGGGGCTGAAGGAATTCGGCTTCATTCTCATGCCTCAGCGTCAGAGAAAGGGGGTGAGTGCATAATGGCTCTCCTCGAGATCCAGCATCTCACTCAGTTCTTTGGTGGCCTGCGTGCCGTTTCGGACTTCAACATCCAGCTGGAGCACGGCGAGATCGTGGGGCTCATCGGTCCGAACGGAGCGGGAAAAACGACTGTCTTCAACGTGCTCACAGGCGTGTATGCTCCAACCAAGGGCACGATCATGTTCAATGGGGCAAACATCGCGGGCAGGAAGACCCACGTGATCACACAAGCCGGTATCGCACGGACCTTCCAGACCATCCGCCTGTTCACCAAATCCAGTGTCATCGACAACATCAAGATCGCCTATCACTTCCACATGTCGTATGCCGATAACGATGCATTCCTGCACACGAGCAAGTACTGGCAGGGCGAGCAGCTGGTCGATGACTATGCTATCGATCTCCTGCGCCTGTTCCATCTGGAGGCGCATGCCGATGACATATCGGGATCCCTCCCGTATGGAGCTCAGCGCCGCCTGGAAATTGCCCGTGCGCTCGCCACCAAACCGAAACTGCTCATCCTGGACGAACCCGCAGCCGGCATGAACCCGGCAGAGGCAGACGAACTAATGGAAATGATCCACTGGCTTCGTGACAAGTTTGACCTGACTGTCCTGCTCATCGAACATCAGATGCGCGTCGTTATGGGCGTCTGCGAGCGCATCAAGGTCATGGACTTCGGCGAGACCATCTGCGAAGGCGTGCCCGAACATATCCGCAACGACCCGCGGGTCTGTGAAGCATACCTTGGAAAGGGGGCCTGACATGCTGCTCGAAGTCCGTAACATCGATGTCTTCTACGGCTCTATCCGTGCTCTGAAGGGTGTCTCATTCACCGTAGACAAGGGTGAGATCGTTTCGATCATCGGCGCCAACGGCGCCGGCAAGTCGACGACCCTGCGCGCCATCTCCGGCATCCTGCGCGCCACGTCGGGCAGTATTCTCTACGAGGGCAAGGACATCACTCACACTCCGCCTCACCTCATCGCACGCATGGGCATTTCCCATGTCCCCGAAGGTCGAGGCATCTTTGGCAACCTGACCGTACAGGAGAACCTGGACGTGGCGCTGTCGTCGGTCGGGGACAAGAAGACCGCCGGCCCCAACCAGGAGAAGGTCTTCTCACTGTTCCCACGCCTCAAGGAGCGCCGACGACAGGTCGCCGGCACGCTGTCGGGTGGAGAACAACAGATGCTGGCTGTCGGGCGAGGCCTCATGCAGAACAACCCGTTCATGCTCCTCGACGAACCATCCATGGGCCTGTCACCCGTCCTGGTCGAGGAGATCTTCGACATCATTACCGAGATCAACCAGCTTGGCAAGACAGTCCTGCTTGTTGAGCAGAACGCTTTCAAGGCATTGTCGATCGCCCACCGGGCGTATGTTCTGGAGACCGGGTCCCTTGTTCTGTCAGGGACTGCTGCGGAACTGCGTGACAACCCGGATGTGAAGAAAGCCTACCTCGGCGGCTAGCCTCCCCGCCGTTCCTGCATCTCAGCATCCCGGGCAATGGGGAGACCCCACTGCCCGGGATGTCATTTCGGGGCTTACAGCCCAGGAGAACTGTCTGTTATCGCTCTCGCTCGAGTTCCGGCGTGTATGAACCGGTCCGTGCAGCGCTGTTGCATTTGCTTCGATGATAGAAGGCTGCCTGTGCCGCTGCCACGTTTGCCTGCTCACCGTGCCAGATGGTCAGCGCGGGCTCCTGCAGTGCCCGTCCGTACGAGTAGCTCAATTCCCACGGATGCGGTCCCAGCTTGTTCATGGCGTTGAGATGAGCGGTCGCCAGTTCAGACGACTGTCCTCCCGACAGGAAGACGATGCCTGGGACAGCTGCGGGAACGGTACGGCGCAGCGTGCGCACGGTTGCCTCGGCTACATCCTGCACCCCTGCCTGGTGGGAACATGCCTTGCCGGAGACTGTCATACTCGGCTTGAGCAACATGCCCTCAAGCAAGACACCTTGCCGGGCAAGCTCGCTGAAGACAGACCTGAGGACACCCGACGTGACGAATTCGCACCGCTCCTGATCATGATCGCCGTCCATGAGGACCTCGGGTTCGACGATCGGAACAAGTCCAGCTTCCTGTGCCAGGGCCGCGTAGCGTGCAAGATCCTGAACGTTGGCACTGACACATGCCTTGCTCGGGATCCCGGGGCCGATCGTGATGACGGCACGCCACTTGGTGAAGCGCGCTCCCATCGACCGGTACTCTGCCAGTCGTTCGCGGAGTCCATCCAGTCCTTGTGTGACCTTCTCGCCGGGGTGCAGTGCCAGCTCGACCGTTCCTGTGTCGACCTTGATGCCTGGGATGACGGCCTTCTCGGCCAGCAGTCTGGGAAACAGCGTTCCACCCAGAGACTCCTGGCGAATCGTCTCATCATACAGGATGACGCCTGAGATGAACTCCTCGATGCCGGGCGTCGTGAACAACATGTCCCGATAGGCACGATGTGTCTCGGCAGTCGACGCTACACCCAGCTTCGCAAACCTCTTTCCGATCGTACCCACACTCTCGTCTGCCGCAAGGATACCCTTATTCGGCGCCACCAGAGCTCTTGCCGTCTCCCTCAATTCGCGCTCATACTGCATACCATCCTCCTTGTCGCTGGTCATTCATGAAAACGCGGCACATGCTCACCTGATACGCGATCAGTCGGTCGAGTCGACCAACTCGTCCATATCCTCGGCTGTATCGTCGAGGTCAGCGGCGCGACTGCGATAGTCGTCCGCCAGTTCCTTATTTCCCGCTTCTTCGTACGACTCGCTCATCTCCCAGAACAACTGCTGACGGAGCTCAAGGTCAGGCTGGTCCGCTTCAAGGTCCAGCGCCTGCTGGAACAGGATGACCGCCTGCTCGTGCTTTCCGTCGAGTGCGCTCGCGTCGCCGATCGTTTGCAGTGCACGCGCCTGGAAAAGCTTGTCGCGCAGAGCCTTGCCGATTGCACCACCTTTCTCTGCCAGTTCACGCGCCTTGCCCGCGTCTCCCTGGGCAACAGCCACCTGGCTCATGACGAGCAGAGCGTCAGCCTCAAGCTCCTTGTTGCCCATGCGCCTTGACGTATCGCAGGCAATCTGGAAGTAGTGCATCGCTTTGTCCCACTCCTCCATCTCCGTATACATGCCGCCGAGATCGCTCGCGTAATGCAGAGTGAACTCAGGGTCGACCGACAGAGTCCTGGCAAGGGTTTCGGCCTTCAGGGAGAAGGTGATCCCTTTCTCGAGCTCGTCCAGCATGCCATACAGCGGACCCATGTTGACATAGACGTGGGCGAGGCCGGCATCGTCATGCTTTGCCTCGTACAGCACAGCTGCCCTGTCCAGAAGTGCCAGCGCGGGCTTGAATTCATCCTGCTCCGCCAGGACCACTGCTGCGTCCAGCAATGCAGTGGCGGGCTGCGTGCCCGTCGGACAGGCATCCTCAACCTTCTGAACGAAATCCTTTGGATCCTTCTTGAACGAACGCGTCAGCTCCGCGAGACGTTCCCGTTGCCTGCGGTCCTTGCGATCCTCGGCGCTGCTGCTGATCGGTTCCCTGTTCTTGTCTGTCATATCTCGTCCTCCTGTGCTGCTTCGCCGCGCCTAGGCACGCGGACTGGCCAGCTGACCCGCGGCAAACGCGATCGCGCGCCGCATGTACGCCTCGTCGAACCCGCTTACGACGGCTGGCGTCTCAAACACCCGCTGCGGGATAGTCAACTTGCTGAAGTCGAAGCCGTTCGCAAGCTTGAACGCGAACTTGGCCCGGTAGATGTCGTCCGCGGTCGCTGCCAGCTGTTCCGC
>CAYRQW010000029.1:0-15643 GCA_964426505.1 uncultured Caldisericota bacterium
GATGAGTGCTGCTGTCTTCCTCACACCGGTCAGTTCTGTCCCGCATGCGGGACAGGAGGTAGAACCGTCAGGGCTTGCCTTTCCACAACCTGGGCACGACACTTCTTACCTCCCTCTCAGACTATACCACTCATCGTTCTCGCGGCCAGTCGACCGCAATAGCAACGCCTCTACGAACTACATATTAGACGGAATCTGCTTTCTTGGGAAGTTGCGTATCGGCGCCGATGACAGACGTACCTGATCGAGCCATCGCACAAGGTCCGTATCGGGACACGCGGGCTGCTAACCAGACCACGGAGGAGGAAACAGAGCTGGACCAGTGGCGGGCACTATTGCTGTTTGACGGAGATCACTGACGTGAGTCCCTTGAGCGCATCCATTGTCTGCCGATAGGAGGCTTCGTCGACGAATTCCGCAACGATCTTGATCTGCGTCCGCGCTGTCTCCCCTTTCTTTCTGAACATGGAGAGGTGCTCGGCATTCTTCATGTACTTGATGTTGATGTCTCTCTTTGCAAACTCCTCGGACACTTGGTAGAGCACGCCGGGAACATTCAGGGTTTCGATGACGATCGTCCGCTCGCGCGCCTTTCTGGGGATCATTTCCCAATGAGCATCGACAAGACGCTCCGGCTCCATGGCCAGCGATGGGATATTGGCGCAATCGGCCCGGTGAATGGTAACGCCTCTGCCCCGTGTCACATAACCGAGGATCTCATCAGGGTATGCAGGGTTGCAGCACGCTGCCATGACTATCGGGAGCGTCGCATCGCCTCGGACAACAATGCGGAACCCGCTATCCGGTGCAGTCCGTCGGTCTGAAAGAGGGGAACGCATTACGATCGGGCGGGGGCGCTCCTCCATCTCCGGCCTCTCCGGGGTCGAATGCTCCAGTTCCTTCTTTCGCAGGTAGGCCCTGATGTGCGCCTTGGTTGACGCTGCCTTGACGAACTTGAGCCAGTCCGACTTTGGCCCTCCAGAATTCCGCGAGGTAATGATCTGGACGCGGTCTCCAGTCACTAGTTCAGTGTCAATAGGCACGATGCGATCATTGACTTTGGCCCCTACCAGGCTGCTACCGACGTCCGTGTGGATGTGGTAGGCGAAATCTACCGGTGTTGAGCCAACCGGCAAGTTGATGACGTCTCCTTTGGGTGTGAAGACCAGGACCTCGTCCGTGAATACGTCCACCTTGACTCGTTCAACGAACTCCCCACTGCTGCGAACGTCCTTCTGCCAGTCCACCATCTGGCGCAGCCATGCGAACCGCTCTGAATCGACCAGGTCAGCAGCCTTGCCCTCCTTGTACTTCCAGTGAGCAGCTACGCCCATTTCGTCGACTTCGTGCATTCGCTTGGTCCGGATCTGGATCTCGAGCGGTTCTCCATTGGAGCCCATGACCGTCGTGTGCAACGACTGGTAGCCATTCGGCTTGGGCAGAGCAATGTAGTCCTTCACGCGCCCGGGGACGACAGTGAATGCCTCGTGCACGTAGCCCAGAACGAGATAGCACTCTGGAATCGTGTTTACAAGAATCCGGACCGCCGTGAGATCGTAGATCTCGTCGAACGTCTTGCCCTGCTGGACCATCTTGCGGTAGATGCTGTAGAGGTTCTTTGGTCGGCCTGAGACCACAGCGTGGATGTCTTTTCCTTCCAGGAAGTGGACGGTCTGGTTGATCGTTTCCTTCACAAACGCTTCCCGTTCGGCTCGCTTGGCAGCAACAAGTCCAGCCAGTTTCCGGTACTCGTCGGGGTTCAGATAGCGGAATGCGAGATCCTCCATCTCCCACTTCAGTTCATAGATTCCAAGCCGGTGGGCGAGAGGAACGTAGATCTCCATCGTCTCCTGGGCAATACGCTGTTGCTTGTCTTCACTGAGATACTGGAGCGTCCGCATGTTATGCAATCGGTCGGCGAGCTTTATCAGAACCACCCGCAGATCTGCTGCCATGGCAAGGAGGATCTTGCGAACGTTCTCGAGGTTGTTCTCCTCGCGCGACAGGTAGTTCAGTCCATGAAGCTTGGTGACACCCTCTACCAATGATGCAACCTTGGAGCCGAACCCGTCCTCCAGTTCCTTTCCCGTTGTCCCGGTGTCTTCCAGTACATCATGCAGCAGGCAGGCAGCGTACGTCTCAGCATCCAGGCGATAGTCGGCCAGCACCAAAGCGGCTTTGACCGGGTGGAGCATATATGGAGCGCCAGAAGCACGTTTCTGGTCCCCATGCCTCTGGCGGGCAAACAAAAATGCTCGGTCAACGAGGTCGATCTCTTCTGGGGAGAGCCAGCCTCGAAGCGCCGCTATGAGACTTTCGTACTCCTTGTCAACGTCAAACTCGGTGTCAAGCTTCAAAGGTCAAGCAGTGAGACAACCCTTCCGCCGCTCAGCTTGCTGGCTCCGCCGAGGTCCTTAAGGGTCACGAGAAACGCATAGGCGACAATATCCCCGCCCAGTGACTGCACGAGGTCGGCAGTGGCGCTGACCGTGCCGCCTGTTGCCAGGAGGTCATCGACAATGAGTACCCGCTCGCCAGGCTTGATGGCGTCTTCATGCATTTCCAGGATCGATACACCGTACTCGAGCTCGTATTCTCTCCGAACCGACTTGTATGGAAGCTTGCCTGGTTTGCGAGCCGGTACGAAACCGACGTGCATGGCGTAAGCGAGAGCTGCACCAATGATGAAGCCTCTTGCTTCCACTGCGACTATCTTGTCGATGTGGTCAGTCCTGAACTGTTTTTCCAACTCGTTCACGGCAAACTCGAGCGCATCGGCGTCGCCCATCAGCGGAGTAAGATCTCGGAACATGATCCCCTTCTGAGGAAAGTCCGGAATGTCGCGTATGAAATCTCTCAGGTTCATGTTGCCTCCCTGCATTGTCCTTTGCTGACTGCGAACTCCAGAAGCACTAACTCTTCTGAAGAGCGGCAGTCTTCTCTTTGCTGTTCACCCACAGCACAAGCAGCGGAACGACCAAGTACAGCGACGAGTACGTCCCCGAAATGATACCCACCAGGAGCGTCGTCGAGAAGTCCCGAATAGGGGCTCCCCCCATCAGGAACAGGACGCCCACCGAAAGGAACGTCGTGAACGATGTATTGAACGAACGCATCCATGTCTCCGTGAGCGACGCATTCGCAAGCCTATTGAACGGCTCCTTTCCGCGATACCTCAACTTCTCGCGCACGCGGTCCAGGATGACGACGCTGTCCTGCACCGAGTACGTGATGATGGCAAGAAACGCCCCGACAAAGGGAGAGTTCAGCGGAACGCGGAAGACCGCGAGGATCCCCAGCGTCACCAGTATGTCGTGGAGCAACCCCGCCATGGTCGCCAATCCGAATGACAACCTGAACCGGATGCTGATATAGAGCAGCGTGAACAGGAGAGCGAGGGCGAGTGCGAGCGCCGAACGGCGCAGGAGGTCTCGACCGATCACGGGCGCGATGGAAGTGATTTCCTTGGTGCCCACGTCCACGGCACCGTACTTTGCCACAATATCACTGATGATCTTCCCGCTGACGGCCGGGTCGATCTCAGTTGCTTCTACCTTCATCGTGATGCCCTTCTCTCCTGCACGCTGAACCGTAACGTTGCTGTAGCCGTTGGCCGCAAGTATGCTGCGGACAGCCGCCTCGTCAGGAGCCTTCTCAAAGGAAGCATTGATGACCGTTCCACCAATGAAATCGATACCAAACTTGAGAGGCGACCCAAAACTGAACACATTGACGATCATAGCAATGAGACCGATCACAATAACAACGGTAGACGCAGTAAACCAGGTTCGCGTCTTGCCAACGATATCCCAGCCGAGAATCTTCTCTCTGAATGTCATGACTGCACCGCCTAACCGAGGAATTTTCTGCTGTTCCTGGCAATGGCAGGAGTGAGCAGAAGGTCAACCAGCATATGGCTGGCAAAAACCGCCGTGAACATGCTGACGAGAACGCCGAGAGCAAGGGTCACGGCAAATCCACGGACGGTACCAGTTCCAAGGTAGAACAGGAACGCGGTACCTACAATTACGGTCAGGTTCGAGTCGAATACGGCGCGGAAAGCCCTGGAGAAACCTGCACCGATCGCGCCCTTGACAGTCTTCTTCATTCCAAGTTCCTCACGGATACGCTCGAAGATGATGCAGTTCGCATCAACAGCCATACCAAGAGAGAGGATCGCACCGCCGATCGACGGCAGCGAGAGCGTAGCATGAAGCACAAGATATGTAGCCATGAGAATGTCAGCATAAACCACGAGAGCAATGCCCGACACCAGACCCAGATACCGGTACATGATGAACATGTAGAGGACAACGAGGCTGAATGCAATGACGGCGGCCCAGGCACTTCGACGGACAAAAGCACTGCCGAGCGACGGTCCAACCACTTCTTCCGAGATTGCGACCAGCTTGACAGGAAGAGAACCGCTCCTCAGCAGCAGTGCGTAGTTGCTGGCCTGCTCAGCAGTGAAGCCGCCCGAGATGACGCCCTTGCCGTCGGTGATCGCAACTTCGACCGTCGGACTCATCAGGACCTGGCTGTCAAGGTAGATGGTGATTACCTTGCCGATGTTTGCCTGAGTCGCGGCGGCAAATGCAGCAGTACCTGCCGCATCCAGCTCAAACGAAATCTGGGGTTCTCCCAGACTCGACTGCTCCTGGCTGAAGACGAGCTGAGCGGACTTCAGATTCGAGCCGTTCACAACGGTCTTCCCATCGGCCGTCTTGAACTCAAGGAGAGCGGTCTTGCCAATGATCTCCTTGGCCTTCTCCGGGTCTTCCCAGCCGGGGAGTTCCACGATGATGCGCTTCGAGTTCGCGCCCTCGCGCACGGCAGTGGCTTCACTCACGCCCAGCGCATTGACACGCTTGTCGATAACTGCAACGGCCGAGTCGATGTTTTCGCTCGTGGCCTCGGCGCCCTCCGTGTCCTGAGCCTCGAGCACGATGCGCACTCCACCCCTGAGGTCAAGTCCGAGCTTCGGGGCCAACTTCGTGTTCTTGGCAACCAATCCCTGGTAGTTTATCACACCAGCGACGATGGCTACAATAGTCACAAGAATGAGACTTGCTGTAACTTTCGACCGCATTATGGTTCCTCCTGGTTTCGACAACAGGTTAAATTTACATCAAATGAGACTCAGTGTCAATGCGGTAATGCGCACTGCGAGCCGCTCACCACACCCTGTCGGACGATGCGGTGTACCGCTCGATGAATGCGTGCTTGTACTCGGCGAACGTACCTGCCGCGATCGCGCTCCGGATTTCACTGATCATCGTCTGAAGGAACTGGAGATTGTGAATAGTTGCCAGCGTTCCCCCAAGCATCTCATTGGCCTTGAACAGGTGCCGCAGGTATGCCCGGGTGTAGTTGCTGCACGTATAGCATGAACAGCTCTCATCGACAGGACGGAAGTCGTGTTCATAGGTCTTCTTGGAGATCTTCACGACGCCGTCCCGGGTGAAGACCATCTGATTTCGAGCAACTCTTGTTGGCAAGACACAGTCGAACATGTCGACGCCGCGGCTGATGATCTCCAGTATCCCGATTGGATCGCCGAGGCCCATGAAGTACCGTGGACGATCGTCGGGAGCATTGAGCAGGCTGTGATCCAGCATGTCCATGGTCAGCTGACGTTCTTCTCCTACACTGAGACCCCCGATGGCAAACCCCTGTGGATCCAGTTCCATGATCCGTTGGGTGGACTCCTCCCTCAGATCACCGTAGAAGCCACCCTGCGTGATCCCAAACAGCAGCTGATGAGACTCCCCCATCGCCTTCTTCGCCCGCCCAAACCAGGAGACAGTCCGCGCCAGGTCCTTCTCCGCCGCGGCGCGTTCCGACGGATACTGTGTGCAAATGTCCAGGGGCATGACCACGTCAGAGTCCAGGTTCTTCTGGATATCAATCACGCGCTCGGGCGTGAACATATGTTTCGAGCCATCGATGAACGATTGGAACTCGATTCCGTCGTCGCTCTTCTTGCTGATCCTGGACAGGCTCATTGCCTGAAAACCACCGCTGTCCGTCAGGATGCTTCGGTCCCAGTGCATGAATCGATGGATCCCGCCTGCTTCGTGAATGACCTCATCTCCGGGCTGGAGATACAGATGGTAAGTGTTCGAGAGGATGATCTCAAACCCTATCTCGGCCACCTGTTCCGGAGTAAGTCCCTTGACTGTGGCCTGCGTGCCGACAGGCATGAACACAGGCGTCTTCACCGTGCCATGTTCGGTCGTCAGGATCCCCGTACGTTCACGTCCCGTGGGGCTCTGGCAGATCGTTTCGAAGATGCGCATGGTGGCCGCCTAGAGGATCAGCATGGCATCGCCAAAACTGAAGAAGCGGTACTCTTCTCGTATTGCCTCGTGATATGCCGTCCACATGAGGTCCATTCCCATGAACGCTCCAACAAGCATCAGCAGGGTCGATTTCGGGAGATGGAAGTTTGTGACCAGATGATCGAACCCGTGAAACTCATGCGGAGGATGGATGAAGATGCCTGTCTCGCCGCTATCGGCCCTTACCGTCCCATCCGCATTGATACAAGATTCGAGCGTCCTGGCGACCGTTGTGCCGACAGCCGTCACTGCAGTGCGGCCTGTCCGCGCTGCGTTGATGGCCCTTGCAGTCTCCTCGGGCAGCGTGAAGCGCTCGGTATGCATGTGGTGGTCTTCAACGGCATCGACGCGGACTGGCAGAAACGTTCCCAGTCCGACATCGAGCGTGACGTGCCTGATATCGACGCCGAGACCTCTCACCCTGTCGATCAGCTCGGGCGTGAAGTGCAGCCCGGCCGTCGGCGCTGCCACCGAGCCCGGTTCTCTGGCATAGACTGTCTGATAAGCTCCAGGGTCACGAGGGAACTGCTTGATGTACGGCGGAATCTGCACACGCGCTATTGCCCGGAACGCGTCGCTGGTATATGGATCACGGGAGAACTCGAGCATTGCGTCGCCGTCGTCGTTGCGTTCCAGCAGTCGCAGGCTGACATCGGACGTGACTGTACATGTCTCGCCTGTGTGCAGGCGCTTCAACGGTCTGACCAGTGCCTGGAATCTCGTCGGTGAACGACGTCCAGTCAGCAGGACGTCAATGACGGCACCCGTGCTGTCCTTGTGGCAGCTGAAACTGGCTTCGTTCACGCGGGTATCATTGACAACAATGACATCGCGGGGACCAAGATACGAGGTGATGTCACGAAACAGCCTATGCACTATCGTACCAGCCACCCGATCGACAACCATGAGACGCGCAAGGTCGCGCTGCTCAAGTGGAGTCTGGGCTATCAGCCCTTGTGGCAGCTCATAATCGAAGTCCCGTGTATTCACGCGTTGTCCGGCTCCTTCTCTCTGCGCCGCTGAGCCGACAACGATGCATCGGCCTACAGTTCGGCAGAGTGTATTATATGATTGCAGCCCCCGTTGCCAAGAGAGCGGGGGCTCACAGGTGTTCACACGGCGGGGGCGAAACGCCGGACGGTTGCGGTCAGTCCTTTCGCAGGAACCGCTCTGGGAGACGAAGGCCAGGAGCTGCGCCCGCAGCCTCGATGACCCAGCTCCGTGCAGTAAGTCTCTCATTCAGAACGACTGCGCCGGCATACACCTCGGCCCGGGCTCCCGGTTCAGTGAACGGGATGACGTATCTCCCATGCGCCACCCGCTGGAGGAGCGCATCGGCAATACGTTGCTTGATGTGATCGACACCCTCGAGCGTCTTTGCGGAGACCACGAAACCTGCCCCAATGCTCACCACTTCTTCCCGTCTGGCCTGGTCGACTGTGTCGATCTTGTTGAAGATCACCACCCGGGGAATGTCGGCGCAGCCAATGCGTGCCAGAACGGCATCGACCACGTGAATCCTCTCGCGCAAGTCTCGCACGCCGGCATCGACGACATGCAGGAGCAGATCAGCATCATGTGCCTCCCCGAGCGTCGAACGAAAAGAATCCATGAGCGATTCCGGCAAGTCGCGGATGAAGCCGACAGTGTCGATGAGCACCGCGGATTGACGTCCGAAGTGAGCCGGCCTTGCCGCAGTGTCCAGCGTGGCAAAGAGCCGGTTCTCAGCAAGAAGCTGAGAGCCCGCCAGGAGGTTGATCAGCGTACTCTTGCCAGCATTCGTGTATCCCACCACGGCAATCTTCGCAATAGCGGCCTCCTGCCGAGTATGCGTCTTGATAGCATAGTGTGTATCGACTTCCTTGACCTCTTCACGGAGGTCGTGGATCTCAGATCTCTTTGCTCTGCGGCGCTTCTGAAAGAGGGTCTCGCCGGGCCCGCGCATTCCGATGTAGCCAGCCTGCTGATCATACCCTGCATTCATGGCGCGCAGCTGTGTAAGCTCGAAGAGGCGCTCCGCAATCTGAACGCGTTTCCTGGCTTCAGCCGTATGGGCTTGAGAGGCGAATGTCTCCAGAATGAGCCTGGCCCGGTCCATGACAGAACTCTCGAGATTGTCGATCATATGTCGATACTGCAGGGGCGTAAGCTCAGAGTCGAAGATGACCAGATCGGCCCTCAGTGCCTGGAGCAACTCATGCAGCTCTTCAATCTGCCCCTTGCCGAGAAGGAAACGCTGAGGAGTTCGCTGAACGTATGTTCTGGACTCGAGTACTTCCACTCCCAGACCCTCCGCCAGCTGACGCGTTTCTTCCGGGCGATCAGGGTCGATGATCTCACCGATCCTGCGAACGCTCACAATGACAGCCGTCCGTGCGATACCTTCGCCGCTCATAGCTGCGGGACCAGATACTGTTGAATCAGTTCTTCCGAGTAGTTTACCGTGGAAGCCGGATCGATGCCGTGTTCAACAAGAAGCCTCTCACATTCGGATACGATGCCTACACTGAAGGCAATGTGCGAGTCTGAACTCATCAGAATCGGGGCGTGGTACTTGCCCAGCAGCTCCAGAACACGCTCGTAGTGAGTGACGTTGACGTCCTTCCAGGTATGAAGTGCTGACTGGTTCAGTTCGACAAGCACTCCCTTCTCGGCCGCGGCTGCGATCGACTCGTCAAGATCCACCGGATACGGAAAGCGCGGGTCACCAATATGGGCTACCACGGTTACCCGGTTCTTCTGAATGGCCTTGACAAGAGCTCCCGTGTTCTCGGCAACTGATGAGCCGCCATAGCCTGTTGAGTTGTGAAAACCGGCAACGACTATGTCGAGCTCGTGCAGCAACTTCTCAGGCACGTCAAGATCTCCCCAGGGATCGACGATATTGGCCTCGACCCCAACCAGCACCCGGATTCCGGGCAATCGGCGCAGGGTGTCCTGCCTGTTGAGGTTCTTGAAGTAGTCGAGCTTGGGTCCGTCGGGGCGCGCGGGCCCATGGTCTGTGATGGCCAGATACTTCAGGCCACGCTGTTGCGCTGCGACAATCACTTCCTGAAGTGTGGAAAAAGCATGGCCGGAGAAAACAGTGTGAACGTGAAAGTCTCCAAGCATCCGTGGACTCATGCCCGATGCGCTCCCCTGTCTCCGAGCAAGGATGAGACAATCATGCTTCCCAGGGAGACCAGGACCCAACCGGTGAGCGCTGCGAGGAAGCCACTAACGTCGAACCCGGGCACCAGCCAGGCTGTCAGAGCCATGACCGCAGCATCGACGACAAGGGTGAACAGCCCAATGGTCAGAATGCTCAGGGGGAGGCTGATCGCGAGCAGGATCGGGCGAATCAGCGCATTGACGAACCCGAAGATGAGCGCAGCCCACACAGCTGTCCACAGCGAGGCAACCTGGAAGCCGGGAACGATCCGACTGACGAGCAGGAAGACTGAAGCATTCAGCAACAGACGAATGATGAGGTTCATGCGTACTCCTTTCAGAATCAGCGGTGCTTGAGGGGGCGTTCGTGACGTTTGTGGAATTCCCGCTTGCCGAAGCGGTGAGCTTCATCCCGAATAGCCATGAGTAACAGCAAAGCGCCAGAATCATGCGAGAGCCGTACCGGTTCCGGTGTCCCTTCACGGTACAGCAATTCTTCCTTCTTGGCGATACCCACAACTGGCACATCCACGCCGGCATCGTCGCGCACCGCGCACACGGCTCCCAGCTGCGAGAGTCCACCATCGATCAACAGGAGGTTCGCGGGGTCGCCAAACGATATGTCGTTCCACCTGGCGAAGCGCCGTTCAAGAGCCTCTGCCAGCATCGCCGGATCGTTCGGTGTGTCCAGGGAGCGCATGTTGAACAGCCGGTACTGATCCTTCGCCGGCTTGCCAGCCACAAAGACGACCATGGAGACAGTGGCGTCCTTCCCGGAGATATTCGACACATCATATCCCTCGATACGCACGGGCATGTGTTGAAGGTCCAGTACTGCCTTCAGGACTGACAGCTGAGCAGGAATGTCGTTCGCCCGCGTCGAGGCGATCAACTTCTGTTCTGCGTTCTCTGCTGCGAAGTGCAGCAACCGCGAGGTCTCGGTTGAACGTGGCGACGCCAGCGATATCTCTGACGCAAGAGCTTCTCGCAGTCTTTCCCGCACAACGTTCGCTTCAGCGCCCACAGCTTCGACAGCTATCCGTGTGGGAGCTGCCACACGGAACCGGCGATAGAAGTCGATGATGAGGTCCGCCCGCATGATTGCATCGAGAGACTCCTTCCCCTTGAGATCATAGATGAACTCAGTGGAGGCGATGAGTCTTCCTTCACGAAGCGCCTGCCGAACGACAGCCACGAGGTTTCCCTGCTGGTGAAAAGCAAAAACATCCATGTCCCGCGTCCGGGGTGCAAACACGGCATACCGCTCGAACAGTCCCTTCAGCGCCAGATAGGAGTCTCGATACCGCACAGCCCGTTCGTATTGCTGAGAGCGAGATGCCTGGTCCATACTGTTCTCCAGTTGCCTCAGCAGCGTGCGCATCTTGCCATTCAGAAACTCCGACAGGTTCTGAACAACTTGAGCATACTCATCCGGCGAACATCTGTTCCCACACGGTGCCAGACAGAGACCCAGGTCAAAATCGAGGCAGGGCCGGCTAGGTTTGGCCGGATCGATTCTCCGATGACACGTTCTGACCGGGAACGCATGTCTCAGGCTGTCAAGGCCCAGGTTCAGCAGTCCGGACTTGGGATAGGGACCGAAATAGCGACTCCTGGCGGTCATGACGCGACGAGTCTTCCTGAGGACCGGGAAAGCCTCGCCGGTCAGTTCGATGAGTGGATACGACTTGCCGTCGATGAGCTGGATGTTGTAGTGAGGCTTATAGCACTTGATGAAATTGGACTCGAGCACAAGGGCCTGATCTTCATGCCCTGCGGTGATAAAACTGAAGAAGCGTGCATTCCCGACCATGGATCTGGTCTTCGGATTGAGGTCGTTTCTGAAGTACGACTCGACTCTCTTGCGAAGGTTCTTGGCTTTGCCCACATATATGATACGGTCAGACGAATCCCGAATGACGTAAACCCCCGGCGTAGCCGGGAGTTTACTCAGGGAATCCTTCTCGAAAGGAAGCTTGTATGCAGTATCCAGGCCGTCGACCGTGCTACTTGGCGTAATCGGAGTATCTGGTCTCACGGACAACTGTCACCTTGATCTGCCCAGGGTACGAGACTTCCAGCTCCACCTTGCGAGCAACGTCCATGGCAATCTTCGCTGCAAGGGACTCGTCGACTTCATCGGGTTCCACAAGAATCCGGAGCTCACGCCCTGCCTGAATGGCATACGATTTCTTGATTCCCGGTATCGAATTCGCGATGGACTCGAGTTTCTCGAGACGCTTGATGTAGCTTTCGACGCTTTCGCGGCGGGCACCCGGACGTGATGCGGAGAGAGCGTCGGCCACGTGCACGATGACATCGAGTACCGTCTCCATGGGGACATCCGTATGATGCGCCGCGACAGCATGAACGATATCCGCCGATTCGCCTGACTTATTCAGAATGTCCGCACCAATAAGTGCGTGTGGTCCTTCCACCTCGTAGTCGACAGCCTTGCCGATATCGTGCAGGAAACCGGCCCGTTTGGCTGGTCCTGCCGGCAACTTCAGTTCAGAAGCGATGTTGGCCGCTATGAAAGCTGCCTCGACTGAGTGCGCGAGGACGTTCTGACCATAACTGGTACGATATTTCAGACGGCCGATCAGACGAGTGATCTCGTCGGAGAGGCCAGCAATGCCGACGTGATTCGCGGCCTGCTGTCCCTCGCTGAAGACCCGCTCGTCCATCTGGCGTTCTGCCTCCTCGACGAATTGCTCGATGTGTGCCGGGTGGATTCGTCCGTCGACAACCAGTCGCTCCAGCGCAATTCGTGCCACTTCACGGCGAATCGGGTTGAATGCGGACAAGGTAACCGCTTCCGGCGTATCATCGATCAGGAGGTCCACGCCAGTCAGTGTCTCGAAAGCCCTGATATTCCGGCCTTCCCGACCAATGATGCGTCCCTTCCAGTCCTCCGAAGGCAGGGGAACCACGCTGATCGTGGACTCTCCCACATAGTCACTGGCGATCTTCTGAATGGAAGAAGCAATAACCTCAGCCGCCTTGGCATCGGCCTGGAGCTGGGCATCGTGTACCACCTCGCCTACCATCTTGGCAACACGTGACCTTGTATCTCTCTCGGCTCGGTCCAGGACAATCACGCGAGCTTCCTCTGGACTCAGCTGTGCGATTCGCTGCAGTTCAGTCTCCACCGAAACCCGCTCTGCTTCAAGAGTCTCCGTTTTGCTTCGAAGCTTCTCTTGTGCCGCGTCCAGGTCTCGGTCTTTCTGCTCCACCTGCTCGACGCGATGATCAAGGAAGGTCTCTTTCTGTATGAGGCGATGCTCCGTCTTCTGCAGTTCTGACTGTCGAGCGACGAACCTGTTCTCCAGACTGTTCTTCTTCTCTTCCAGCTCCTCTTGGAGCTTGAGCTTGTTCTTGGCATTCTCGGCCTCGATGCTCGAACGCGCTTCCTGTTCCATCTTGCGTACGAGCTCGCGCGCCGACTCGACACGGTTCCTGGCGATGTATCCTTCAATGAGGAGCCCTATGACAATGCCAAGAATCAACATCCCCGCGTATATCGCGGAGGAGATGATTCCGTTTGTTCCAGGCATTTATCTACCATCCTTAGTGTGCATGACTCCAGTCTGGCAAACGCCAACCGGAGTGCCTTCAAGAAACCCTGCCGAACTAGTCAGTAGGCGCTGGATCCGCTTGAGGTGAGAGCTTGTCGCGGACCTTGCCCTTGATCTCGGCCATGACGTCTGGGTGCTCCTTGAGGTAGGCTGCAGCATTGTCGCGTCCCTGCGCAAGCCGTGTGCCGCCGTAGGCAAACCACGACCCGCTCTTCTCGATGATGTCAAACTGAACGGCCAGGTCTACAACCTCACCGAACGTCTGAATTCCCTTGCCAAAAATGATATCGAACTGTGCCACCCGATAGGGTGGTGCCATCTTGTTCTTGACGACCTTGACTTTCACTTTGTTTCCAATGACAGCATCCCCTTCAGTGATGCTCTCTACCCGGCGGACTTCCAGTCTGACAGAGGAGTAGAATTTCAGAGCCCGCCCGCCTGGCGTTACTTCTGGATTGCCGTACGCGATGCCGATCTTCTCCCGCAACTGGTTGATGAAGATGGCACAGGTCTGTGACTTGCTCAGGACGCCTGCAAGCTTGCGCAGGGCCTGAGACATGAGACGCGCCTGAAGTCCCACAAACTGATCCCCCATCATCCCTTCCAATTCGGCTCTTGGTACAAGCGCAGCAACAGAATCAATGGCGAACACGTCCAGACCGCCCGATTGAGCAAGCATGTCTGCTATTTCCAGGGCTTGCTCGGCATAGTCGGGCTGTGAGATGATAAGTTCGTCCACGTCGACTCCGATGCTGCGAGCATACACTGGATCGAGAGCATGTTCTGCGTCGATGAACGCCGCCCTTCCCCCAGCTTTCTGGGCTTCGGCAATTGCCTGGAGAGCAAGAGTGGTCTTGCCTCCTCCCTCCGGGCCGTAGATCTCGACGATCCTGCCGCGAGGAAGCCCGCCGATGCCGAGCGCAGCATCAAGAGAGAGACTGCCGGTCGAAATGGCAGGAACCTGGGGCCTGTCCGAATGATCACCAAGCTTCATGATTGAACCCTTTCCAAACTGCTTCTCTATCTGAGACATGGCGGCAGCCAGAGCTTTGTCGCGGTCAGTAACTCTGTCGGCAGCCTCGTTCTTCTGTGCTTTGTCGGTCAGCTTTCCGTTTTCCATAAAGCCTCCACGTTTTGTGTAAGCCCTGCAGTTCAGTATAATTCGGTCTCCCTATTCGGCAAATGGCGCAAGCCGGACCGAAGCACGGGCAACATACACTGGATGACCTTGTCCCATGATACTCTCGTAGAGAACAACATCCGTGACAGAAACAGCATACGGCTCTGCGGTCTCCGTCTCAATAGCCGCAACGTCTTCGCCGCGCGTGCCGGGCGCGAACCGACCCAGCGTCACATGCGGCACGAAGCGCTCCGTCCGACAGTTGGAGCCTACCCCCGACATACAGAGATCGGTTTTTGCAGCCAGACCCATGAGAGGCTGGGGTATGACACTTGGTCCGGTCCATAAGACGCTGGGATGCTGATCTCGGAGAAATATGCCGAATCTGTCCAGCACCACAGTCGTACCAGGCATCACCGAGAGTGACTGTGTCAGACGTTCTATTGCGTCAGCGATGCTCTCATTCGGAACCTCGCCCAGGAATCGCAGCGTGATGTGGCATGAGCAAACCGGAACGAGGATCAGTCTCGGAAGTATCGACGTGAAGACACTCCTGCGGGTTCGCAGCCAGTCGGAGAAACTGCCCGGCAGGGGAATGCCGACAAATGCCCTCAAAGGAGGACACCATCAAGATCATAGGGACCTACGCTCGTGATGCGAGCTCTGCAGATACTGCCAATTGCTGGTGGCACCAGTCGACCGGTCCGCACGACGACGGCATTATCGACGTCGGGCGCATCCAGCAGAGTCCTGCCGTAGATCTCCGACTGCGTCGATCCATCAACGATGACTTCAACCTCTCTGCCGAGGTACCGAACCTGATTGATGGAAGACGAGATTTCCTGCTGGACCTCCATGAACTCGCGCAGCCTTCGGGCTTTTGTTGAACCGTGCACCTGATCGGAGAACCGAGAGGACACCGCCAAGTCTTCCCTCGAATAGGCAAACGCAGAGGCATGGTCCAGGCGAAGTACGCGGAGGTCGTCAAGCAGATGTTCAAACTGCTCCTCCGTCTCCCCGGGGAACCCAACAATGAATGTGCTCCGGATGCCTGCATCGGGGATGATCCGCCGAACGCGCTCGATCACGCGAACTGCCGACCCGGTCGCCCAGGGGCGCCCCATGGACTTCAACACCGCTGGATCCGTATGCTGCAGGGGAATGTCCACGTAGTGAGCGATGTGGCGAGAACCTCCGATAACCTCAAGGAGTTCCTGAGTCACCAACGTGGGATAGAGATACAACACCCGCAGGACTCTGACACCCTGAATCTGATCCAGCTTTCGAAGGAGCGATGCAAGCTGTGGACGGTGCTCGGGCGTCAGGTCCATGCCATAGGCACTGGTGTTCTGCGAAACAAGGATGAGCTCGGTCGCGCCAGCCTGAACCAGCTGTTCTGCTTCACGGAGGACAACTTCGGGGGTGCGGCTGATGAGCGGCCCCTTGATCCGGGG
>CAYRQW010000030.1:0-15604 GCA_964426505.1 uncultured Caldisericota bacterium
ATGCTGACCATAGAGCCTCCGACAGTCTCGATGATGTTCATGGTCAACGACAGTCCGTTTGGGGGGACCGAGGGGAAGTTCGTGACCTCCAACAAGCTCCGGGAGCGCATCGAGAAGGAACTGCGCACTAACGTGTCCATCGCCGTCGACTGGGGCGATCTGCCTGACCGGTTCACTGTTGCCGGACGAGGCGAACTCCAGCTGGCGATCCTCATCGAGCAGATGCGCCGCGAAGGCTACGAGTTCCAGGTCTCGATGCCGCAGGTCATCACCGAGAAAGAGGGCGGCAAGGTGCTGGAACCGTACGAGACCCTCGTCCTCGACGTTCCCAAGGAGTACCAGGGAACGGTCATCAACATGCTGGGCGAACGGCGCGGGACCATGCAGAAGATGCTCGACCTCAAGGGGGCGTACGTCCGCCTCAGCTACACGATTCCGCTTCGCGGCCTTTTTGGCTTCCGGTCGGAATTCCTGAGTTCGACCAAAGGCAACGGCGTCATGACGCATACCTACCTTGGGTATCTGGATTGGGCCGGCAAGATCGGTGGACGCAGGAACGGCGTCCTGGTATCAGACCACACGGGTGCCGTGTCGGCCTACTCTATCGCACGCATCCAGGATCGCGGCAAGCTGTTCGTGGGGCCCGCCGAGAAGGTCTATGCCGGTCAGATCGTCGGCGAGACTCAGCGCGATCACGACCTGAAAGTGAATCCGACAAAAGAGAAGCACCTCAGCAACATGCGGTCCTCCACGTCGGAGATCTCCACGAAGATCGACCCGCCCGTTCAATTCGCCCTCGACCAGTTTCTCGACTACATCAACGAGGACGAGCTGCTTGAGGTCACGCCCAAGTCACTGCGCATCCGCAAGAGACTGCTCGATTTCAAGGAGCGGAAGCGCTCTGGACGAGAGGAAGACGACTACGGCGACTGAGTCCGTACTATAGACGCAAGAAGCGGAAAGCTCCCCGGATGACCGGGGAGCTTATGTTTTTGAGGCGTCTCAGTCGCGGCGAGTGGCTTTTGGCCTGTGAGGAGGAGACGCCTGCGCCACGACGTCCATGGGGTCGACGAAGGCGTCGTTCATGTTGAGCAGGACGCTCTGGCGCGTAATGACAGGCATGGGGGCGACCTTCGCATCGAGACCGAAGATGTGCGCGATGACCTCATCCATGCGGATCGTCCCCGACTGATCGAAGAAGACACCCACGTGAGCACGCAAGGGCGTCCGCGTCGAGATCTGTGCTGTGAGCACGTACTTGCGGATATCCTTGGACGCACGGGACTTGCTGTTCTCCCGTTCGACCATCAACAGCGGCAGGGCAAGGAAAGACATCATATGAGCCTTCATCTGCTCTGCATCGACGTCCGCCCGGTGCGCCCACGCGTATTCGTAGCGGAGGATCATTGGCTGACCCATGAGAGACGGAGCGGTCAAGGGGATGTCGGCGGCCGCCAGGAACCTGATCCCGGGAGGTGCTGTGTGCTCTAGTGCCTTCGCCCGGTCGGGGACGGGCGACCATGCGTCGAGGAGAACGTCCACGTATTCCTGGAGACTGATCATGCCGACCCCCGTAGGAATGCCGGTCTCGATGCGGACGCGCTGATTGAACCCTTCACTGTAGACCAGCGGCAGGTTGCTGCGCCGCAGCCACCGTACGAGAGCCGCCTGGACCTCGTGATGTGAAAGCAGGCAAGCCTCTTCCTCTTTGCTGTATCGAACTCTCATCTTGATCATGCGTTGATTGTAGCAGGAAAGTGGGCGTCCGCAATGAAGAATCGCTGGTTGCCAAGCGATTGCGTAAGGAGGAAACCCGGCTACTATGACTTCATGACAACGGCCGGCTCAGCCGGCGCACCGTCAGGAAAGGACAGAACCGATGCAGGGACTTCTAAGCTATATCCAGAACGAGATGCCCATCTGGATCGTCCAGGTGCCGGTCATCCTGGTCGTCATCACGATCCATGAATACGCTCATGCATGGGCGGCATGGAAGCTTGGAGACACGACGCCCGTGGAGACGGGGCGTCTCACGCTGAATCCCCTGCGCCACCTTGATCCGCTGGGGACCGTCGCTCTCCTGTTGTTCCATGTCGGATGGGCACGCCCCGTCATGATAGATTTCGGGGCATTCAGACACCCGCGCCGTGATACCGTCCTGGTCTCTCTGGCAGGACCGGCCGCGAATTTTGCCACGGCCATCGTCGCCTACCTGCTCCTTCTGCTGGTCAAGAGTTCGGCGGGCGCGGTCACGCAGTTCACGTATGTGTACATTGTCTTGAAGAGCATCGTCGAGTTCTCGGTCGCGCTGGGTGTGTTCAACCTGCTCCCGATTCCTCCGCTCGACGGCTCAAAGGCTTTCTTTGCACTCTTCTTCAAGAGACCTGAGCGGTTTCTGTACGACCGTGCGGTGGACCTGTATGGCACGGTCATCCTGCTCGCGCTTCTCTGGTTCAACATCATCGGCGGTCTGATGTCCAGGGTGCTGGGCTTCATTCTGAATACTGTCCTGAGGCTGTGAGGTGACAATGAAGAAAAGAATACTGAGCGGCATGCGTCCCACAGGCAAGCTCCACCTGGGTCACTACATGGGCGTGCTGGCAAACTACGTGAAGCTGCAGGACGAGTATGACTGCTACTTCATGGTCGCGGACATGCATGCTCTTACCACCAAGTGGGATGAGAGCGGGTCGATACGTGAGTATCGGCGAGAGATGGTCCTGGACTGGCTTGGGGCCGGGCTTGATCCACAGCGGTCCGCCATCTTCTGTCAATCTGACGTCCCTGAGCATGCCTATCTCTCCACGCTCCTTACGATGATCACGCCCGTATCGTGGGTCGAGCGCAACCCGACGGTCAAGGAAATGATCCGTGACATGGATCTCAAGGACAACGTGAACCTTGGCCTGTTGACCTATCCGGTCCTGATGGCCGCGGACATCATGGCATACCGTGCGGAGGCAGTACCTGTCGGCAAGGATCAGGTACCGCACCTCGAATTCACCCGGGAACTGGTGCGCACATTCAATCACACATATCATGTCGACCTGTTTCCGGAGCCTCTGCCCATCCTCAATGAGTTTCAGCTGCTGCCGGGCCTCGACGGGCGCAAGATGAGCAAGTCGCTTGGCAATGACATCGTGGTGTCTGATCCGCCGGAAGTGACGGGCAAGCGTGTGATGACGGCGTATACAGATCCACTGAAGGTGCGCAGGGATGACCCAGGTCACCCGGAGGCCGGTTGTATCATCTACCAGTACCACAAGCTGTTCCAGCCGTCAACCGTGCAGGAAGCCAGGGTTCAATGCGAACAGGGCTGTCTCGGCTGTGTTGCTCACAAGCGCACGGTCGCAGAGATGGTCTCGGAGCTCCTGGTCGGATTCCGGGAGCGTCGGGCAGCCTTTGCAGCCGATCCTGGTGCGGTTGACCGTATTCTGGCGGATGGCCGTGAGAAGGCATCGGTAGTGGCGGCTGAGACCGTGCGCATGGCCAGGGAGGCCATAGGAATCTGAACGTGCCGGGCCTGACGGACTCAGTGAACAACCTCAGACTTCTTGGACGGGCGGGGCATGCCGACGTTGCCAACGTGGTCGTGGAACGCCTGGTGGACTTCTGCAGCATGACCATCCGGCGTGATGCCGGGGTAGAGGAGCATGCAGAGCTCGTCTATATGCTGGCTGACCTTCTGAAGCTCAAGAGTGAGTTCGTTCTGTTTGGACATGCGGCGGCGCAGGAGAGGTCCCTGCAGGAAGGTATCAGGGCTCTGGATGAGGCTGGACTGTACGCACGGCCCATTATTGAGGTTCTCGAGGAAATGAACGCCGGCAAGGCCCCGTACAGAAGGCCCAATGTTCGTACGACGCCTCTTCCGGCAGAGGACCAGACCGGGGATGAGGTATCGGACGCTCTCCTGGAAGCACTGGCGCGCATCGTTGAACGGGTAGCGGCGCGTAAACCCGTCAAGGATGAAAGCCAGCGATCAGTCTACTTGAGCCTCCAACAGGTCATGCGGGAGCTTCGCGCACTGCTGCAGGAAAGGGGAACCATGCTGTTTGAGGACATCTTTGACTCGTCGGACTCGCGTGAGCGAGTGGTGCTCAGCTTTCTCGCGATCCTCATCCTGACCAAGATGGGGGTTCTCCATATCGCCCAGCAGAGCCGGTTCGAGGGTATTGCCGTCGAATATGTGGGAAAGCCGGATGACTGACCGCGCAGAGAGTCAGGAATTCATATCCGGGTTGGAGTTTCAGGCCGCGAAGCAGAGACTCGAGGCTATCCTGTTCGCTGCCGAGGGTCCCGTAGGTGTCCGGTATCTGGCCCGCCGTGCGGGACAGAGCTGCCAGGCGACGCGACGTCTTCTGGAGAGCCTGCAGGCCGACTACGCCAACCGCGGCGTCCGCCTCGTCCAGGACGGGCAGAGGTACTGCTTCTCAGTGCCGGACAAGCTTACGCCTGAGCCGGCTCAGCCCAGACCCAAGGTGGGGCTCTCCAGGCAGGCCATGGAGATCCTTGCGCTCATCATCACCAGGGGAGCACTGACACGCAAGGAGATTCTTCAGCTTCGGGGAGTGACCAGTGACAAAGCCCTCGTGTCGCTGCTCGAACGCAAGCTTCTGACGACGAAACGGGACTATCTGAAGAAGGGTCTCGTGTACGACCTTTCAGAGGGACTGCTCGAGCGGTGGGGATTCGTGTCCCGCGAGGAACTGCTCGAGGAAATCGAGTCACGACGCCGAGGCCTGTAGAAACTGTTCTTCCGCCGTTGCCAGCTCTTCGAACAACTCGTCCCGTCGTACCTGCAGTTCGTGGATGTGCACCGACAGCGATGCAATCTCGCTCCCCTGCATGGCGGGCCCCTGTTCCTGCAGTCTGCGGGTAGAATCGGCCTGTTGCCGTTCGATCTCGCTGATCTGACGCTCGAGAAGACGTACGTGGGCTTCGAGGGCCGCGAGCCTGTTGTGTGACGGTCGTGACGGCCTGGCATTGCCTGTGGCGCCCGCCCGGCCAGACGGCGAGACACGGCCTGCACGATCATTGAAGAGTTCCTGCCGGTTTGCCGAGTAGTTTCCGTTCAACACCGAAACGTTGCTGCGCTCGATGAGGACGACACGGTCGGCGACAGCGTCTATGAATGTCCGGTCGTGTGACACAAACAGGACCGTCCCTTCAAACGCCCTCAGCGTCGAGGCCAGCGACTCCCGCGTCTGGATGTCCAGGAAGTTCGTCGGCTCGTCGAGGATGATCATGTTGGCTGTTTCCGTCGAAAGCAGGGCCAACAGCAGACGCTGCTTCTCTCCGCTGCTCATGGCCCCGGTCTGCTGGTCCATCTGGTCGGCGGAGAAGCCAAAACTGCCCAACAGGGCCTTGACCTGTGAGATGATCAACTGTGGACGGCGATCCATGATCCACTCCATGGCGGTCTCTTTCTCGAAGAGTGTGTAGTTCTGAGGAAAGAACGAGTACCGCACGCTTGGTCCCCAGTAGATGTCACCGTCGTCGGGGACGATCTGCCCCATCGCTATGCCCAGCAGTGTCGACTTCCCGGCCCCATTGCGGCCAAGGATGGCCACATGCTGGCGAGAGAAGATCGTGACGTTTGCCCGGCTGAGGATGGCATGGCCGCCGTAGGACTTGCTGACGTGCTCGAGACGAAGCGCGATCTCCCCGCTCTCTCCCGTATTGCGCAGGCGCACGTGAACTCGCTTGCGCGTGACGGCCGGATCAGTCTGGACCTTTGCCCTGAGCCGCTCCATGGCTTTCTCACGCGAGGCAGCCTGGCTTGCGCGTGTCCCATACCGGTACTTCTCGACATACTGTCGCATGCGTTCGATTTCGCGCTTGAGCTCAGCATCGTGCTGGGCCCGGTCGGCGGCTTCAGCGTCCCTGACGCGGACGTATTCAGTGTATCCTCCGCTGAACAAGCGCAGGGTGCCGTTTTCGATGACCAGAAGCTTGTTGCAGACCTGGTCCAGGAACCACGCGTCGTGAGAAGCAACCAGAACCGTGGCCTGCAGGCCCTTGAGCTGACGCTCGAGCCACTGCACTCCTGGAATGTCCAGGTAATTGGTGGGCTCGTCCAGGAGCCAGATGTCCTGGGTGTCGCTGACCAACCGCGACAGGCGCAGCCGCGAGATCTCTCCGGCACTCATCGTTTCGGCCAGGCGCTCAAGATCCTCTGACGCGAAGCCGAGGCTGGAGAGTGCCTTGTTCATGCTGACGATGTAGTCATAGCCGCCTTGTGCCTCGAACTGCTCGGTTTGGCGGGCGAGTTCAGCAAGATAGTCATCCGTTTCGGCCGTCGTGGACAGGAGACGCTCCAGCTCGCGTATCCGCGCGTCCTGGGCACGAAGGTGCTCGAAAGGCTCGGATACGATCTGGCGCGCTGTTCGCCCTGGGTCGACGGGAACGGCATCGATGAAGCAGAAGGTGTCGCCGCCGGTGATCTGGACAGAGCCGGCATACTCGTCATCGGCCCCGGTCAGGATGCGGAGGAGCGTCGTCTTGCCACTTCCGTTGGGGCCGACGATACCGACCTTGTCTCCGGCTCCGATGGCACATTGCTGAGACCGGAACAGGAGGCGGTCACCAAACATCTTTTCAAGGTTTTGCAGTATCAGCGGCATGTTGTCCAGACATCCTATCAGTTTACAGGTTGCCCGTTTCACGTATCATTGTTCGCGGTACGGAACGAGTCATGAAATCTATTATAGCAGTGAAATTCCAGGAGTACCAACGATTACATCACGACCAGCAGTCCGGAGGAACCATGGAAACGACAGTGACGATCGAGCGACTCATCTCCCGGCCGGTTTCGGGGGAAGGATGCTTTCACTTGCCGATTGGCAGACTCAAGGAATTCGTGGGCATTGTCTGGCGAATCCCCTTCTACAGCACCGCTGACTCCCATAAGGCTATGCCGATCCTGGCCGTGGAAATGAACGACCTCAACCCGGACCGTCGCTGGTGGAAAAGGAGGTTTCCCGGCGCAAACCCCTTCTTTCATCATTGCTCGTTCCTGCAGTACTACATTGCCTACAGGAACGGCCGCTCGGTCGGGCGCCTTGCAGCGTTCATCGATCGCTCATACCATGAGACAATGGTTCACGGCGAGGTTGGATGGGTAGGGCTGTTCGAGTCCTTCGATGATGACGAGACTGCATCCGCATTGCTTGAAGCGGCCACGGAGGATCTTCAGCAGGCCGGTGCCGTGAAGATCATCGGCCCGGCCCGGTTCAACGCAAACGGTGAAGACGGTCTGCTGGTCGAAGGGTTCGACAAGCACCCCATGGTGATGGAGCCGTATCAGCCTCCCTACTACACGCGTTTTCTGGAGAAGTGGGGTGTCAAGGAAAACGACTGGTATGCCTTTCGAATCACGCACGAGAGCGCTTCCCCGTACATGGAACGTCTGACAAGGATGCGAAGCCGCGGACAGGGACTCGAACAGCGGCTGGCGCGGCAGGGCATCGTCGCCAGGTCTGTGAAGATCGCCGATTGGGCGAGCGAGATCGCGCGAGTCAAGACCGTCTATAACTCCGCATGGGACACCAGCGTCCATCCGCAGTTCGAAAGGTTCTCAGAAGAGGAATTCGACTATCTTGCAGCGGGATTGAGGATGATCGTCATCGAAGACCTGATTTTTGTCGTCGAAGACACGACGAAACCGGATCATCCCGTTGTAGGAATGGCGGTCACTCTGCCTGACCTCAACGAGGCTGTCGAGGAGTATGATCGGCTTCACACGGGATACGTCCCCAGCCGTCACATCTACGGGCTGTCGGACATCCGGCGTGACCTCAGGATCTTTCGACTGCTCAGATCTCGCGTCAAGCGCCGGGACTTCAAGTGTGCTCGCGTCTTCGTCCTTGGCACAACACGCAGAAAGAGCGGCATCGACGCCATGCTCTACGAAAAGACGTATCTTGCGACTATCGGCATGGGAGTCCAGCTTGCATCAGGGTCGCAGATCGCGGACACCAACCCGGAGATCTACATACCGCTGTCGCATATGGGGAGTGCCGACATCACGTGGAGAGTGTACCGCCACACGCGCAGCCTCGGCAACACGGGATCGGATACTGAGGCATAACAACATCATCCAGGCAAGAGTGGTGCCGGGAGTGGGAATTGAACCCACACGATGTCGCCACCGCGGGATTTTAAGTCCCGTGCGTCTGCCAGTTCCGCCATCCCGGCAGGGATGTCTGGGTATAAAAATGGAGGCAGCACCCGGATTCGAACCGGGGTATGAGGGTTTTGCAGACCCTTGCCTTACCACTTGGCTATGCCGCCTCTGGAGCGGAAGACGGGATTTGAACCCGCGACACTCGGCTTGGGAAGCCGATGCTCTACCCCTGAGCTACTCCCGCACAATCACGTACGAGTCTATTCTACACGGCGCGGAGGCTTCTGTCAAGGCTGGTGAAGGCGCTGTGAGTCTTCTGCAGCCAATAGCGCGAAGGCCGACGATGCGTCGACCGCATGTCTGTCCACGGGCCGCGAATGGCTGTGCAAGAAGGTCAGCGTCTGCTCCAGTGCCCGCAGCATTGCAGCTTCGAGACTTGTGAACAGCAGGGAGCGGACTTCTTCGACGCCAACGAAGTGCCTGCCGGCCTCACAATAGTCGGCAAGGAAGATGATCATCGCCAGTCGGTCCATGTGGGGGCCTCCGGTCGTGTGGAGGGCGATTGCCCGCAGTATCCCGGGGTCGTTCACGTCGAAGTCACGTCGAGCGACCAGTGCCCCGGCAGGAGCATGGAGGATGACTGGAGCGTGGGTATTGGCCATCTCCCGGATCAAGGGGTCTTCGGCGTCTTTCAACAGATCGATCAGAAAAGGCTCGGACTCATCCCTGGCGATGTCATGCAGGAGCGATGCTATACTAGCCTTCTCTTCGGGTACTCCCCAGAAACGGGCAAGGCTTACCGCCAGTGTTTCTACACGGAGCGTGTGCTCGAGGCGTTTCTTCGAAACGCGCTTCGCGACGAGTTCGACGATGCGCTCTCTCTCCCGAGGTGTCACTTGCCCGCGTATAGTCCGTTCTTTGCGATGTACTCGGCAACGGGCGGGGGCACCAGTCCCTCGACGGAGAGACCCCGGCCCAACCTGTCGCGAATCAGTGTTGATGACAGGCTGTCGAACGGGTTGATCTCGAACAGGGCCCTGGCAGTGACTTGCGGAAGGGTTGGGCGGTGTCGCCCGGCGCGCGGGACGAACCACAGCTCGACCTGGTCCAGGATATCCTGGTATCTGTGCCACTGATGGAACGAGAAGAGCTGGTCTTCCCCGAGGATCAAGGCGGGCTTCTCCACACCAAGCGACGGCCGGAGGTCTTCGAGTGTATCCACGAAGTAGGAGGGTCGTGGTTCACGCGCCAGCTCAAGGTCGGAGATGATGACGTCAGGGACACCATCGAAGGCAAGACGCAGCATGGCCAGACGATCCGCATCCGATCCGCAGAGGCGCTTGCCAAAGTCCGGGTTGGGACGGCCGGTCGGGATCAGCACAAGTATGGAAGGGGCCATGAGACGAAGTGCCTCACGGCCGACAAAGACGTGACCACAATGGACAGGGTCGAACGCTCCCCCGTACAGCACTGTCTTCATCGCTTCTTTGCTATCTCTTCCCCCAGAGTGAACACGCGGCCGCCGATCATGACGTTCTGGCCGTCGTGAGCCCCCTTCTTGCGGAGGGCCTTCTCGACGCCGATCTTGCGCATCCGCTGGTCCAGCAGCGTTACCTGGAACGGCTTCTGGAAGTCGGTCGTGTGGATGATTCGGTCAAGATAGCGGCCAGAAGCGGAGAGCATGCCGTCTGGAAGCCGAGAGATCTCGAATGTCTCATCGGATGGCTTCAGCGTGTAGACCCGCGTTACCTGCTCACGCGGAGGAACCGGCGCAGACTGCACGAGGGCCAGTCCACGTTCGATGACGGCATCGATACCGACATTCTCGAGTGCAGAGATCATCAGAGGCTCGATGCCCTGATGCGCAAAACGGGCACGAATCCCTGTGCGCTTCTGCGCTGAGATTGCGTCGATCTTGTTGACGACGATCAATCGAGGCTTGCCGGCAAGCTGTTCACTGTATTGCTCCAGTTCGCGGCAGAGCAGGTGATATGCCTGAACTGGGTCGGGATCAGCAGAACTGCCGTCAACCAGAAACAGCAGGACCCGACTGCGTTCGATGTGAGCCAGAAACTTGTTGCCAAGTCCCCGGCCGTCTGCAGCCCTTTCTACAAGCCCGGGGATATCCGCAAAGGTGACCCGATCACCCTCAGGGGAGAATGCCACTCCCAGATTGGGCGACAGTGTGGTAAACGGATAGTCTGCGATCTTGGGGTGAGCCGCGGACAGTTTGCTCAGCAGTGTGCTCTTGCCTGCGTTTGGAAAGCCGACCATGCCGACGTCGGCCAGGATCTTCAGACGAAGTCTGATTCGACGTTCCTGTGCAGGGATGCCCTCTTCGGTGTATCGAGGAGCACGGTCGACAGACGTAGCAAAAGCTGCGTTGCCTCGACCCCCGCTTCCGCCACGGGCTACGGTGACGGTCTCTCCTTCGTCAACCAGATCCGCAAGGACTTCTTCTGACGAAATGTCCGTCAGGACAGTCCCCAGCGGAACCAGGATGGTGATGTCCTGCCCATCGCTCCCGTGCTTGTTGCGTCCAGCGCCACCTTCTCCGGCCTGAGCCCTGAACGTCCGCTTCTTGGCGAAGAACTGAAGGCTCGAGTATCGAGCGGTAGCCACGAAGATGACGTCTCCGCCTCTGCCACCGTCACCGCCGTCCGGCCCGCCTTTCTCCACGTACTTCTCACGGCGGAAGCTCATTGCTCCGTTTCCGCCGTGCCCCGAGGTGACTCGGACTATGACCTCGTCGAGAATGCGGTCAGCTGAGTCTCTAATGGAAATGCTCCCTGCGTACTAGTTCGCCTGCTCGGGAACTGGAAGCACGTGAACGCGCTTCACTGTCTTGAGCGACTCAAACTTCACAGTTCCTTCGACGACGGCGAACAGCGTATAGTCTCGGCCCATCATGACGCCGTTGCCGGCCTTGAAGTGCTCGCCGCGCTGACGTACGATGATATTGCCTGGTTCAACGACCTGACCATCATACAACTTGACGCCAAGGTACTGCGGGTTGCTGTCCCGCCCGTTACGTGACTTACCGCCTGCTTTCTTGTGTGCCATTGTTCACCACCCCTATTACCCGATCTCCGTGATCTTCACGTAGGTCGATGTCTGTCTGTGCCCTATGAGCTTCTTGTGCGTCGTCTTGTTCTTGTAGGTGAAGACTCGGATCTTGCGGTCCCGCGTGGTACGAAGGATCGTACCGCTCACCTTCGCGTCCAGAACGTAGGGCTTGCCGATTTGAGTGCCGGCGTCAGTGGTGACGACGAGGACTTTGTCGAACACGATCGGCGTGCCGGGCTCGCTGGCGATCTTCTCCATCTTGACGGTCTCGCCAAGCTCGACCCGATACTGCCTTCCTGCTGCTTCAATGACAGCGTACATAGACTACCTCCATGAGGAATTGCTCGGTCGAGGCGGCCTCGCGGCACTTAGGGAACCCGACCAATGCGAAGAAAGTATACGGTGTTCGAGGCCCCTGTCAACCGTTCACAGCTTGAAATCGGACCTCTCCCGAGTAGTATACCATCTGTGAAAACTATTATGATCGCAGGGCTGGGCAACCCGGGGCCTGAATACGACGAAACGCGGCATAACGTGGGCTTCATGGCTCTCGATGCTATCGCACATTCGTTCAAGGTTCGCAGGTTCAACCACAATCGTCTCGCACAGTGGGCTGCCATCGATCTGGCATTCTGCGACGTGCCGGACCCCGTCCGGATAGTCCTGGTAAAGCCTCAGACGTTCATGAACGCCTCGGGCGTGGCAATCGCTCCAATGATGAAGGAACGCAACATTTCCCTGGAGAACCTTATCGTGATCCACGACGAGATGGACCTGCCGATCGGCGTCATCCGCGTCAGCTTCAATGCCACCGCCGCTGGTCACAAGGGTGTTCGGTCGATTGCCGACAACTGTGGAGGGAAGGGATTCGTGCGGGTGCGCATCGGCATCGACAAACCGCACAGCGCCGACGGAGTCATCGATCATGTCCTGTCAAGATTCTCCAGATCCGAGCAGGCGGGGATCATCGATGCCATCGCCAAGTCGCCGGCCGTTGTCCGATCCATTGTCTGCGATGGGCTGATGACTGCTCAGGACATGTTCAACCGCAAGGTGGCGAAGGACTGATGCAGTCTGGTTCCTTCGACCTGCTGAGACAGCAGGCGCAGGCCAGTGCTCCGGAACTGTTTGCCAGATTCGCACAGCTGCCGGTGCAACCAGGCTCGATCACGGTGTCCACTCCGTCGAGCGGTTATCGGCAACTGCTGCTGACAGCACTGGTCACAGGCTGTCCTCGTCCCCTCGTCGTCGTTTGCTCCAGCATCGATCGTGCCGAGGAGCTGTGTTCGATGGTCCGCGGACTGTCTGGAGCCGTTCCTGATGCTCGCTCCTTTGTGGTCCTGCCGGAGCTGGGTGTGGAGATCATGGAGTACACACAGTACTCACGCCCGCTGTCCTTTAGCCGTGCCCGTGCCCTTGATCAGATCTACGCGCATGCAGAGACCGTCGTTTTCACGACGATCCAGGGACTGATCGACCCAACCATCGCCAGCCACGATTTCGCAGAGCTCGTGTCAGTCTTGACTGTCGGAGACCGCATTGTCCCGCATTCGCTGGCGCGCCGGCTCCTCGATATGGGATACGAAGGAGTCTCATCGGTCACCGAGATGAGCCAGTTCAGCATGCGGGGAAACGTGTTCGATCTGTACTCACAGGTCGGAGAGTACCCGGCGCGTATTGTGCTCGAAGGCAATGTCATCAGCCGCATCAAGCTGTTCGACCCCGTGACACAGCAGTCCGTCGAACCTGTGCCCTCGGTCGGAATCCTGCCGCCATACCCCGTCGTGCTCGACCGGCAAGCGAGGCAGAGTTTTGCCACCATGGCTGCAGAGCGATGGAGCAAGGAGCGTACAGCTCGTGAGGGAACAGAGGAACAGGATGCCACTTTTCTTGAGGATCTGGAGTCCTTCATGTCCACGACGAACAGCAGGGGCGTCAACTACTTCCTCTATCAGTATGGCGATCCCGAGCGCATGTGTGGGGGCCTGGGCAGGTTGCTCGGACCCCGTGCCGTCGTGGTGTATGCCGACGTCGATCTCGAAGCCGAACTGAGGCAGATCTTCGACTCTGCCCGGGAACTGCTCGACCGGACTGTTCAAGCAGGCTTTGCGCCGTCTTCCGACGCGCTCGACCGGGTGGAGCAAACTGCCCGGCGGGCTCTTGGCCGTTTTACGCAGTCGGTTTCGCTCACGGCTGCCTCAATCCAGAATGCCCTGACACCGGCTTCCCGCGAGCTGCCCCCATTGGCGCTGTCAGCTTCGCTTGGCGCATACCTCGATCTCCACGCTCCCGGAGAGAATGCGATCGACGTCGTGTCATGGAATCCCGACAAGGCTCGCCATCTGATCATGGACACTCTCGAGGATCCAACCGTCATGTCCAGGCTGTCCGTCATAAAGGGCTTCCTTTCGGCTGGGTTTGCTGCAGAGGGGTTCGTTGTCCTCACGGACAAGGAACTGTTCCCGAAGGCAACAACGAGTCCCAAGAAGACGACACGCTTCTCGCAGGCCATCTCGCGCCTCGAAGACCTGCACGAAGGGGATTACGTCGTCCACCGGGATTACGGCATCGGCTTGTTCCGGGGCATGACCGCCATGACGATCGACGGTGTCACCCGGGACTACATCTCGCTGGAGTACAAGGATCGCTCGCTGCTCCATGTGCCTGTCGAACGTCTGGGGTACCTGGAGAAGTACGTCGGGGATCGTACGGAGATAACTCTCGACGAACCGGGGTCGAGGAAATGGAAGCGGGCTCGCAAGGAAGCCGCTGAAGACGCTCGCCGCATCGCTCACGAGCTGCTTGAGACTGCTGCCAGGCGGCATGCCCGCGAAGGCTTCATGTTCAAGCCGAACCCGGAGCTGGAAGTACCGGTCGTCGACGCCTTCGCCTACGAGTTGACTCCTGATCAGTCCAAGGCCATCGCCGACGTCCTGAGCGACATGGAAGCTGGCAAGCCGATGGATCGACTAGTGTGCGGTGACGTTGGTTTCGGGAAGACCGAGGTCGCCATACGCGCTGCCGCGCGAGCCGTCGCAAACGGCAAGCAGGTTGCCGTCGTCGCTCCGACGACCATCCTGGCGATGCAGCACTTCCGCAACATCGAGGCTCGTTTTGAGCCCATCGGGTACAAGGTAGCATTGTTCTCGAGGATGGTGGGTTCCAGGGAATTGACGGCCGATCGCAAGCTCCTCCACGAGGGGGGTGTCGATATCGCTGTTGGCACACACAAGGTTCTGAACATGGCAGGCGACTTCAAGGACATCGGCCTCATGATCGTGGACGAGGAACAGCTCTTTGGCGTTCTCGACAAGGAGAAGATCAAGAAGATGAAGGCCGAAGTCGACGTGCTCACTCTCAGCGCCACGCCTATTCCACGAACGCTGGAGTCTTCTATCGTGGGTATCCGGGACATCTCTCTGATCAATACGCCACCGATTGGCCGGTATCCCATCAGGACGTTCCTGATGCCTTTCGACGAGGAGCAGTTGACACGTGCCGTTCGGGCTGAACTGGAGCGTCATGGGCAGGTGTACTTCGTGCACAACCGTATCATGGACATCGATGCACGATTCACCCTGCTTGCCCGGCTGTTCCCGGAGGCTCGCATCGCGGTTGCGCATGGGCAGTTGAGGAGCGAGGTCCTTGAACAGATCATGCTGGACTTCTACGAAGGCAAGTATGACATTCTTCTTTCGACCACTATTATCGAAGCGGGGCTCGACTTCCCCAACGTCAACACGATCATTGTGGACGAAGGAGAGCGTTTTGGGCTTGCACAGCTCTATCAGTTGCGCGGGAGGGTGGGCCGCGCCCAACGCCATGCTTACGCCTACATCTTCCATTCCCACGGAGTCATGCGCGAATCGCTGGCATACAAGCGTCTCGAGGCCATCACCTCGGCCGTGGATTTCGGGGCCGGCCTGCAAGTTGCTCTCAAGGACCTGGAGCTTCGCGGGGCCGGCGATGTCCTGGGCGTGAAGCAAAGCGGCCGGTTCTCGGACGTCGGATACCACATGTTCCTATCGATGGTCGAGGAAGAGATCATGAGGATACGGGGCCAGTACTCGGAACCCGTCGCGAAGCCTGTGATCATCCTCGGAATGTCGGCCTTCATCCCTGAGACCTACGTGGCCGATTCAGGGGAACGGCTGGCGCTCTACAACGGTGTCGAGCGGGCCGGTGTCCAGGATCTGGCGGCTCTCGAAGAACGGACTGCCGATCGTTATGGAGTGCTTCCTGAAGAGGTATCAGGGATCTTCGCCCTGAAGCGTCTCGAACTCTCGCTGATTCCACTCGGCGTCTCCTCCGTCAAGGAATCGAGGCATGCGCTCGTTCTCGAGTTCACCACGCAGGAGTCGGCCATTCGGTTCCTTCGCGCTCATGCCGATCAAGTCGCTGGAGCGAGAACGG